>JBKJRD010000070.1:0-9407 GCA_046594885.1 Methylotenera sp. | reverse complement strand
CGTACTGACACAAGCGGTGATTTACGACCCTGTGCGCAACGATTTGTTTACCGCTACCAAAGGTCGTGGCGCTTTTTTAAACGATAAACGCATTCGCGTAGCCAATCGCAGCAAATTACAAGCTGCACTCATCGCCACAGGCTTTCCGTTTAAAAATTTTACGCATTTAGATACCTACATGGCCATGCTCAAAGACATGATTAAAAGCACCAGCAGCATTCGTCGTCCAGGCTCAGCTGCGTTGGATTTAGCCTATGTGGCGGCAGGCTACACCGATGGTTTTTTTGAAATGAATTTATCTAGCTGGGATATTGCCGCTGGTGGTTTGCTGGTGCAAGAAGCGGGCGGTATTGTAGGTGATTTTGAAGGCAATGAAAGTTGGCTCACCACAGGTAATATTGTGGCGGCAAACCCAAAAGTATTTTCTCAGATGCTACAAGTGTTAAGTCCGCATTTAACCAAGGCGCAAAAAACGCAATTTGCTTAAAAATTAAATAGATTTTAGTTGTTTTTAAGTGTTAAGTATCAAGCGCCAGAGCAAACGATAACGGTTAAAACAACAATATTGGTTAATGAATAATAATGATTGAACATGCATTTGAACAATATGCGCGCGACGCTGAGCGCGCGCCAGAATTAATCGCTAAATTAGTTAATCATTTACGTCCTGAAAAACCACATCAAACCGAAGACGCAATCACAGCGATTCAAGCGCTATGTGAGTCGCTCAATCAAGCCCCTGAAAAAGCCCAATTATTGCGCGAGGCAGTGTTAAGCCTCTTAAGTGAGCGCAAGCCTATTTCACTATTTTTAATCGCCCGCCATTCAGTTTTTTCTAGTTTTTTTAGCGAGATGCGGCGGCGAATCGCACATAAATTTTTGCCTGAAGCGATTGATCCAAGCTACTTAATGGATTTGTTTGCGCAGTTTTTTACCAAAAGCAGTGACGAAGTTTGGATTAACGCGGTTCCAGATACAGTTTGGGTGGAATTAATCGTAGCCTTGCAATTTGCGGCTGCGCCCATCAAAACCATTAATATCTGTCGCGAGCATTTGCTGGATGCGGCGCAAGTGCTTTCTTACCGTGTTACGGCATTAGGACTAGAGCCAGAACTGCTGCGCAATCACCCTGAATTAGAAAAGCATACATCGCCTTTTATTACGCAAAATGAAGAGTTTGCCGCGTTTTTTATTGCAGCTAATGCCGAAGATAACACCATAGATACCAAGCATATTTTGGTCATGTTAGATCAATGTAAAGCCATTGTGGGCAAAATCCGCCGCAATAGTTCGCAAGAAGGTACGAGTATTACCCTAACTTATCTGCTGCAACGCATGACCCAGCAAATACAACGTTTAGAAGTGCTATTGCATATTTTAACTCAACATATTGATGCGGATTTAAATACCAATGCGCATCTAGAAATGGTGCATTTATTTAAAGAATTGGTTTACAGCGAATGCCATAAAAATGATGTTGGCGAGCATTGGCAAGAAAATTTAGAAGTAATGGCGCTGCGTGTGACCGAAAATGCCAGTCGCACAGGTGAGCATTACATCACCAATAATCAACGCGAATATTTTGCGCTAATGCGTTCTGCCATGGGCGCAGGCTTGGTCATTGCCATCATGAGTATGATTAAGATTTTGCTAGCAGATTTACACTTGGCGCCTTTAACAGAGGCGATATTGTTTAGCCTGAATTATGGGCTGGGCTTTATGTTGATTCATATTTTACATTTTACGGTTGCCACCAAACAGCCTGCGATGACCGCGGCGGCCATTGCATCGAGCATTGATGCGGCTGATGGCAAGTCTAAAGAAATGAGTAGCTTGATCGCCATCATATCCAACACAGTACGCAGTCAAATTGTCGCCATTCTAGGCAACGTCACATTTGCAATTCCGATGGCGATGTTGATTGGATGGTGCTTTTTAACGATTTCGGGCCAACACTTTATTACGCCAGAAAAAGCGCAACATCTGTTGACTGATATTGACCCTATACGCAGTGGCGCATTATTTTATGCGGCCATTGCGGGTGTTTGTCTGTTTTTATCGGGTTTAATCGCGGGTTATTACGATAATCTCGCTATTTACAATAAAATTCCACAGCGTATAAGGGCTGTTAAGTGCTTACAAAAGTTGCTGGGTTTAGCGCGTTTAGATCGCGTCGCGCATTACATTGAAAATAACTTAGGCGCGTTAGCAGGTAACTTTTACTTTGGCTGTTTATTGGGCGGTATGAGCGCAATTGGCGTTTTGTTCGGCCTATCTTTTGATATTCGCCACATTGCGTTTTCATCGGCTTTTGTTGGTTTTGCTGCCTTTGATTTAGATTTCATTTTAACTTGGCAGACAGCAGCTTATGCCGCCTTGGGGCTTGGCTTGATTGCTTTTATGAATTTGACAGTCAGCTTTAGCTTGGCACTTTATGTTGCCATGAAATCGCGTAAAATACGTTTCAAACAATGGAAAGTTTTATTGATTCAATTGGGCAGCCGGTTGAATCAACATCCTGCAGAGTTCATTCTGCCGCCTAAAAAGTCTGCAGAAACTAACGACACTGCACAAAGTCATACGTAATATTTGATCGGTATTTATCAGACTTAACTGATAAAAGCGAATCATTTTTTGCCTTATTTTAGGTGTTAACTATGCATGATTATGTGGATAAACAAGGTATTCAATCTAGTTTGAATGGCCGATATGCTAAACACATTACATTGTTTGCTGCATTTGTTTTAGCTGGCCTAATTTTTACTGTAACTGTGCATGCGCAAGTGTACAAATGTACTGCAATCGATAAAAATACCAGCCAAAGTAACACAGTTTACACAGATGCACCTTGTGCGAAATCGTCCCAGCAGTCGCTACCCAATATTCAGGCGCAATCACCTTTAAACAATCAATCGCCCGTTGATGATACCGAGCAACCGCAAACAAATGCCGCGCTAGATAAAGCCGTCATTGAAGCTTTGCTGAATAAAAACTTTAGCTTGGCACAATCGCTGGCGCAAACTAAAGAACATTGGCGGTTGATTGCCGTTGCGCAGAAAGTAAGTGCGCCTGTAACGCTTGCAACAACACAATATACCAACCAAAATGCACAACTTAACGCTTGTGCGCAAGCAAAAAGTGATTACGAATATACCGCGCGTGTTGATTGGCGCGATAACGCTTTAATTGCCATGAAAAAGAATGAAATGGACGCGGTTTGTGGTGGCGCTTTGCCACAGCCAGTGCAAAATGCAGTGATTGGCGGTGGGCAATTTTACAATTATCCTTACGGCGGCATTGGCGCATCGCGCTGGATTGGTGGTCAGCGATTTAAAGGCGCTTACCCGAATAGCAAGTATTTCAATGGCCGCCCCAATCGCCCCAATCACAATCCGCAAACGCAAACACAATCGAATACGAGATCAGAACACGCCACCACTTTTTACAAACGCAATTAGAAATGGGCAAACCAACTTAACACTTAAAAATGAGCCACTTTTTAGTGTTAAGTTTAGCCTTAATGCACGCTCGAAGTTTCCTCGTTTATTGCCTGGTTAACCAGTTCTGCTAATTCAAATAGCTTATCATCTGCACTTAAGCGCACACGATTAAAAAAATCCGCTTTGTACGATTCATCGCTGGCTAATTTATCAATATCAAATGGCCCCATCACGTTTCTACATTGCACCAAAAATGCCGCATATACAGTATAAACATCATAATTGTTCATGTTAATCACTCCTTATTCATTATTGATTGCACTTAGTGATGAATACAATTGCATAATGTATGCCAAATAAAATTATTCTTAACTAACTGTTTTTATTGATTAATTTTAAATTCCACTTATTTTTTTTCAGTTAACTGTTGAAAGATTTACAGTAAATGATGAGAATTTGAACAGGGCGAGCATTGCTAAATTACAGTTGAATAAAATGGAATGTCGCTGTTAAAATGAATACGTAAAAATAAATAAATTTTTGCATTTTTAATTTAAGAGCCTCGTAGTTGACAGGTACCACTTAAAATCAGCCTAACCATAGTCATACACCTATAATGCGCCAGTATTGAAGCTGATTTTTTATTTATCCCTGCACTTGCAGACCGCACATTTAACAATCATTTTTAGTAATGGCCTTCATTTATGCAACGAATCACTATTTCACTTGAAGAATCTCTAGCTAAACAATTTGATGAACTAATTGCTAGGCATGGCTATGAAAATCGTTCAGAGGCTTTCAGGGACTTGCTCAGGGCACGCATAGAAGCCGAACGTAAAACAAAATATCAAGTGAAATATTGTGTTGCAACCGTTAGCTATATTTACAATCATGCAGAGCGTGAACTAGCCAGTAAGATTATGAGTATGCAACACGAGCATCATGATATTTGCGTTTCTACGATGCAAATTCATATAAATCATGATAACTGTCTTGAAACGTTAGTGCTCAAAGGCCCCTTTAAACTGGTCAATTCGTTTGCCAATCTTCTGATCGCCCTAAGTGGTGTTCGTCATGGCAACATTAATACTGTGCCTCTTGAGATGGAAACGCATTCACACACGCATCCTGGACATGATCATCCACATGATTCAATGCTACATACTCACCTTAAACCTAAGACTTAGACTCACTAAGTTTTAATATCAATAATAATTTATAAAAAAATGAATCTAAAATAGTAAAATTTACGTTAAAGTATGAAGAATTACTATTTTGTCTTACTAAGTTTTAACTTTTTATTATTAATTTGTTATTAATTTGTATTGTTAAAACTCTTTGAAACACAGTTAGATGAAATCGACTCCTTATAAAACAACAGAATCATTAAAAAGAGTAAATAATGATGCAGAAAATTCAACAAAGTAATAAACGCTTTTATAAGTTTTTAAAGTTTTCTGTAACGATATTGTGTCTGAGCGAAATGCAGCCTTTGGCTTATGCTGCCGAAGAGGATGAAGCTGAAATAGATTTAAAAACTATTACGGTTGAGGCATCGCGAACCAGCCAGATTGGCATTTCAAATGCCGCTAGCGAAGGATTTGTCACACAACAAGAACTTAAAGCAAGAACAGTCTACAGGCCAGGGGAGATGCTAGAAGCAACACCTGGGCTAATCGTTAGCCAACACAGTGGCGAGGGCAAAGCCAATCAGTTTTACCTACGCGGGATCAATCTCGATCATGGTACCGATTTACGCACCACAGTAGATGGTATGCTGGTTAATCAAAGAAGTCATGGTCATGGCCAGGGCTGGACAGATTTGAATTTTTTAATTCCAGAAATTACCGAAGCACTTCAATATCGCAAAGGTCCTTATTATGCGGAAGAAGGCGATTTTTCTTCTGCGGGTGCAGTCAGTGTGCTTTATGCAGATAAGCTAGCCCAAGGCATTGCCAGTGCAGGCGTAGGACAAAACGGCTACAAAAGATTACTGTTGGCAGACTCGCCAAATGTGGGCGGGGGGAATTTACTGTATGCGCTGGAGCTATATAAAAACGATGGTCCTTTTAAAAATCCTGATGACTATAAAAAAATCAATGGGGTGTTACGCTACAGTGAAGGTGAACCTGATAATGGCTTTAATATCACTGCCATGGCTTACAGCGCAAAATGGAACGCCACTGATCAAATTGCGCAACGCGCCATCGATGCCGGTTTTATTTCAGGACGATTTGATGCGATCGATAAAACGGACGGCGGCGAGGCGCAACGCTATAGTTTATCTGGCGCTTGGCATCAATCATCCGCCACAAACGCGACCAATATTAATGCTTACATCCTCAACAATAAGCTCAAATTATATTCAAATTTTACCTACTTTTTAGATAATCCAATAGACGGAGACCAATTTAGCCAGCCTGATAGGCGAGTGACGACGGCTGTTAATGCCGACCACAGTTGGCGAATGCCTTTTTTAAGCTTTAAATCTGAAAATAAAGTAGGCTTACAATTTCAAAATGATAATATTTACAACGCCTTGGAGAATACCAAAGCGCGCCAGCGCTTATCTACAACCAGACAAGATCATATTGTAGAAAGTAGTCTGGGGGCTTACTTTCAAAACACCACTTACTGGACAGAGAAATTTCGTACCATCGCTGGTATTCGTGAAGATTATTATCACAATGATGTGAGTAGCGACTTGGCTATCAATTCTGGCACAGCCAATGACAGGCAAACTAGCCCAAAATTAAGCATGATTTTTGGACCATGGGCTAAAACAGAATATTACGTTAATATTGGTAACGGCTTTCATAGCAATGATGCACGTGGCACAACCATAACGGTTGATCCTAAAGAACCTACTACCAGCGTTAGTCGCGAAAAGCCAATTGTGGCATCGAATGGCTTCGAACTGGGCGTGAGGTCTGAGTTCATTCCTGGACTGCAATCTAGTTTAGCTGTGTATCAATTAGATTTTGATTCAGAACTATTGTTTGCAGGCGATGCAGGCTCAACCGCAGACACTGGAAGGTCAAGCCGCAGAGTGGGTTTTGAATTCTCTAATTATTATAAGCCGACTAGCTGGATGACGATTGATGCAGACATTGCCTATGCGCGCGCCCGTTTTCGAGACAATGATAGCGTGGGAGATAGAATTCCCGGATCAATCGAAGGGGTTGCCTCATTGGCACTATCAATTGATAATCTTGGCCCGTATTATGGCGGTTTACAATTGAGATATTTTGGACCGCGTCCGTTAATTGAAGATAATAGTGTGAGATCAAAAGGCACGACTACACTTAATGGTCGAATTGGCTATAAAATTAACGCCAAAACCACAATCAATCTGGAAGGGTATAACTTGACCAATAACAAGGATTCAGCCATCGATTACTTTTACACCTCTCGTTTACCTGGAGAGCCATCAGCTGGAGTAGATGATATTCATTTTCATCCGATTGAGACACGTTCGTTTCGATTGAATTTAATCGCTAGTTTTTAATTGTAGGCAATGCTTTCTAATAGGTGATTTCAATTAATTCTTTGGTTCTCTAGGCAAAATTCACCCTGGGTTTGTATGCTTGATTAAAAAATTGTTGTAATCAAGCAACATTTTTTTGTTGATAATACAAATATTTTTAAATCAAGCGTTGCTCAAATTACCCTCGCAATTTTCTACATTTACAATGCCGCATAAATTAGTAATACAATAAGGTTTGCAATGGTAAAAAACTAAAGGTTAATAATGAAATTTGCTCGTATCCAACGGGGCTTTACGCTGATTGAGATGATGATAGTTATCGTCATTATGGGCATTTTGGCGTCTTTAATTGTACCAAAAATCATGGGACGCCCCGATGAAGCTAGAGCTATTGCGGCGAAACAAGATATTGCCTCAATATTGCAAGCTTTAAAATTATATAAGCTTGATAATCAGCGTTATCCAACGACTGATCAAGGCTTGCAATCTTTAGTCACTAAACCAAGCTCATCTCCAATACCGCCTAATTGGAAAACTGCTGGCTATTTAGAGAAATTGCCCATAGATCCATGGGGAAATCCTTACCAATATCTTTTTCCAGGTGTTCATAGTGAAATGGATATATTTAGCTTTGGTGTAGATGGCGCAATGGGTGGAGAAGGTAATGATGCCGATATTGGCTCTTGGGCTTTATAGGAAAGCAAATGGTTTTACGCTGCTAGAGTTAATGGTAGTGATGATTGTGATAGGCATTTCATTAAGTTTAGTTATCCCGAATTTGATGAAAAATGATGATGACGTGCTTAACGAGGAGTCCTTGCGACTCACCACACTGTTGGAATATGCTGCTGACACGGCAAGCAGTCGCGGTGTCTGGCTAGGGTGGAGCCCAACTATTTCTGGCTATCGTTTTTTGCAGCATGATGAGGATAAGGATATCTGGCAGCCTATTGTCAACGATGATTTGCTGCGCGTACGTCAACTGGCCGAGGGCATCCAACTCAACGCATCTACGCAACAGCAAGCTACAATGACAACTGATACCCTTGTGCCATTTTCTCCTACCGGCATTTACGCCCCTGTTCAAATCACCCTATCTATCGGCGAAAAAAAGCGGATAGTTCAGGGCAATCTACTGGGTAAATTTGAAAGTGTGAATCCTAATTCGACTCAATTTCCAGCGCTATGAATTCAAAATACAAGCAAATAGGTTTCACACTAATCGAAGTTTTAGTGGGCATGGCCATTATTGCAGTGACACTCGCTGCTGCGAACCGTTCTGCAGTGCGCGCGATTGAAATTAGCAATGGATTAAAGCATCGTGTATTGGCAGACCTTATTGCGCAAAATAGGTTAGAAATGCACAAGGCTAAGCATGATTGGTTAACGCCTGGAAAATATTCAGGTTTAGAAACCCAGGCGGGCATTCAGATGATTTGGAAAGAAACAATCACCGTGACTCCAAACCCAGCCTTTCGCAAAATAATGGTTGAGGTGTCTAATTCTGACGACAAAAATTTTCAATTAAGACGTCTGGTAGGCTTTTTAATACTAGAGCCGCCTAAAAAATAAATGCTTAAACGAAAACTAAAAGGGTTTAGCCTAATAGAACTTATCGTTGCATTGTCTATTTTTGCGATACTTTCGTTTGTCGGTTACAAGGGCCTAAGTAGCCTTATTCAAACCAAAGAGCGTGTTGGGGTAGAAGATGATAGATGGCAACAGTTGCTACTATTTTTTGATCGTGTTGAATTAGATGTGAAGCAAGCGGTGAATCGACCGATAAGAGGACGTGACGGAAGTTTAGAACCAGCGTGGATCGGCAGTCCCTATTACTCTGGAGAGTATGGAGCACAGCTTGTTTTCAGTCGATTCGGGGATTCTGAACAATCAGGTTTCTTGATGGACACGCGTAGAGTCGCTTACCGTTTGCATGAAGGTGCTATTGAGTTATTGATTTGGCCGTCTTTGGATGCGGCCCCTATTGCTAAGCCGGAAGTGTTCATAGTGCTAACACATGTAGCGCAAGTTGAGTTCAGCTATCTGACAGTTGATGGCCGCTTAGTGAACTCTTGGCCAGAAAAGTTAGCTAGTACACAGAAATTTTTCTTTGCACCCTCCGCCTTGCAAATATCTATTAAATTTGATACAGGTGAAACAGTTACCCGCGTGTTCGCCATATGAATCATCGTTTTTCAGCGCATAAATCGCCAAATGCTGAATCTGGAATTGCCGTTGTATCAGCAATGTTATTGGCGGCCTTAGTCGTTTCCATTGCTTCGACAATCGTATTCAATCAGCAGAGATTCATTAATCGTTTAGATAATCATTTCTCAGCCACTCAAGCGCGCTGGATAGCTGAAGGCTCAATTCACTGGTCGCGCGCCATTTTGGCAGAAGATGCCAAGAGTGGGCCAGTTGACCACTTAAAAGAAAATTGGGCGATTAGACTTCCATTCACGCCAGTTGAGGGCGGCAGT
>JBKJRD010000026.1:0-9456 GCA_046594885.1 Methylotenera sp. | reverse complement strand
AATCGTTGCGCCAGCGTCACGTACTTGAGCAGCTGTTGCCGCTTTAACGCCACCAGCAACTGAAATTTCAACGCCAAGGTTTAATGCAGCAACCATCGCCAAATCGGTGAATGGTGTTTGACCAGCAGCTTGTTGATCTAAACCAGTGTGCACGCCAATGATGTGTGCGCCAGCAGCAACAACCGCTTTAGTTACAGCAGCTTTATCAGCAACGTTGATCAAGTCAACTTGTGCTTTTTTGCCGTATTTGTTTGCAACATCGATGACGCCTTTGATGGTACCGATATCAGCACAACCTAAAACGGTACAGATATCTGCACCCGCTTTGTAGAATGGCTCAGCTTCGTAGAAACCAGCATCCATTGTTTTTAAGTCAACCAAGATTTTGTTGTTTGGGAATTTTGCACGTAAAGTTTCTAATAATTTAACACCGTTATGCTTGATGCATGGTGTGCCGATTTCTAAAATATCTACGTGTGGAGCAACTTGAGTTGCCAATGCAACTGTTGCGTCAAAATCTAATGAATCTAATGCCATTTGGGTTAAAGCCATGGTGTACTCTCCGATTAAAAATTATTATTAGTAACTAAAATTACTTAAAGTGATTGATTAATTAAAACCAATAATCATAAGAAATTGTTACAAAAATTTACTACTTTATTACAACTAAATTGTTTTGCGACTAAGTTTTATACTCATATTTACAACAGAATTTATAACTGACGAGTACTCGCAAGGCAATTACAGCCTAGCGTTTAGTGCATTTTAAGCTGGACGCATTATAGTATGCGCCCTGCTCATTGTTGTCAATGTTAAACCACATTTATTACAACTAAGTTACAGTTTCATGCCCTAAGATGTAAGTGTGGCAACTAAAATCAACTTAATAGTTTTGCACCTTTATAATTTCTTACTTTATAATTTTTCGCATTATAATTTTTCACTTAGCGCCGCTTCCAGTTTGTTTTGGTCTGCAACAAACCCGCGAATACCTTCTGATAATTTTTCAATTGCCATGGCGTCTTGGTTGAGTTCAAAGCGGAACTCTGCTTCAGTCATTTTTGCAGGTGGCGTTTTAGTCGCGCCAGTATCTTTTAACACTTGTACCAATGTGCCTTCAGTTGCGGCCAAATCTTGCAATAAGTTTGGTGAAACAGTTAAGCGATCACAACCAGCCAAGGCGATTAATTCGCCAGTATTGCGAAATGATGCGCCCATTACCACTGTTTTATAGCCGTGTTCTTTATAGTAAGCGTAAATCGCGCGCACTGAAACCACACCTGGATCGGTTTCTTGCGTGTATGTTTCGCCCGTTTTCGCTTTGTACCAGTCTAAAATACGGCCCACGAATGGTGAAATCAAAAATACGCCTGCTTCCGCACAAGCACGCGCTTGGCCGAAACCGAATAACAATGTTAAGTTACATTGAATACCTTCTTTTTCTAAAATCTCGCCGGCTTTAATGCCTTCCCAAGTGGAGGCTAATTTAATCAACACGCGGTCTTTGCTAATGCCTGATTCTGCGTACAATTTAATTAATTTACGGCCTTTAGCCACCATTGCATCTAAGTCGAACGATAAGCGCGCATCGACTTCAGTTGAAATGCGGCCTGGTACCACTTTAGTGATTTCAGCGCCAATTAACACCGCTAATTTGTCTGCAGCAGCATCAATTTGTTGGGCTTTAGTGCCGCCTTGCGCTTTTGCATAAGCAATCGCCGTTTCAATTAATGGCGCATATTGTGGCAACTGGCTGGCTTTTAACACCAAAGATGGGTTAGTTGTTGCATCCACTGGCTTAACGCTCTTAATCGCTTCTACATCACCTGTATCGGCTACGATTGTGGTCATGCTTTTTAATTGATCTAATAGATTTGCCATTATTTCCTCCTAGTTTGCTTGCAACATATTGTGTTGTGCATGGTTTGTAAAATTGACTTCATTTTTAAACTTAACTTGCAATTATAACGCAAAATAAATTCATCAGGATTGAAGACTTTGCTAAATTTGGCTCTAAATTTGACTGGAGTGCTGCTATATTTTTGCATAATGAATCAAGTGATCAATTTTGTATCCCCTGTTGAGCGCCAAATGAATTAACTAATCAACTGATTTAATGCATGACAAAATAAGCTTGCCACAGTGAGATCTGCGCTGGTACCAGGATTTATGTGCTGTTGCTTTAATGCGCTATCCCAAGCCAGTAACTGGCTTTGATACAACTTAGGATTATCTGCTAAATTAAACTGGGTGAGATGCAGCTTGGCTTGCTGTTGAATCTCGTTAGCCACTTTTTCACCGTGTTTACGCACAATATGCGAATCGGCAAATGTGGATAACAAAGTTAAATACAGCGCTGTTGTTTGCCAAGCGAGGTTTTTAGCATTGCTCGAGTTTAACATGGGCAATCCAACACTAAAAATGAGCGCGAAGTCATTTGTATATTGCTTGGCAATTAAATCGCGATTTGACGCAGTCTGCATGGCTTGCAGCAAGGTGCAATTAGCGGGTTTATGCACATCATGTTGTTCTGCATATCCCAAACCAGCTGGATTAGCCATTGCAATTGCATCAAATGTGTATTGTGCATCGGCAATGGTTGTTTGCTGCAAAACTTGTTGCAGCCGCTGTTGCAAACTATCGGTTGATTGCATTAAAGCGGCATGCACCAAAGGCGCGCACAATAAAATAATGCCTAAATTGGTATTGCAGGCAACGGCTTTGTGCGTGGCTTGTACGCTATTAAAAATGCGCTGGCCTAAGCTTAGATCTGCTTGTGCGATTTCATGAGCTACGGCTTCGGCGCTATTCATAAAGTCATGCATGGTCATGCCATGACCATCGGCAAATATATGCACATTGCCTGGTTTTAAAGCCTCAAGCTCAGCCATACAAGCCACTTTAAAAAGTTGGCCAATTTGTTGGTTAAGTATTGGTTGATTCATGCTAAACATGCGCTTAAAGCCGTTTTAAACAGTCATCCACCAATATCTGGGCAATATTCACTGACGACACGCTTTGTAAACCGCGCCAGGCGGGGATGCTGTTGATTTCCAACACAAAAAGCTGTCCATCTGCATCGCGAATAATATCCACACCGCAATAGGCAATATCCAGCGTTAAAGCGGCTTGTTGTGCTAAGTTTAAAATGTCAACATCGTCAATCGCTTCGCACTTTGCGCCCAGCGCCACGTTATGTAACCAGCTTTCACCACTGCGGCGCATTGCCGCAATCGCACGATTATTCACCACAAATACGCGGTAATCGTAAGACGACTTAACCATTTTTTGCAGGTAAAAAACGCCATCCACATGACTATCCATGGGCAAAGGCAAAGGCTCTTTTACCACTCTAACACCTTGTCCTTGCGAGCCAAACAGTGGCTTGATTATTAAGCCATTTTTAGTGTTAAGTATTTGATTTTTGATGATTTCATGTGCTGATTTCCTGGATTCGCACACCCAAGTTTGCGGCGTTTTGATATCTGCTTGATGCAATAAAAAACTGGTCATGGCTTTATCAACAGTGCGTTCAATGGCTTTTGCATCGTTATAAATCAGCGTGCCTTGCATTTTGAGCATATGCAATATATTTAAGCGCGTGGTAATTTGCTGCAGTGTGCCGCCTGCTATGCCACGCACAAAAGCAGCTTTGGGCAAATCGTTAAAATGTGGAATTTGAATGCTTGGAATTGCATGAGATAAATCAATCACACAATCTTTGAGTGACACAAAAACCGCTTCTACATCACGTCTGGCAAAGGCTTCGGCTAACCGCTCACCGTGCCAGCCGCCTTTGTTTGCAACTTCATCGGTAAAAATAGCAATGTGCATCAAGCACCGAATGATTCATCTAGTAAGGCCGCATTCAATGCGCCACCAAAAAAACTATTGCCTGTGGCTAAATTGGTAATCGTCACTTTTGCGGGAGAAAATAACAATGGGTCAATTTGATAAAAATCCATATTCACCGCTTTAAAGGTTTGTGCAAATGGTTTGCCATAATCTTTTGAGGCGCAACTGGGTAATTCTAGCGCCAATTGCTTGGCCGCCTCATCGCTGCAATTGACAAATAATTGCACAAAACCGCCATATAAAATCGCATCGTTGGTGCGGCCCATGCCTGTTAAAAAATCGGGGCTAGGTGGCGGAATGGGCGCAGAAGCAATGCCATCAACCAATTGCAGTAGCGGGAAATGCAGCGTATGCAATTTATGCAAAGCCACTTCTAGCACGCGCGCCACAATTTGCACCGTGCCAGCCAGACTGCGCGTAGGCGTTAAAATAAATGTTAAGTTTTCGGGTTTAATATGGGTATCACGTGCGACTTTCGCAATCACCTCCGCAGGCGGCACTTTGTCTGTTTCTAAAACTAATACGGTTTTTTGCGCGCTATCTTTGTACTGAATGTCGCTAAAAATATCCTCACGCTGTGCAATGCTGCGCGCAGGGCCAGAACCCAATGAAAAAAACTTTTCATGACTGAGTGCCCAGCCCGCATATTGGCTGCCCAAGCAAGCTAACACAGGTTTTTTGGCAGTCACTTGCACGCTACTTAACCAGTTTTTAAAGCCAATATTTTGCGAAAAAGCCACCTGCCCCAAACCACCCATGCAAATTTCCGCAATACGCCGCCCCGCTTCTAAACCACCTAGCGCTTCAATACCGGCGTCAATAATCGTTGCGCCCGATGCATGCTTGCTCATCGCTAAATTCAGCATAACGGCGTCATTCATCAGCGCATCGACTAAAGGCTGTGCTAATTGGTTAACACTGATATTGTTTGTTATTGGCTGCATATTGGTCATTATTGCGTTTAAAAATTCAGTGTAAAGCGTATCACAAGCTTGCCACTCTATCTAACACCTTGAGTTTGGCGAGCTTTGCACTACGCGCCTCAGCAAATACGCTACAAATGGGCGCGCCTACAGGTATCACGCTATTGGGCTGTGGAATATCGCTGACCCATTCTGGCCAATCCATATCTGGCGGCACTTTTGCGATTTGCTTGGCATAAATAATCTGCATCGCGCGCGACTGTTTGTCGGCAATTGGCCAATCGCTTAATTGCCCCAAACAGCTTGCCACATGCGAAGCAAATAAATTGCCACGTTTGGCTTGATACAAGCCGATAGATGCACTTAACCGCGGATTAATTTCTAGCATAAATACATCATCATTTTGCACAATACAATCACAACTATTCAAGCCTTTTAAGGCCAACTTTTGCGTCATTAATTGTACAAATTCGGTCAGTTTATGTTTAACAGCTTCACTTAGTGTAGCGTGACTAACTATGCCACCAAAACGATAAGGCGATAGCAGCGTTGGGCTGCACCATTGCTCATTAAAACCAATCACCAGCGCACTATTACCATCAGCTAAAAACAAACAAGAAATCGCTGTTCCAGCTTGATTTTGCTGATAATACACCGCATGACTTAACACTAAATTTAAAGGAAAAACTGTTTTAATATGCGCACCGCCACTTGCACCCACCGTTTTTTGCAGCCAGCCTAATGAGCTGCTTGGTTTTTCATGCATCGTTTTAGGATAAGCCATATTAAAGGCATCACACAGCGCAAAAAACAATTGTGGCTGCTTACATTGCTCAATCGCTTCTGCTCTATTGCCAATCACAGGCAGTATTGTGGCGATTTTTGTTAACAATTGCGGCTGTGCTTCAAAGCCCGCGCCGTAACTTAAGCCAATACAATCACTTAAATCTAGATTATTTAGGGCTTGTAGCAATTGCTGCGGATGAAACTGGCCATGATTCGCTTCAATTTGAATGATTTTTTTGGCTAATTGCTGCGTATCAATATCGGCAAACGCATCGATTGCAATTACTTCATAACCAGCATCAACAGCGGCTTTTACATAACTTCGGCTGGAAATTGCCGCAATAATGATCGTATAAGCCACGAGCTCAAAATAAACTAAAGTGCTCTAGCTATTTCAAACGCATGGCTGTAAGCCAAATGTACTGGCTGCTCAGCTGCTAGCATTTGTTGCAGCATGGCTTGTTGCGTTTTATATTTAAGCTGACCAATCGCCAGCGCGCCCAAACCTGCAATTTGCGTATGCGCAATCAGATTTCCATCGCTCATGACATCTACGCCAGCCGCACCAGAAGGTGCAACCGCATTCACATCGGCTATGATTTTAAGCGTTTTAGCATCATTAAAATGTGCTAGCTCTAACACTCTCACACCTGCTGCTGCTGCACAAATGGCCACTGTCGCGGTTTGAAAAACGAATGCTTTCTTTGCATCATCTGTGCCATCAAGCACCTGCAAACTTAACCCGTATTTTGACCTTAAATCATCTGCATAGCCTTGCATTTGCGCCACTTCTTTGTGTGCCACCAATTGCACTGTCGCGCCTAATGCTGCGGCAATTAATGCAACCGTGCTACCGACTGCGCCGCCTGCACCAAATATCGCAATGGTTTGTGTATTTAATGTTTCGTACTTAATTTTTAAAAGCGTATCCACTTTCGCTAACATCGCTGCGGCGGTAGTAAAAGCGCCAGAAGGATCGGCAAATGTAGACATCTCAAACGGCGTAAACATGGCATTTTTTGCCGCTTGCTGCATGGTTAAAGCCAGATGAATATCACGCCCACCAATAAATAAAGCTTCGCGCTTGATGCCAGACGGACTACGCGAAAAAATCGCGTCTTGCGTTAACGCGGCAATCTCATTCAATGCCACATTGGCGTAGGGCATGATTTTGTCAAAGCCCGCGTCAAACGCCATGTTTACATCAAATGGGCTGGCATTTTTAGCGGCGGTGATTAAATGTAATATAGATACTTTTTGCATAATAAACTTTAAAATATTGTGCTTAAAATAAGCTTAACTTAACGCAATACTTGCGCCAGAATTTTTGGCTCGCATCAATTCAAAACGCAAATGCCCAGATTGTGCAAACTGCTGCTGTAGCTGGTGCAACATGATATGCGCACTAGGTTCATTCTCAAAAATAGCAAAGCCAGTTGGCCCCCAAGAGCTTTGCCCTGCGCAAATAATACCTTGCGCATGCAGATAATGTAGCACTTCTGCCACTTTGCTACTTTTGTAATGCCCGCCTTGCGCGGCTGAAAAATACTCACCCGTGGCTAATTGCAAAGCATAAATCGCTTGCGAAAATTGCGCATAATCATGCTCCACAATTGCAGGCAACGCTTGCATCAGCACGCGATGACTTAACGCGTGCGCAGTACTCAAACTTGCTGGTGTTAACGCATCAAAAGCTTGCAACTCTGCATCGCCCGATATACCTTGATTGTCATCATCTAGTATTAATAAAATCGGCCAATCTTGTGGAAAATGATGGCGCGCAATAATGGGCGGAGCAAGTTGATTGTTTTGATGATGCACGCTTTTACCGCCATCCAGTACTAAACCACCCTGCTCAAATGTACCAATGCCAATGCCAGAGCGACGGCCTCTACTTGTTATACCGGCCAATTGTGCAATTGATAAATGTAAGCCAAATAAAGCATTAACCCCTGCGCTAATTGCTAAAGCCATTTGCGTGCCAGAACCTAAACCTGCATGTTCAGGTATATTTTCATGAATACAAACCGAAAAGTGAACACTTATTTTTAACTGATTTTTAATATTTTCAACGATTTTTAACACACAATCGTGATTTTTAGCGCTAATTAACGTTTTTTCGCTGCTAGAAACGGTTAATTTGGTGACTGGCGCATCTAAAGCCAAGCCCAAACTACCAAACATGCGGCCTTGACTGCCATTTAAATCGACAAAACCCATGTGTAATCGCGCAGTGGTTGTCACTGTGACTTTTTGAATGTGCAATTGAGTTGAAAATATAGGGTTAAGTTGATTCATGGCAGTGCTGGATTAATTTGCGCTCGGCTATTTTTGTTTATTTTAGCTTAATCCAACTCAATTATGATGCATTCGCTATTTTTAGTCTTATAAAGCCCATGTAACGTGACATTAAGCGCCTACTTTGGCACAATGCTAGTAATAAACATTTAAATAAAAATAGTGTATGTATTGATAAATCACTATGAATCTAAATCATCTGCAAAAATTAAGGGAATCTCAGCATGTCAGTAGCTCTTGTAGTGCCATTTGAACAGCTCCGCAACACCGATGTAGGCTCAGTAGGCGGTAAAAACGCATCATTAGGAGAAATGATTTCACAACTAAAAGCCAAAGGTGTACGTGTGCCAACGGGCTTTGCGACAACCGCACATGCATTTCGCGAATTTTTAGCCCAAGATGGTTTAGACAAAAAAATTAATGATTTACTGGATAAATTAAACGCAGATGATACGCAAGCACTAGCCATTTGCGGCGCTAAAATTCGCGCTTGGATGATGGATGCACCTTTTCCTGCTACTTTAAATGCCGCGATTGCTGAAAATTATGCACGTTTAACCGATAGTTCTGCTGCTGGCACCACATTTGCTGTGCGCTCTTCTGCCACCGCCGAAGATTTACCAGATGCTTCTTTTGCTGGTCAGCAAGAAAGCTTTTTAAATATTCATGGCTTGGACAATATTACCCACGCTGTTAAAGAAGTGTTTGCTTCTCTTTATAACGATCGCGCCATTTCATATCGGGTGCATAAAGGTTTTGTGCATGCCGATGTGGCCTTATCGGCTGGCGTACAACAAATGGTGCGCTCTGATATTGGCTGTGCAGGCGTGATGTTTACCATTGATACCGAGTCTGGCTTTAAAGATGTGGCATTTATTACTTCATCTTACGGCTTGGGCGAAACAGTCGTGCAAGGTGCGGTAAACCCAGATGAATTTTATGTACACAAACCATTATTGGCACTGGGCAAGCCCGCCATTATCCGTCGCACCATGGGTTCTAAACTCATTAAAATGGTGTTTTCAGATGCCACGCAAGCGGGCAAAAGTACTAACACTGTAGATGTAGACCCCGCGCAATCCGATGTCTATTCACTATCTGACGCGGATATTTTAGAGTTAGCCACTTATGCCATCACAATTGAAAACCATTATGGTTGCCCAATGGATATTGAGTGGGGCAAAAATGGTTTGGATAATAAATTGTATATTTTACAAGCGCGTCCAGAAACCGTTAAATCGCAAGAGCTACTTAAAAATGTAACCGAAACTTATAAGCTGCAAAAACATTCTGCTAAACCTTTAGTCGCAGGCCGCGCAGTCACACAAAAAGTTGGTGTAGGCCCAGTCAGAATCGTTTTAGATCCATCGCAAATGCACGAAGTACAACCTGGCGATGTATTGGTTGCCGACATGACAGACCCGAATTGGGAGCCTGTGATGAAGCGCGCTGCTGCATTAGTGACGAATCGTGGCGGGCGTACTTGCCACGCCGCAATTATTGCGCGTGAGTTGGGTATTCCAGCAATTGTTGGCTCAGTGAATGCAACTGATTTACTCCGCGAAGGCGAAATCGTCACGGTTTCATGCGCCGA
>JBKJRD010000037.1:0-3347 GCA_046594885.1 Methylotenera sp. | reverse complement strand
CGCGATATTTTGCGTTTTAATAAACAGGCGCTGGCTTTACTAAAAAGCGATAGCGAGATTAAATTAGGCGATTATTTAACGCAAAATCATTACAAACCTGCCTTTATCAATAATTATATTTTGCCAATGGGCGCTGCAATTTGGTCTACCGATGCGGCACAGATGATGAACTTCCCTGCCCGTTTCTTAGTACGATTTTTTCATCACCATGGTATGTTAACTGTTCACAATCGGCCGCAATGGCGCACCATTACTGGCGGATCAGCTAGATATGTAGAAAAGTTAACCCAATCTTTTAAGCAAAATATTGAATTAAAAACCCCGATTACCAGCGTAAGGCGCTTAGAAAACTCAGTTAAAATTAAACCCTTAAATGCTGAAGAACAAAGCTTTGATTATGTATTTTTTGCTTGCCATAGCGATCAAGCATTAACAATATTGGGTAGTGACGCCACTATGCAAGAGCGCGAAATTTTAAGCGCGATTCCTTACCAAGAAAACACGGTTTATCTGCATCATGATGCTAGCCTATTGCCCAAACGCAAATTGGCATGGGCGGCTTGGAATTATCATGTGACTGCTAAAAGGTCAGATGACAAGCCCACTGACAAAGTACAAGTCACTTACAATATGAACATATTGCAAGACATTCAATCGCCAGAGCCAATTTTAGTTACACTTAACCATACCGATTTTATTAACCCGGCAAAAGTGATTAAGCGGCTTAAATACACGCATCCTGTTTATACGATTGCTGGTGTTGCTGCGCAAGCAAGACATGCCGAAATTAGCGGCCAAAATATGACTGGCTATGCAGGCGCTTATTGGTTGAATGGTTTTCATGAGGACGGTGTGGCCAGTGCGTTGACTGCGCTAGCGCATTTCAAAGCCCATGTTAAACAGCTTGCAAACACGCATATAAGAAACGATTAACTGTGAACAGCGCGATTTACAAAGGCTGGGTTGCACATCAACGGCATTCGCCTAAAGCGCACGGTTTTCGCTATCGCGTATTTATGATGTATTTGGATCTAGATGAGTTGCCGCAATTGTTTAGTAAATCTCGCTTCTGGTCACTAGAAAAATCCAATATTGCCAGTTTTAAACGTGCTGATTATTACGGCAATCCCGCAAAACCGCTCAAAGCGGAAATCAGCAATCTTGTTACTGCGGCAACAGATCACGCACCACGTGGAGCAATTCGCATGCTGACCAATATGCGTTATTTTGGACACTGCTTTAATCCAGTGACTTTTTACTATTGTTTTGAAGCGGATGGCACAACCTTGCAAGCGATCGTCACACACATCACCAATACGCCGTGGAATGAAGATTATGCCTATGTGCACGATTTTATACGCAAAAATTCATCAGAAAAAATGGTTAAGTCTACTAAAAATGGTGAAATAACCGTATTTAAATTGCATAAAGAATTTCATGTGTCGCCCTTTATGCCGATGGATATTGAGTATGATTGGGCCTTTAAGTTAACACAAAATGAATTATGGGTGCATATGAAAAACCTGCAAAATAATCAGACTATTTTTTACGCTAACTTAGCTTTGCAACGCCAGGAAATTACCCAATCCGCATTAAATTGGTTGTTAATCCAGTATCCATTGATGACGCTAAAAGTGGTGGCAGGCATCTACTGGAATGCACTAAAATTGTGGCTTAAAGGCGCGCCATTTTATACGCACCCTGTCAGATAATACGGAAACATATTTGTGTAAAAGCACGCTTAAAAAAGCATCAATACACCCAATTTTTTTGAATCTGAACCCCTGTTAATACCGTATAAACAACATGAATACACTAACCAATTCAACATTACCGTCAGAAACTCTAACCACTGGGTTAAAACAAAAAAGTCGCTCAAAATGGGTGGCTAATTTTGCTAAAAGCCAGATTCTTAAGCGCCTTAAACAGTTGAAAATTGGCCGCTTAATCATCATTGATCATCACGAGAAGCATGTTTTTGGTCATACCAATGGCATTGATGCCACGATTACGGTGCATGATGCGCGTTTTTATGGCGAAATAGCCTTTGGTGGCAGCATTGGCGCAGGTGAAGCCTATATGCTGGGTTATTGGACAGCGGATGATTTAACCAATGTTATTCGCTTAATGTGTGTAAATCAGTCGGTAATGGATACGTTAGAAGGCGGTTACCAATGGGCAACCAAGCCATTAATGAAAATTTTGCATTGGCTAAATAGCAATACCACCGAAGGTAGTCGTAAAAATATTGCCGCACACTATGATTTAGGCAATGATTTTTTTAAGCTTTGGCTTGATCCAACTATGATGTATTCATCTGCTATTTTTGAACAGGCGACTATTAACAACCCAAGCAGCTATTTAGAAGCGGCTTCGCTTAAAAAATTAAAAGTCATTTGCGATAAATTAGATTTAAAAACCACAGATCATGTGGTTGAAATAGGCACTGGTTGGGGTGGATTCGCCATTTACGCAGCAAGACATTATGGCTGCAAAGTGACCACAACAACCATTTCAAAACAACAATTTGCGCTAGCCCAAGCGCGCGTAAAAGCGGCTAATTTAGATTCAGTAATTACTGTTTTATTAAATGATTACAGGGACTTAGAAGGACAATTTGATAAATTAGTTTCAATTGAAATGGTTGAAGCAGTAGGTCACCAATATTACGATACGTATTTTGCTAAAGTGGGAAAATTGCTTAAGCCAGACGGCCTGGCATTGATACAAGCAATCACCATCGCTGACCAGCGATTTGAATCGGCGAAAAATAGCGTGGATTTTATTCAGCGCTATATTTTTCCCGGTTCTTGTATCCCATCTAACACTGCCATGTTAAATAGCATCACCAAGACCAGCGATTTACGTTTATTCGATTGCGAAGATATCGGCCCACATTATGCAACCACTTTAGCTGCGTGGCGCGAAAACTTTTTTACGCACATTGATGCCGTGCGCAAGCTTGGCTATTCAGAAGAGTTTATCAATATGTGGGCGTTTTACTTATGCTATTGCGAAGGCGGCTTCGCAGAGCGCGCGCTAGGTGATGTACATTTGCTGCTAGCCAAACCTGAGAATCGCAGAGCTGCTATGTGACATGACTTCCTGTTTTATTCATGAATTGAATTTCCTACAATTTCACATCCGTTAATTAGTTTCATTACTTTAACCTTTAAAACATAGTTAAATTGATTAGATTGAAATAGCATTTTGAAAACGAGAGTGCGAAATTGTAGTAATAAAATTTATGCCTTGTGATTTTGAGTTCAAAGAAATTATCCGCAACAGCCCTTGCCTTGAGTTTGCTGAGTAGCATTTAATACATCTACGCCATAACCAGCTTTTAT
>JBKJRD010000048.1:0-59419 GCA_046594885.1 Methylotenera sp. | reverse complement strand
CCCCATCCACCAAATCTTGCTGTAACTCATTCAGCCATCTGTAAATGGTAGATCGTCCAGGGCATCTAATGTGTTCAGCTGGATCACGGCTTTTATTTAATTTGTAAACATGATCTCTCATTGCCAGAACCACATCTAGTTTTGGCTTTTTTTGCAGCGTTAAAAAAACTTGTGAGATTACGTCTTCAAAAACGGAATACATTGGCGGTTTATTGTTTTGTCTTCCAACTAACGATCTTGGTATAAGCGAATGTATACTTTTAGTAATTCGATATCGTTTCCACCAACCATGGGCGGTACAGGGAGCTGGAGGATTATCATC
The DNA here is from genome assembly GCA_046594885.1 of Methylotenera sp. GTDB lineage: Bacteria > Pseudomonadota > Gammaproteobacteria > Burkholderiales > Methylophilaceae > Methylotenera_A. The sequence goes on along the minus strand of JBKJRD010000048.1, from coordinate 59,097 downwards.
TTTGATTTCGATTGATGCCTGTTGAATTAAACTTTTCCAAAGGTCAATATTGTATTTGTTGTTCTCAGGATTAAGTGATTGAATGTAGTGTTTGCGCCGAAGTGCTACTTTTTGCCACTTTTCTGGAAAAGTGCATAAATCGCGGGGCGTGGCTAAGTAAATAATATCGGCTTGTGTTCCCAATGATTTAATATCTAATGACCATTCACCATTGAGCCAAAGTTCATGAACCTCTTTATCGTGGAGATTCTTGATTTCGCCTAGTTCATTTTCGAAACAAAGCATCCTGGTAACTAGGCGCTTCTGTAGCTCCCATCGACTATTTCGTTCTATAAATCTTAATCCTTTTCTAAAAGAACAACGTATCATGATCATCCTCCTTAAAAAATTTAACGAAATTTAGATCCGCCCATACCGACAGATTCAAATCACATACAATTAGGTGACGCGCTAACATGATCAAGACTTCAGTTTTGCCGAATACTTCGGAAAGTTCCTTTGCTGTGTATTGCGCACTAGAATTGATTAAGTGTTTACATTTTAGAAAGGTTTTTTCTATATCGAGGTGGTATTTCCTAACACTGTTAATTGTTTTAAGATTGGTAAATAACGGTTCTTTTCTGATAATTAACTCAGTTAAAATCAAAAATTCGGCACTATGATTTTCGTAACGATTGATTATCGCTGTGAACCTTGCACTTAAATCTGGACAATTAAGTTTAATTTGCGGTTTAACTTCTATGTGAATGACAGCTCCGGAATTAAGTGTCACAGCAAAGTCTGGATAGTATTTTCTGATCTTATTTTCATATTCGTACATGACTAGTTCTGGTTGTTCTTGAAATGATTTAACACCTGGTGAATGCTCAAACAAATAGATAGCATCTTTTTCAAGCAATGATTCGTACTCCACCATCCGATTAACTTTTTTTGAGGGGAAATATCCCCTAAATCCACGGCCGCTTCTAGTAACTACTTTTCTAGCTTTCATCATCGTCTCCAGCTAGCGCCAATAGGTGAACCTACGCGGCGCGCATTAATTTTTTTATGAATATCAACACCGTTTTTTAGACGAAAAAAATTACTGCTGCCAGTCAATTAAAAGGCAGTTTTACGGTGTTCTTTTTAAGGGAGGCTTGACGAGAATCTACTGATATTGGATACTAGCTTGTCAGTAGGGAGTATCCGTAACAAATGAAAAAGGGCAAACCTCATAAGTTTGTCCTTTTACATTTTGTGTTCCACCATTTCTTGAGGTTTAAATCGAAGTGCTAAAGCAATTAGTTCTAATTGCATGTCACATAAATAAGGAAGCTGATTTTCAAAAGCATGACACACTTCAAAGAGTTTGGTACTTGCTTTTAGTGGAATACTGATTGTTCTCCGTGATTTTTCTGCCGCTGAAAAAAGGTCATTTTCCTCCTTAGGGCTAAGGTCTAACTTTTTGAAATAATGCGCTAGTTTATTTTTTTTAGGAGGTACTTTAGCATCTGTCTCCAAAGCACTAAGGTAACTAGGCTCGCAACCAATAATGTCAGCCATCACTTTCTGCTGAAGCTTTCTTTCAGTGCGAATTTTTCTCAGTTGTAATGCAAAGGGACTCATCACTCAATTTTACGATAATTTGAATGATTAAATCAAGCTTTTATTGGTATAAGTCGTTGATTTTAAACAATTGTTTATAGTATATTATATGTTCTATTTTTTATATTTTGTATAAATATAAACTGTTTGAATAACAATTTATTTTTTAAAATCTAAATTTTAGTACTGTGATTAAAATAATTTACCCTTATTTGAACATAATTTACAAAAATCTAGACTTATGGGATAAATCTAGACTTTTGTGGGATCCTACACAATTTTAAATATCCAAATTACCCGCGCGCAAAGCATTACTCTCAATAAAGGCGCGTCTTGGCTCCACATTATCGCCCATCAGTGTAGTAAAAATTTCATCAGCTGCAATTGCATCATCAATCTGTACTTTCAGTAAGCGACGTACGGCTGGATCCATTGTGGTTTCCCATAACTGCTCTGGATTCATCTCACCCAAACCTTTGTAACGTTGAATATTCAGCGTGTTTTTTGCTTCACTTAACAGCCAATCTAATGCTTGTTTAAAACTACTCACCGTTTGTTCTTTGTCATTACGTTTAATAGTTGCACCCGCACCTACCAAGCCTTGCAGTAGATTTGATACTTTGTTGATTTGCCTGTAATCGCCACTACTTAAAAACTCTGCATCTATTACACAGCATTGCAAATTGCCGTGTACGTATTTATTTACTTCTAGTCGATAGGTATTAGATTCTGCGTCAAAGCCCACAATCACCTCGGAACCAATTGCGCCTAGAATAGGGCGTAACTGTTCTGCCACTATATTGGCATTAACTTCATCACTTAAATTGATATCACCTACATCTTGAATCGCGCGCAGTACACTTTCGTCATATAAAGCAGCAATACGGCGAATAACGGCTTCAGTTAATACCATTTGTTTGGCAATTTCCGATAATGGCTCACCTGTTAATATGCCAGCGCTGGTTTTTGTATCTAACTCGGCGCCTTTTAAAGCGGAATTCAGCAAATAAATATCCAGCTCTTGTTGATCTTTTAAATAACGCTCATCTTTGCCTTGTTTAACTTTATACAACGGCGGTTGCGCGATATAAATATGGCCGCGCTCTACTAACTCTGTCATTTGTCGATAGAAAAAAGTCAGTAATAACGTACGAATATGCGCACCATCAACATCGGCGTCTGTCATGATAATAATGCGGTGGTAGCGTAATTTTTCTACATTGAAATCGGCTTTACCAATGCTAGTACCAAGCGCGGTAATTAAAGTGGCAATTTCTTGTGAGCCTAATAGTTTATCAAAACGCGCTTTTTCTACATTTAAAATTTTACCTTTAAGTGGCAAAATAGCTTGGTTTTTACGGTCGCGACCTTGTTTGGCCGATCCACCCGCAGAGTCACCTTCGACTAAATATAATTCACATTTAGCTGGGTCGCGTTCTTGGCAATCTGCCAATTTTCCTGGCAAACCCATGGTATCCATCACGCCTTTGCGGCGTGTTATTTCACGGGCTTTACGTGCCGCTTCTCTTGCACGCGCTGCATCGACAATTTTGCCGCAGATGATTTTTGCATCGGCTGGGTTTTCGGCTAAAAATTCTGCTAATTTGGCTGATACCACCTCAGAAACCACAGGTTGTACTTCTGACGACACTAATTTATCTTTGGTTTGCGATGAAAATTTAGGGTCTGGCACTTTGACTGATAATACGCAAGTAATGCCTTCACGCATATCGTCGCCAGTTGTTTCCACTTTAGCTTTTTTTGCTAAATCACTTTGCTCAATATACTGATTCAAAGTGCGCGTCATGGCTGTGCGCAAACCCGTTAAATGCGTACCGCCATCACGCTGCGGAATGTTATTGGTAAAGCATTGCACCGTTTCTGAGTAACTGTCATTCCACTGCATCGCTACTTCAATCGTCATCCCATCTTTTTCACCTTTAGCGTAAAAAGTTTTGGGATGAAGCACGGTTTTACTGCGATTAATATACTCTACAAAACCTTTAATACCGCCTGCGTGGGCGAAGTTTTCAGATTTTCCTGTACGCTGGTCAATCAGCTCAATCTTGACACCAAAATTCAGAAAAGATAGCTCACGGATACGTTTAGCTAAAATTTCAAAGTGATATTCAACCAGCACAAAGGTTTCTACCGAAGCTAAAAAATGTACTTCTGTGCCTTTTTTATCGGTTTTGCCTGTTAATGCTAAAGGTGCCATTGGCACACCACGCTGAAACTCCATTTGGTGCACTTGTTTATTACGATAAATTTTTAAACGCAGCCAATCAGATAATGCATTTACGACCGAAACACCCACCCCATGCAAACCACCTGAAACTTTATAAGAATTCTGGTCAAATTTTCCACCAGCGTGTAATTCTGTCATCACAATTTCTGCAGCTGATCGCTGTGGATCGTGTTTATCATCGGTTTTAATATCCGTCGGAATTCCACGCCCATTGTCCGATACGCTGATACTGTTATCTGGATGAATAATCACCTTAATATCATCACAATGCCCTGCTAGCGCCTCATCAATCGCGTTATCTAGCACCTCAAACACCATATGATGTAAACCTGAACCGTCTGAAGTATCGCCGATATACATGCCTGGGCGTTTACGTACCGCATCTAAGCCTTCTAAAATCTTAATACTGTCTGAATTATATTCTGGTTGCGCTTTTGGAGTGTTAGCCATACTTTTTCTTTACTTTTAATAAACGGGTTTACTACTGATGTTTCACGTGAAACTGAGTTTAATCTGATTAAATACGCATTGGCATCACCACGTATTTGTAGTTTTGGTCATTTGGTACTGTAATCAAGCAACTGCTGTTAGCATCTGCAAATGAAAATTGGATTGTTTCATCGGTTACATTATTGAGCACATCAATCAAATAAGTTACATTAAAGCCTATATCTAAGCTATCTTGCATGTATTGAATTTCCAACTCTTCTTCAGCTTCTTCTTGCTCTGTGTTGGTGCTAATCAATTTAAGATTATCATTGCTGAGTACCATACGAATACCGCGGTATTTTTCATTGGATAAAATAGACGCGCGTTGCATGGCTGTTAGTACAGTTAAACGATCAACGCTGAAAGTATTTTGGTGACCAGTTGGAATTACGCGATGATAGTCAGGAAATTTACCATCAATGACTTTAGAGATTAAACTAATCTCACTAAATGTAAAATTAACTTGGCCTGCATTAATTTCTAGCGTAACTTCTTCTTCGCTGTCATTTAATAACTTAATCAATTCAATCACTGTTTTTCTGGGAATAATCACATCCGTTTTATCATAATTTTGATTCAATTTGGCAGAGGTAAAACTCAAGCGATGGCCATCTGTGCCTACTACGTTTAAATTATCCTCATTGACTTCTAGTAACAAACCATTTAAATAATAGCGAATATCTTGCTGCGCCATTGCAAATTCAACCTGTTTAAACAGTTTTTTCAATACTAATTGGCTAATCGTGATGCTAGTTCCTGCACCGCCCGCTTTAGTCATCACCGGGTAATCGGCAGCTGGTAAGGTCTGTAAGTTAAAGCGGCTTTTGCCTGCTTTAACTGTCATACGGCTATCATTAGTCACCATATCAATATCTGCTGAATCGGGCAACGAGCGACAAATATCTAAGAATTTCTTAGCTGATATTGTCGTGGATAACTCACCATTAAAACTATTTTCAACTGTTAAAGAAATCTGCATTTCCAAATCGGTTGCGGTGAGTTTAATTTGATTATTTTTAGCTTCCAATAACAAATTTGATAATATTGGCAAGGTATGTCTGCGTTCAACAATACTGGTTACATTGGTCAACGGCTTTAATAAAGTTTCGCGGTTTATTTTAATTTGCATCATTTAATATCCTAAATTTAACGCTTCATTTTTTGCTTATTCAAATACATTGGTTTTTATTTAAAAAGTAATCTAAAAAATAATAGTAATAGTAATGTCGTTATTTTCTGTGGGTAACATTTAAAACTTATTTAAATTATAGACTTAAGCTATTATTTACATTGTTTATAACCTTAGTTTTTTCTGTGCATTAAATGTGTATCAAATTAACATCATCATAAAAGTGTGATTAACACACACTTTATCCACAATATAAAACCATATTCATCCACAAGCTTAATCTCTAATCACTTGCACTAAAAAACCTAAATCGCGCGCAATGCTTTGATCATTTAAACGCAATTGTTCAATTTCTGCGCAAGCATGCATCACGGTAGTGTGATGACGACTACCAAAAGCTTCGCCAATTTCAGGGAAACTATGATTAGTGAGTTCTCGTGCAAGACTCATGGCCACTTGTCGCGGCCGGGCAAAATTACGCGAACGCTTTTTACTGTACATTTCACCTACTTTTATTTTGTAGTAATCGGCAACCGTTTTTTGAATATTCTCAATCGTAATTTGTCTGCCACGTACGGCGATTAAATCGCGCAGCGCATCTTTAGCTAAATGCACATCTATGGCGTGGCCAGTAAAGTTCGCCATCGCTACAATTCTATTCAAAGCACCTTCCAATTCACGCACACTAGAGCGAATTTGTTTTGCTACAAAAAAAGCCACATCCTCAGTGATTTTTATTTTAGACTCTTCTGCTTTTTTTAATAAAATAGCCACGCGCATTTCTAGCTCTGGCGGCTCTACCGCTACCGTTAAACCCCAACTAAAACGTGTGCGCAATCGCTCATCTACATCTACAATTTCTTTGGGATAGGTATCGCAAGTGATGACAATTTGTTTTTTCTCTTCAATTAAAGTGTTAAATGCGTAAAAAAACTCTTCTTGCGTGCGATTTTTTTTTGCAAAAAACTGAATATCATCAATCAACAATAAATCTAGCGAATGATACTGACGTTTAAATTCATCAAACGCTTTATTTTCATAAGCTTTTACTACATCGGAAACATAACGTTCGGCATGTAAGTAACGAATATTCGCATCGGGTTTTTGCTGCTTTAATTGGTTGCCAATTGCCTGCAGCAAATGTGTTTTACCTAACCCAACACCGCCGTAAATAAATAATGGATTATAAGATTGACCAGGGTTATCAGCGACTTGAATAGCTGCGGCGCGTGCAAGTTGATTGGCTCGACCTGTGACATAATTATTAAAATTAAAGCTGCTATTCAAGCCAGAATGGCGTTCACCATTGCGGCGGTTAACTATTTTGTTCGCGGATAAATCGTTAAGTTCACCAGCGCTTTTTGCAGGTAATGCACGAATGGTTTCAACTAAAGGCGCAGCATTTTTTTTCGCAGGCAAAGTGTTTTCTGGATTATCGAGTTTAGTCTGATTAATGCATAGTTCAACACTAAAATTGCTGGGCAATAGCTCAGCAGCAATAGATTCAATTTTATTAAAAAAACGTTCTTTTACCCATTGTTGTACAAACTTGTTTGGCGCAAGCACGCGAATAGCATGGTTCCCAGGCGCGGTTTCAATTAACTCGGTTTGTAGAGGCTTGATCCAGGTATTGAATTGCTGGACGGATAATTCTTGTTCGAAACGGCTAAGGCAGGTTGGCCAAAAATTATGCATCGTGTTTTGCGTCCCCTAGCCTGAGTGTTGTTGATAGGATTAAATTGTAAATTATGGCACGCCAAATTAAGCAGCAATTAAACCTATGGTATGCCACTATTTTTATCAACTTAATTGGTTAAGTACCGTATTTTAGCTGTTTTAATCCTACTTATCCACAGGCAATTGAGAGAATGATTAAACAAAATATACATTGACATAAAGGTAGAAAATCGTGTTTAATACACGGCTTTGTTGTATATAGATTTTGTGGAGAACTAAATGAAACGTACCTACCAACCATCGAAAACACGTCGTGCTCGCACGCATGGTTTTTTAGTGCGCATGAAAACTAAAGGCGGTCGTGCAGTGATTGCGGCGCGTCGTGCTAAAGGTCGTTCGCGCTTAGGTCTTTAATTATCTTGCCCGTTCAAAATTGCGGGTAATGTATAATTAAGTCGTAATCAATTGGTAAAATTTAGTTTACCTAAACAAGCCAAATTATTAAAAACGGATGATTTTTCATCCGTTTTTAATTTGCGTAAACGAATTGCAAACACATATTTAGTGATTCGTTTTAAGCCCAATATTTTTAATCATCCGCGATTAGGCTTAATTACAGCAAAAAAAACGGCAAAATTAGCGGTTCACCGCAATTATATGAAACGAGTTTTAAGAGAATTATTTAGATTGAATCAGCATCAGTTGCCAGCGTTAGATTTGGTTATACAGGTGCAAAAACCGTTTGCAAAGACAGACTTTGACCAAATTAAACGCGAGTTTGAGCTGTTAATGCGAAAATTAATTGAAAAAAATGCAGAAAAAACAAGCGTAAACGATTATTGATGTTGATATGTCACGTGTTTTAATTGCTTTTATCCGGTTGTATCAAATTGCATTAAGCCCTTTTTTTGGGCAACAATGTCGATTTAATCCAACTTGTTCGCATTATGCTGTTGAAAGCATTCAAAAATATGGCGCTTGGCGCGGTTTAGGCTTAACGTTGAAGCGAATATCACATTGTCATCCTTGGCACGCAGGTGGCAACGACCCAGTACCTTAATATTTAAAGATTATTCATTTTTTTAATTGGTAAATGAATAGATTGTTAACAAACAAATTACAGAAAAAGTTTATAACCCTATGGATACCCGTCGTTTAATTTTATTTGTTATTTTTTCTTTCTCCATCTTAATGTTGTGGGATGCATGGCAACAAAAAAATAATCCTGTTGTAGATGTTCAATCGACAGCACAAACATCGCCCAGCGCAGCCAATAGCGCTTCGGCATCAGCCGAAGCTGTTAACAATGCGAACCAGACCATTGTGAATGACGGTAATTTCAGATTAACCACGGGCGAACGTGTCAAGGTCAAAACTGATTTATTTGAAGCGGAGATTGATACAATTGGCGGAGATTTACGGCGTTTAGTGCTGAATAAACACAGAGCAGAAGAAGTAAAAGACGGCAACTTTGTCATGATGGATGATAGTTTTAAGCCAATGCTTTATGTCGCGCAATCTGGTTTAATGGGCGCAGATTTACCCAACCATAAATCGCAATTTACCACAGCAGAAAATAGTTATACCTTAGCAGATGGCGCTGCCAGCCAAGAGGTAAAACTTTCTTGGTCTGCAGATGGCGTTAATGTGGATAAAATTTATACTTTTCACCGTAACAGTTATGTGATTGATGTGCGTTATCAAATTAATAACGCTAGCGCGGCCAGCATTGCATCCTCAGCCTACTATCAAATTGTGCACGATAGTGAATCGAATCAAGGCTCTGCCATGATGCCAACATTTACTGGCGGCGCTTATTTCACCCAAGCCGATAAATTTAAAAAAATTAAATTTAAAGATATGGCCGGTCAAAATCTTTCTAAAACCAGTAAAGATGGCTGGATTGGTTTAATTCAACATTATTTTGCCAGCGCATGGATTCCAAAATCGGGTGTAGAGCGCGAGTTTTATACTAAAAAACTATCTGATAATATTTTTGCAGTGGGTGTAGTCACATCAAACGCACCGATTGCCGCAGGTGCCACAGCAGAAGTTGGGGCACAGCTATATGCTGGGCCTCAAACTGAAAAAGAACTAGTCAAAGCTGCACCTGGGTTGGAATACACAGTGGATTACGGTTGGTTAACCATTATTGCTAAGCCATTATTCTGGGTATTATCAAAAATATATGGCGTGGTGCACAACTGGGGTGTGGCAATTATCTTACTCACGGTGTTAATTAAAGCGGCGTTTTTTCCGCTATCTGCAGCGAGTTATAAATCGATGGCGCAAATGCGCGAATTAGCACCGCGCTTGCAAAGCATGAAAGAAAAATTTGGCGATGATAAACAAAAAATGCAGCAAGCCATGCTGGAAATGTATCGTACTGAAAAAATTAACCCAATGGGCGGCTGCTTGCCAATTATTGTGCAAATCCCTGTTTTTATTGCGCTTTACTGGGTTTTATTGGGCTCCGTAGAGTTACGCCATGCGCCATTTTTTGGCTGGATTCAAGATTTATCAGCGACTGATCCTTGGTTTATTTTGCCGATTTTAATGGGCGCGACCATGATTATTCAAACCTATTTAAATCCTGCGCCGACAGATCCGATTCAGGCAAAAGTGATGAAAATCATGCCTGTTGTGTTCAGTGTATTCTTCTTCTTCTTTCCTGCGGGCTTGGTGCTGTACTGGTTGGTCAATAATATCTTATCCATCGCACAGCAATGGTACGTCAATAAAACCATTCATGCCGCCGCATTGGCTAAAAAAGGTATTTCAAAAAGTTAGACAATGCTGACTCGTCTATTGAAAGGCGTTTTAAATTCTGATGCTAGATAGTAAAGACACGATTGCTGCCATATCTACTGCAAGTGGTGCTGGCGGCATTGGTGTTGTAAGAGTCTCAGGTTGTTTAAGCAAAGACATCGCAATGCACATTTTGGGCAACTGCCCTGCCCCTCGCCATGCGGCCTATTTGCCTTTTTACGATGCTCATGAACAGCTTATCGATCGCGGCATCGCAATTTATTATCTGAATCCACATTCATATACGGGCGAAGATGTATTAGAGTTGCAAGCCCACGGCGGTACCGCGTTGATGCAATTATTGTTGGCGCGTTGTATTCAATTAGGCGCACGTCAAGCCGAGCCTGGTGAATTTACCAAACGCGCTTATTTAAATGACAAAATTGATTTAGCGCAGGCCGAAGCGGTTGCTGATGTGATTAACGCTTCAACGATTGAAGCTGCACGTAGCGCGGTGCGTTCGTTATCGGGCGAATTTTCAAATAGTATCAATCAAGTATTAGCCAAGCTTATAAATTTACGCATGTATGTAGAGGCATGTTTGGATTTTCCTGAAGAAGAAATCGATTTTATTACCCAAGGTAATGTGGCTGAAAAATTAGTTGCAATTACTGCTGAATTAAAATCAGTATTTGCAAAAGCTAAACAAGGCAGCTTGTTACGTGAAGGCATGCACATTGTATTGGTCGGTCAGCCCAATGTGGGAAAATCTAGCTTAATGAATCAATTAAGTGGAGAAGAGGTGGCGATTGTGACCCCAATTGCAGGAACTACGCGCGATTCGATTAAAACTTTAATACAAATCAATGGCTTACCATTGCATATTATTGATACGGCTGGTTTGCGTGATACAGAAGACGAAGTGGAAAAATTGGGTATCGCGCGAACCTATCAAGCGCTACAAAGCGCGCAGGTTGCATTATTACTGGTTGACGCAGCCCATGGTATTGGCGAAACTGAAAAAATCGTTTTAAACCGCTTGCCGCAAGGAATCTGCAAAATTTGGGTGCATAATAAAATTGATGCAACGCAAGACGTGGCAAAAATTACCAAAATTGCAGATGAAACACATATTTATCTTTCTGCCAAAACGGGCGCAGGTATCGATTTGCTCAAACAACATTTGCTCAGTGTTGCGGGCTATCAACAAAATGCAGAAGGCGTTTTTATGGCGCGTGCGCGACACTTAAGCGCTTTATCACAAGTGGACGCGCATTTGAATATGGCAGCGCAGCAAATCCATGCGGCAGAGTTGGTAGCCGAAGAGTTAAAGCTCGCGCAAGAGGCATTAAGCAGCATCACCGGTGAATTTACGCCAGATGATTTATTGGGCGAAATATTTAGCAAGTTTTGTATTGGCAAATAGATTAAAAATAAAAAGGCGCTTTATGCGCCTTTTATATTGAATAAACTTAACCAAAAAATGGGTTAAGTTTTTGTCGCTAACTATTTATTTAACAAAGTTAGCCAGTAAATTGTATTTTTCAGCCAACAAATAATAGAAAACCAAACGCGATTTCATGCGATCTTCTTTCATTTTCATGCAAACTTCTTCAATTGCCGCATCCAATGCCGCGTCACCTTGTGTTAAACCGAGCTTTTTCTTTAAAAAGTTTTCGCGCACAGTGGCTTTTTCGGCTGCATCAGTGCAAGAAACATGACGCGAATCTTGTTTGGATAACACCAGCGCATAGGTTTTTGCCAAGCCTTGCAGTGCCGCTTCGTTAACAGCGGTATATTTAGCCAGCGCAGTTTTGTATTCTTGAATATCGGCCATCATTTTCTCCTAAACTAATTGGTTAAGTTTCAAACTTATTTTTTACTTAATAGTTAATCGCCAAGCTTAATTAAATTAACAAGTGTAATTAATTTTATACGTGCCACTAAGTCGGCATATCTTATAACAGAATGTAGCGCCCTATTTTGATACGTAGCGCATGAAAATATCCGCTCTCGCTACTATATGCGCGACATTCCATATGGTCAATAGCGATTGCTGCAAACGAATGTGAGGTGTTTCACGTGAAACAATACGCATAATTTAAGTGGTTTCGCAGTGTATACTTTTGCTAGTTAGCTAATCATTACTTAACCAATAAAAATAACCAAAAAATTCATATGCCATTATCTTGGAACGAAATTAAAACCCGCGCCATCGCTTTTTCGCAAGAATGGCAACTTGAGCGCCGCGAAGATGCAGAAGCCAAATCATTTTGGGATGCCTTTTTTAATGTATTCGGCATTACGCGCCGCCGCATTGCCAGCTTTGAAGAGCCCGTTAAAAAGTCGGACGACAAAGGCGGCTTTATTGATTTACTGTGGCGTGGCCAGTTGTTGGTTGAGCATAAATCGCGCGGTAAAAGCTTAGATAAAGCCTTAACCCAAGCCAAAGACTATTTCCCCGGTTTAAAAGAGCGCGATTTACCCAAATATATTTTGGTTTCCGATTTCGCCAATTTTCGCCTTTATAACCTAGATAGCAATGAGCAATTTGAGTTTGGTATAAATGCGCTGTATCAACACGTTAAGTTATTTGGCTTTATCGCGGGCTATCAAACCCAAATCATCAAGCCGCAAGATCCAATCAACATTAAAGCCGCCGAGCGCATGGGCAGGCTGCACGATGCACTTAAAGCGGTGGGTTACGCGGGTAAAGATTTAGAAATTTACTTGGTGCGCTTGCTATTTTGCTTTTTTGCCGAAGACACCAGCATTTTTGAAAAACGCCTGTTTCAAGATTATATTGAAACCAAAACCAATCCAGACGGCAGCGATTTAGCGCAACATTTAGATAGCTTATTTTATGTGCTTAACCAGCCTAAAGACAAACGCTTAAGCAATTTAGATGAAAGTTTAAATGCCTTTGAGTACATCAACGGCAGCTTGTTTGCTCAGCGTCTAAACCCTGCACAGTTTGATAGCAAAATGCGCGAAGCCTTGCTGGATTTATGCGCGCTAGATTGGAGCATTATCTCCCCCGCTATCTTTGGTAGCCTGTTTCAAAGCATTATGGATGCCGATGCGCGGCGCAATTTGGGCGCGCACTACACGTCGGAAGAAAATATCCTAAAACTGATTAAGCCCTTGTTTTTAGACGCACTGTGGGCAGAATTTGAAAAAGTAAAAAGCAATAAAAATCGCCTGATTGAGTTTCACAAAAAATTGCGCAGCTTAACCTTTTTTGACCCGGCTTGCGGCTGCGGCAACTTTTTAGTAATTACTTATCGTGAATTACGCTTGTTGGAGCTTGCCGTTTTACGCGCCAGCCGCGAGGGCACGCAACAAGTGTTAGATGTGCAAAGCTTGATTCATGTCGATGTAGACCAGTTTTATGGCATTGAGATTGAAGAATTCCCCGCCCAAATTGCGCAAGTGGCCTTATGGTTGACTGACCACCAAATGAACATGAAAGTATCGGTGGAGTTCGGCAGCTATTTTGCACGCATTCCGCTAAAAGCCACGCCGCATATCGTGTGCGGCAACGCCTTAACCACTAATTGGGAGCAAGTTTTACCACCAAACCAATGCAGTTATATTTTGGGTAATCCGCCATTTTTGGGCAAAAGCAACCAATCTGCCGCGCAAAAAGGTGATATGCAATTGGTGTGCAGCGATATTAAAAATGCGGGCTTGCTGGATTTTGTTGCCGCTTGGTATGTAAAAGCGGGGCGTTATATTCAAAAAAATCAAGATATTAAATGCGCATTTGTATCGACCAACAGCATCACACAAGGCGAGCAAGTGGGCGTGCTGTGGTCTTGGATGCTGGCGCAAGGCATAAAAATTCATTTTGCGCATCGCACTTTCAGTTGGAGCAACGAAGCGCGTGGAAAGGCTGCTGTACACTGTGTGATTATTGGCTTTGGTTTGCAAGATGTGGTAGACAAAACGATTTACGAATACGCCGATATTAAAGGCGAACCACACGTTATTAAAGCCAATAATATCAATCCGTATTTGGTAGATGCTGTAAATGTAATTCTGCCTGCAATGCGCTCACCTATTTCGTCTGTATCGCCCATCATGTTCGGCTCAATGCCAAATGATGGCGGGCATTTATTATTAGAAAACGACGAGAAAATTGCTTTAGTTAACGCTTGCCCGTCTGCAAGCAAATGGATAAAGCCTTTTTTAGGCGCAGAAGAATTTATAAATAATCAAAAGCGCTGGTGTTTATGGCTAGTAGATTGCGCGCCAAGCGAATTACGCGAAATGCCATTGGTGTTAGCGCGTATCAATGCAGTTAAAAAACATCGTTTAGCTAGTACTCGCCCAGCTACACAGGCATTAGCACTAACACCAAGTCTATTTGGTGAAATAAGACAACCCAAAACAAAATATTTACTTATTCCACGCCATTCATCTGAGCGCAGAACGATTATTCCAATAGGGTTTTTAGAGCCAGAGGTAATCGTGGGCGATGCAAATTTATGTATTCCAGATGCCAGCTTAAAAGAATTTGGCGTTATGACTTCGCGCATGCACATGGCTTGGGTGAAGTTTGTTTGTGGACGAATAAAAAGTGATTATCGTTATACTAATAGCATTGTCTATAACAACTTCCCGTGGCCTCAAGTTAACACGCAAAATACCGCAAAAATTGAAGTCGCCGCACAGGCTGTTTTAGATGCACGTAGCTAACACCGCAACGCCTCTCTTGCCGATTTATACGATCCGCTCACTATGCCAGCCAGTTTATTAAAAGCGCACCAAGCCTTAGATAAAGCGGTGGATGCGGCTTATGGCTATAAAGGCGCGGCAACAGATGCCGCGCGCGTGGCGTTTTTGTTTGAGCTTTATCAACAAATCACCTCACTGTTGCCCGCCGTTAAAGCAACAGCCAAATCGAGAAAAGGCCAGTCAAAAAACCAACTAAAAATTGCGCCAAAAAATGTGTTAACTTGATTGTTTCACGTGAAACATGATGAATAACCTGCAAAAAATGCAGCAAAAATAAGGGTTAACTTGCTTTATCTGCCTGTTTTTAAATGACTTAAGCCCTTGTTTGCAGTAAAATCTTGGTTTTATATCTTAAACCGCAATACTTAACCCTAAAAAATGGTTAACTTTTTGATTGATAAGCTATTTGCATGAATTTTCCTGATATTTTTGATGTGATTGTCGTGGGTGGCGGCCATGCGGGTACAGAGGCTGCGTTGGCGGCTGCGCGCATGGGGCAAAAAACACTTTTATTAAGCCACAACATTGAAACCTTGGGCCAAATGTCTTGCAACCCCAGTATTGGCGGCATTGGCAAAGGCCATTTGGTGAAAGAGATTGACGCGCTGGGCGGCATCATGGCGCAGGCAACCGATATTGGCGGCATTCAGTTTCGCATTTTAAATTCTTCCAAAGGCCCAGCGGTGCGCGCCACGCGCGCGCAGGCAGACCGCATTTTGTATAAAGCCGCTGTGCGCCACAAATTAGAGAATCAACCCAACCTCTGGTTGTTTCAACAAGCGGTGGATGACATTATTTTAGAAGGTGACCGCGCGGCAGGCGTTGTCACGCAAATTGGTTTACGGTTCAAATCGAAAAGTGTGGTGTTAACGGCAGGCACGTTTTTAGGCGGGCTAATTCACGTGGGCTTGCAAAATTACAGCGCAGGCCGCGCGGGCGACCCGCCAGCGATTTCATTAGCCGCACGCTTGCGCGAAATTGGTTTGCCAGCTGGCAGGCTTAAAACAGGTACGCCGCCGCGCATTGAAGGGCGTAGCATTGATTACAGCGTGATGTTAGAACAGCCAGGTGATAATCCTGCACCCGTATTTTCCTTTATGGGCAATGTGGCGCAGCATCCGCAACAAGTGCCATGTTGGATTACGCACACCAATGCACGCACGCATGACATTATCCGCAGCGGTTTAGACCGTTCACCGATGTACACTGGCGTGATTGAGGGCGTTGGCCCGCGCTATTGCCCTAGTGTGGAAGATAAAATTCACCGTTTTGCCGATAAAGAATCGCACCAATTGTTTTTAGAGCCAGAGGGCTTAACTACTAACGAGATTTATCCGAATGGCATTTCAACCAGTTTGCCATTTGATATTCAGTTGGCGTTGGTGCGCTCCATCAAAGGCCTGGAAAACGCGCATATTCTGCGCCCAGGTTATGCGATTGAATATGATTATTACGATCCGCGCAGTTTGAAATCTAGCCTAGAAACCAAAAGCGTACATGGCTTGTTTTTTGCAGGCCAGATTAACGGCACAACTGGCTACGAAGAGGCGGCGGCACAAGGTTTGTTAGCTGGCGCAAATGCGGCATTGTATGTGCAAGGCAAAGACAGCTGGTGCCCTGCCCGCGATGAAGCGTATTTGGGCGTGTTGGTGGATGATTTGATTACCACCGGCGTAACAGAGCCTTACCGCATGTTTACCAGCCGTGCAGAATACCGTTTGCAATTGCGTGAAGACAACGCCGATATGCGCTTAACTGCCAAAGGCCGCGAGTTGGGTTTGGTAGATGACACGCGCTGGGCGGCATTTGAGCAAAAATTAGAGGCGGTTTCTCGCGAACAAGAGCGCTTGAAAAAAACTTTTGTGCAAGTGGCTAGCGACGATGTTTCACGTGAAACGCAGGCCGCCATTTTAGGCAAGCCTTTAGAGCACGAATACAGTTTGTTTGAACTGTTGCGCCGTCCAGAAGTAAGTTACGAAGGTATGTTAAGCTTGGGCGAAGGCTTTGTAGATGGCTTTGAATTGGGTGAATTTGACCCAGCCGTGCGTGAACAAGTAGAAATTGCCGCTAAATATCAAGGCTATATCACACGCCAGCAAGAAGAAATCGCCAAGCAAAAAGGCAGCGAAAATATTTTGTTAACTCACGTGGATTATGCAGACGTGCATGGCCTAAGCATTGAAGCGCGACAAAAACTCAACCAACACAAGCCAGAAACCATCGGCCAAGCGGGTCGCATTTCGGGCATTACGCCAGCGACTATTTCTTTATTGCTGGTGTATTTAAAACGCAAACATAAAAAGCAAGCTAGCCAAACCAACATTAGTGCTGACGTTATTAACACCAATATAGAAGCAGCATGAGTCAGGCGGCGTTATTAGCGCAAGGCATTGCTGATATGGGCTTGGCGGTGCCAGATGAAGCGCAGCAAAAATTGCTGGCTTATTTAGCGCTTTTGCAAAAGTGGAACAAAGTGTACAACCTGACCGCGGTGCGTGACCCGCTAGAAATGGTGACGCTCCATTTGTTAGATAGCTTAAGTGTGTTGCCGTATGTGAATAGTAAAAATTTGTTAGATGTGGGCAGTGGCGGTGGTTTACCAGGCATTGTGTTGGCAATATGCAAGCCAGAATTGCAAGTGACCACGATTGATACGGTACAGAAAAAAGTGATTTTTATGCGTCAAGTAAAAGGCGAATTGGCCTTAGATAATTTAACACCAGTGCATGCGCGAGTAGAAAATTATCATCCAAGTGAGCCGTTTGAGTTGGTTATATCACGAGCATTTTCAGAAATTGGCTTATTTTTGCAGTTAACTCAACATTTAATTGCAAAAAATGGTCAGTGGTTTGCCATGAAAGGATTGATGCCAGTTGCAGAGTTACAAAGCCTGCAGAATTCGCCTGCGCAAATAATTCCGCTGAAAGTGGCAGGATTAGACGCAGAACGGCATTTGCTAGTATTTGAAAATAATGTTTAAACCAACTTAACCCTATTTTTAGCTTAAAAAATAATTCATGAAAATATTAGCGATTACCAATCAAAAAGGTGGCGTGGGCAAAACCACTACCTGTGTGAATTTAGCCGCCAGCTTGGCCGCTAAAAAACAAAAAGTATTGCTGGTTGATTTAGATCCGCAAGGCAATGCCAGCACCGGTAGCGGCATTGATAAAGCGCATTTAAAACAAAGTATTTACCATGTGTTAATCAATGACAAAACCTTAAAAGAAGTCATCGTGAAAAGTGAAAAAGGCGGCTTTGATATTGCGCCTTCTAATCGCGAGCTTGCGGGTGCTGAGGTTGAATTGGTCAACGAATTGGCGCGCGAAATGCGCTTAAAGCAGGCGCTAGCACAAGTAAACAATTATGATTACGTGTTGCTAGATTGCCCCCCCGCCCTCAATTTGGTCACGGTTAATGCGTTAACTGCGGCTGATACAGTGATGATTCCCATGCAATGTGAATATTATGCGTTGGAAGGTTTGTCGGATTTAGTCAATACCATCAAAAAAGTACGCGCGCATCTAAATCCTAAATTAGAAATTGAAGGCTTATTACGCACCATGTTCGACACACGTAATATGCTGGCGCAGCAAGTATCGGCACAGTTGGTCAGCCATTTTGGCGATAAAGTCTACAAAACGGTGATACCGCGCAATATTCGCTTGGCCGAAGCACCTAGTTACGGA
The DNA here is from genome assembly GCA_046594885.1 of Methylotenera sp. Lineage (GTDB taxonomy): Bacteria > Pseudomonadota > Gammaproteobacteria > Burkholderiales > Methylophilaceae > Methylotenera_A. Next base: position 40,793 of record JBKJRD010000048.1, on the reverse strand, counting down.
TTGCCGATTTTGGTGTACGACAAAACATCAAAAGGCGCAATTGCCTATTTAGAGTTAGCAATAGAAATTATTCATAAAAATCAACAGGCTAGACAAAATTTTAATCAATTAAAAGGTGCGATAAATGGTTAAACTAAAAGGCTTGGGGCGTGGCTTAGATGCGCTACTGGCAAACGATAGTGAAGAAACTGCACAAGGCGATGCGCTGATGATGTTGCAAGTTAACCAGTTGCAGCCTGGTAAATATCAGCCACGGTCTTACATGGACGATGCTGCATTGCAAACCCTGGCTGATTCGATTCGCAATCAAGGTATTATGCAGCCGATTTTGGTCAGAAATATCGGCGAAAATAGCTATGAAATTATTGCGGGTGAACGGCGTTGGCGTGCTTCGCAACTGGCTGGCTTAGCCGAAGTGCCAGTTTTGGTGCGCGACATCGCGGATGAATCTGCGCTGGCGATGGCATTAATTGAGAATATTCAGCGTGAAAATTTAAATCCGCTTGAAGAAGCGCAAGGTATTAAGCGTTTGATTGATGAATTTTCCATGACGCATGAAAAAGCGGCCAGTGCAGTTGGCCGCTCACGTGCGGCGGTATCGAATTTACTGCGACTTTTATCTTTGTCATCACCAGTGCAAGAGCTATTAATGCACAACAAACTGGATATGGGTCACGCCAGAGCGTTAATCGGCTTAGATGCGGCGCAGCAAATTATGTTGGCGAATAATATAGTGCAGCAAAATTTATCGGTGCGCGATGTTGAAAATATGGTGAAAAAATTAGCTGAAAATAGCACTAAAAATAACCATAAAAAAATGCAGAAAACCGCGTTGAGTCATGACGTATTGGCGTTGCAAAACACATTAAGTGAAAAAATGGGTACCAGTGTCAATATTTCAGCTAAGCATAATGGCTCGGGCATGCTAAAAATTAATTACAGCAATTTAGACCAGCTAGATGACATTATTAGCAAAATAATGCGCTAAGTGTTTCATTTTGCGTGAAACTTAGTGTAATACTTGCAGTTACTGCTTGACTAAAAACGCGTAATAATTCAAAATCGCGGACTTTGCTGATAAGCCTATTTCAACCAAACTGAATCGGCAAGAAAACAGAAATGACGAAAGAAGCGCAAAATTCAAGTTCAGGCTTAGATTCAAACAAAGTATTTAATAAAATGTTGCAGTGGCAATTGGGCGCGACATTGGTTGTTATGATGGTTGCTTTTATTGTTTCGGGTTTGCATGCGGGCATTTCAGCGTTAGCGGGTGGATTAGCAGTCACAATCGGTGCTTTTTTTGCATCTAAAATCGCGCAACGCAGCAGCAAAGAAGCCGCTACGGTGTTGGTTAACCTGCTCAAAGCAGAAGCAGTTAAAATTGTGATGATTGTTGTGCTGCTATTTATTACGTTTAAAGTTTATAAGCAGTTAGTGCCATTTGCACTAATCACAGGTTTGGCTGCTGCGGCTTTATTTTCGGGCGCAGCGATGAGTAAGCTAGATAAAACAGAATTAGAAATATAAAAATACAAAAATATAATAAAGTTAAGTAAAACTTAACACTTAAAATTGAACAAAAAACTTTAATCATTAAACGCCTAATGGGCAATTCGGATTGATATGGCTACAGAACACGCAGAACACGTACTCACCCCATCAGAATATATTTCGCATCATTTAAGCTTTAATGCGCAAGCGGTGGGCAATGGTAGTTTTTGGACATTGCATATAGATACTTTAATTACCTCAGTTATATTAGGCTTGTTGGTGATGGGTTTGGTATGGTTGGTAGCACGTGGCGCAACTGCAGGCGTACCAACCAAGCGCCAAGCATTTGTAGAATTGGTTTTTGGGTTTGTAGATGACCAAGTTAAAAATATTTTTCACGGTAACCGTCACAGCTTTATTGCCCCAACCGCTTTGACGGTTTTTTTATGGGTGTTCGCCATGAATGCCATGGACTTTTTGCCAGTCGATATTTTTGCAAAATTCATGCACGGCATTGGCTTTGATAAATGGCGCGCGGTGCCTACATCTGATATCAACACCACATTTGCACTCGCTTTATCGGTATGGATTTTAATGATTTTCTTCTCCATCAAAGTTAAAGGTTTTGGTGGCTGGATGCATGAATTATTCTTTACACCATTTGGCACCAAATTCTGGGTGCTGCCGCTCAATTTCTTATTTAACTTAATCGAATACGTTTCAAAACCACTTTCGCATTCATTGCGTCTTTTCGGCAATATGTACGCCGGCGAAGTGATTTTCTTGCTATTAGGTATGTGGGCAGCAACTGGTTTGTCTGGCACTATTTTCGGTTCAATTTTGGGCGCGGGCTGGTCAATTTTCCATATTTTAATTGTGGCATTACAAGCGTTCATCTTTATGATGTTGACGGTTGTGTATTTGGCGATGGCGCACGAATCGCACTAAATATTCAGTTTTAGATATTCAGTTTTAAGTTGTTTTAGTAAGTGGTTTTTATCAGTAGTTTTAAGTTAAGTTTAATTTTTGAGAGGGTAATAAAATGGAAGCATTAGAATTGATTCAAGCCTACACAGGCGTTGGAATTGGTTTAATTATTGGTTTAGGCGCTGCGGGTGCTTGTATCGGTATCGGTATTATGTGCGCAAGCTTTTTAGAAGGCGCTGCACGTCAGCCAGAAATGATTCCACAATTGCAAGGTAAAGTATTCCTGCTGCTAGGTCTTATCGATGCTTCTTTCATTATTGGTGTTGGCCTAGCGATGATGTTCGCGTTTGCTAACCCATTATTAAGCGTTGTGACAGCAGCAAATTAATTTTTTGAGTCATGCTTTTAACGCAAAAGCTTTTGGCTCAAATTTTTATACTGACTTCATTTAATTGGATTAAACATGAACATTAACTTTACACTGATCGCACAAGCTATCGCATTTGCTGTGTTGATTTGGTTCACAGTGAAATTCGTTTGGCCGCCGCTTTTAAAAGCGATTGAAACGCGCCAAAAGGAAATTGCCGATGGTTTAGCAGCAGCACAAGAAGGTAAAAGTGCCTTAGAAGTAGCCGCTAAAAAATCAGAAACCACTTTGAATGAAGCTAAGCAAAAGGCGTCTGAAATAATAGGTCAAGCTGAAAAACGTGCGACACAAATCGTTGAAGAAGCTAAAGGCAATGCCAAGTCAGAAGGCGAGCGTATTATTACGGGTGCAAAAGCTGAGATTGACCAAGAAGTAAACCGTGCAAAAGAAGGTTTGCGTGCGCAGGTTTCTGCATTGGCAATCGCTGGCGCTGAAAAAATCTTGCGTAAAGAGATTAATGGTAAAGCACATTCTGAAATGTTATCTAAACTAGCAGCGGAGCTGTAAGTCATGGCTGAAATATCAACCATCGCCCGGCCTTACGCAGTTGCGGCTTATAAGCTTGGTAAAGAGAAAAAATCGCTGGCTAAATGGTCTGAGATGTTAGGTTTTGCAACTGCTGTTTCAATTGACTCGAAAATGCAAGCTTATATTCAAGACCCAAAAGTAGTGGCTAGTGATTTACAAAAAACTTTTTTACAAGTATGTGGCGACAAACTCAATGAACAGGGTCAAAACCTGATTAAAGTATTGGTTGAATATAATCGCCTATCTATTTTGCCAGCTATTGCTAGCGCGTTTGAAGAATTAAAGGCCTTGGATGAAGGCACATTAGATGCGCAAATTATAGCAGCGGCTAAACCAAGCGCGGCAGAAGTGAAAGATTTGGTTGCGCGATTAGAAACTAAGTTTGGCAAAAAAATTGAAGCCAGTGTCACTGTGGATACAGAACTCATTGGTGGCATTAAAATTATTGTTGGCGATACCGTGATAGACGCGTCCGTCAAAGGTCAGTTACAAAATTTAGCCTATACGCTATCCGCTTAAGGCACAGGAGAGACATACATGCAGTTATCTACATCAGAAATCAGTGAGCTGATTAAAAGCAGATTAGAAAATTTTTCGACCTCAGCTGAAGCGCGTACGCAAGGTACCGTTATTTCAGTCACTGACGGTATCGTCCGTATTCACGGTCTTTCAAACGTGATGGCGGGCGAAATGATCGAATTTCCAGGCAACACATTTGGTTTGGCGCTTAACTTAGAGCGCGATTCAGTGGGTGCGGTGGTTTTAGGTGATTACGAACACATTACTGAAGGCGACACGGTTAAATGTACAGGTCGTATTTTAGAAGTGCCCGTTGGTCCAGAGTTAATTGGTCGCGTATTGAACGCGCTAGGTCAGCCGATTGATGGCAAAGGCCCAGTTAACGCAAAGATGACGGACAAAATTGAAAAAGTTGCACCTGGCGTGATTGCACGTAAATCCGCTTCGCAGCCTGTGCAAACCGGTTTGAAATCAGTGGATTCTATGGTGCCGATTGGCCGTGGTCAACGTGAATTGATTATTGGTGACCGTCAAACAGGTAAAACTGCCGTGGCGATTGATGCCATCATCAACCAAAAAGGTCAGAATATGACCTGTATCTACGTGGCGATTGGCCAGAAGGCTTCTACTGTAGCAAACGTGGTACGTAAGCTCGAAGAAAACGGCGCCATGGCATATACCATTGTGGTTGCCGCAACAGCTTCTGACTCTGCCGCATTACAATTCTTAGCGCCATATGCAGGTTGCACCATGGGTGAATATTTCCGTGACCGTGGCGAAGATGCATTGATTGTGTATGATGATTTGACTAAACAAGCGATTGCTTACCGTCAAATTTCATTGCTATTACGCCGTCCACCAGGACGTGAAGCGTATCCAGGTGACGTGTTCTACATTCACTCACGTTTATTAGAGCGTGCTGCTCGCGTGAATGAAGATTATGTAGAAAAATTCACTAACGGCGCTGTTAAAGGCAAAACTGGTTCATTGACTGCATTGCCAGTGATTGAAACTGCGGCTGGTGACGTGTCAGCATTCGTGCCAACCAACGTGATTTCAATTACCGATGGTCAAATTTTCTTAGAAACTGATTTATTTAACGCAGGTATTCGTCCAGCAATTAACGCGGGCATTTCAGTATCTCGCGTAGGTGGTGCAGCGCAAACTAAAGTCATCAAAAAATTGGGTGGCGGCGTACGTTTAGCACTAGCGCAATACCGCGAGCTGGCAGCTTTTGCGCAGTTCGCATCGGATTTGGATGAAGCAACCCGTAAACAACTAGACCGCGGTCGTATGTTTACCGAGTTGATGAAACAAGCGCAATATGCACCGTTAAGCGTTTCAAAAATGGCAATTTCTTTGTTAGCGGCTAATAAAGGTTATTTTGACGATGTGCCAACCAATAAAGTATTGGCTTTTGAGGGCGCTTTACACGGCTTCATGGCTTCTAAATACGCTAAATTGATGGATGGGATTGAATCGAGCAAAGACTTGAGCGGCGATAATGAAAAAGCGGTTGAAGCGGCAATTCAAGACTTTAAAGCTACAAACGCATATTAATCTCTAAACTATTTAGGACATGCTTTTTAGGAAATCTTATGGCTGGTAGTAAAGAGATTAGAACCAAGATCAAGTCGGTAGAAAATACCCGCAAAATCACCAAAGCGATGGAGATGGTGGCAGCCTCTAAAATGCGTAAAGCGCAAGATAGAATGCGTGCCTCACGCCCCTACGCTGAGAAAATTCGCAACGTTGCTGCGCATTTATCATTTGCAAACCCAGAGTACAAACACCCTTATTTGATTAAGCGCGAAGTGGTTAAAAACGTTGGCTTAATAGTGGTGAGCTCTGATAAAGGCTTATGTGGTGGATTGAACACCAATATGTTGCGTTTGTCTGTTAACCAGATGAAAAACTGGGAAACGCAAGGCAAAGCAATCAGCGTGAGCGCGATAGGTAACAAAGGTTTCAGCTTTATGAACCGTGTAGGCGCGAATGTTAAATCACATATTACTGGTTTGGGTGATGTGCCGCATTTAGCAACCTTGATTGGCACCATCAAAGTCATGTTGGACGCATACGAAGCGGGTGAGATTGATCAACTGTATATTAGCTACACCAAGTTTATCAATACCATGAAGCAAGAGCCAGTTATTGAGCAATTATTACCGTTAAGTGGCGAAAAATTGGGCAGCCCTACTGGTCATTGGGATTACATTTATGAGCCAGAAGCGAAGCCAGTGGTTGATCAATTGATGATGCGTTATGTAGAGTCATTAGTTTATAACGCGGTTGCAGAAAACATGGCCTCAGAGCAATCATCGCGTATGGTGGCGATGAAATCAGCATCTGATAACGCCAAAGAAGTGATTGGCGATTTGAAGTTGATCTACAACAAAGCGCGTCAAGCAGCGATTACCAAAGAGATTTCCGAGATTGTTGGCGGCGCGGCAGCGGTTGCTTAAGTAAAATTAAACAAGAATTTAATTAGCATTCAAAAATAGTGTTTGAATAGGATATGAAGATGAGTACAACAAAAATTGGTAAAGTGGTTCAATGTATTGGCGCTGTGGTAGACGTTGAGTTTCCACGCGATCAAATGCCAAATGTATTTGAGGCATTAATTATTGATGATGCTGCAAGTAATGCCGAGGAAGGCTTAACACTGGAAGTGCAACAACAATTAGGTGATGGCATCGTGCGTACCATTGCGATGGGCTCATCCGATGGCCTTTCACGTGGTACATCATTCAAGTCCACTGGCTCACAAATTACCGTGCCAGTTGGTGTGGGCACATTAGGCCGCATTATGGATGTATTGGGTCGCCCAATTGATGAGGCTGGTCCAATCGATTGTGACGAGCGTCGCACGATTCACCAAAAAGCCCCAACTTTTGAAGAATTGTCCCCATCTGTAGACTTATTAGAAACTGGTATTAAAGTGATTGACTTGGTTTGCCCGTTTGCTAAAGGCGGTAAAGTAGGTTTGTTCGGCGGTGCGGGTGTAGGTAAAACCGTGAACATGCTGGAGTTAATCAATAATATTGCAAAACAACACTCAGGTTTATCCGTGTTTGCAGGCGTGGGCGAGCGTACGCGTGAAGGTAACGACTTCTACCACGAGATGGCAGAAGCTGGCGTGATTAAGCTTGATAACATGAAAGAATCAAAAGTAGCGATGGTGTTTGGTCAAATGAATGAACCACCAGGCAACCGCTTACGTGTAGCGTTGTCTGGTTTAACCATGGCAGAAAAATTCCGTGATGAAGGCCGTGACGTGTTGTTCTTTGTGGATAATATTTACCGTTACACATTAGCTGGTACAGAAGTATCTGCATTGCTAGGCCGTATGCCTTCAGCGGTAGGTTATCAACCTACACTGGCGGATGAAATGGGCCGTCTGCAAGAGCGTATTACTTCCACTAAAACAGGTTCTATTACGTCAATCCAAGCGGTTTATGTACCTGCGGATGACTTGACCGATCCGTCACCTGCAACTACGTTCCAACATTTGGACTCAACCGTTGTGTTGTCACGTGATATTGCCTCACTTGGTATCTACCCAGCGGTTGATCCACTCGACTCAAGTTCGCGCCAGTTAGACCCATTAGTGGTTGGCGAAGAACATTACAACGTAGCGCGTTCAGTACAACAAACACTGCAACGTTACAAAGAATTACGCGATATTATTGCGATTTTGGGTATGGATGAATTGTCAGCAGAAGACAAGTTAGCGGTTGGCCGTGCGCGCAAAATTCAACGTTTCTTATCACAACCATTCCATGTGGCAGAGGTATTTACTGGCGCACCAGGTAAATACGTACCATTAAAAGAAACCATTAAAGGCTTTAAAGCGATTGTGGCTGGTGAGTATGATCACCTGCCTGAGCAGGCATTTTATATGGTGGGTGGCATTGAAGAAGCCGTTGAGAAAGCTAAAACTTTAAACTAGTAGGTAAGTTTACAGACAATAGTTTAAGGATTAATAATGGCAAATACCGTTCATATCGATGTTGTAAGCGCAGAAGCAAGCATATTCTCTGGCGAAGCCGAGTTTGTGGTGGCACCAGCGGGTGCGGGTGAGGTGGGTATCTACCCAAATCATGCGCCGATGATTACCACCATCAAACCAGGCGCATTACGTATTAAGCAGACAAACGTGGCTGAAGAAACATTGATTTTTATTTCAGGCGGCATTTTAGAAGTGCAACCGGGTTTAATTACTGTGTTGGCGGATACTGCGGTACGTGGCCACGATTTGGATGAAGCTAAAGCGATTGCCGCCAAAGAAGCCGCAATGGAAGCGATGAAGAATCGAATTTCGGACATGGATTACGCCAAAGCGCAGGCGGAATTGTCAGAAGCAATGGCACAAATTCACGCGATTGAGCGTCTGCGTAAAACGCATTAATGCTTTAAATGTGTCGCATCAGCTTCACAGGCAAAAAGGCAGCTTAGGCTGCCTTTTTTGTTATACTTTATGTATAAACCTTAATCGAATCGACAATACTTAACACTTAAGATGACATCAAAAATGAGTTCACTAAACATTGTTATCCTCGCTGCTGGCAAAGGCACGCGTATGCATTCTAACAAGCCAAAAGTGCTGCATGAAGTAGGCGGCAAATCTATTTTGGCGCATGTCATCGATTGCGCAAAAGTGTTAACACCGCAGAAAATCATTGTGGTGTATGGTTATGGCGGTGAGATTGTGCGTGAGGCATTTGCTCATGAGTCGATTACATGGGTCAATCAAGCTGAGCAATTGGGTACAGGGCATGCGGTACAACAAGCTTTACCGTATTTAGACGAAGATGCGATTACGCTTATTATGCTGGGCGATGTGCCATTGGTCGATGTACAAGCTTGTAAAAAACTCATTGCAAGCGCCCATCATCAACTGGCGATTTTGTCTTTTAATAAAGCGGATCCAACGGGTTATGGCCGCATTGTGCGCAGCAACCAGTTGGTGAGCGCAATTGTAGAGCATAAAGATGCCACAGATGCGCAACGCTTAATTACAGAAGTAAACACTGGCATTATGGCACTGCCAAATATTCACCTAAAAAATTGGTTAAGTCGCTTAAGCAATCACAATGCGCAAGCAGAATATTATCTAACCGATATTGTGGCACTTGCGGTTAAAGATAATATCGATGTCACTGCAGAAATCACATTAGATGAGTGGTCAGTCACGGGCATTAATTCTAAACTCGATTTAAGCCAGATTGAGCGTGTTTACCAGTCGCGCGTTGCACAAGCCTTGTTGACGCAAGGTGTTACGCTAAAAGATGCTTCACGCTTAGATATTCGTGGCAACCTTACCTGCGGTCGCGATTGTGAGATTGATGTGAATTGCGTATTTGAAGGTAAGGTGAACTTAGGCGATAACGTGAAAATTGCCGCTAATTGCGTGATTAAAAACGCAACAATTGCTGCTGATACGCAAATTGCTGCTTTTACACATATTGATGATGCCAAAATCGGTGAAAATAGTCGCATTGGGCCATATGCACGATTAAGACCAGGCACTACACTGGCAGCTAACACCCACATTGGTAATTTTGTAGAGCTCAAAAATGCGCAGGTGGATATCGGCAGCAAGATTAACCATTTAAGCTACGTGGGCGATAGCACTGTTGGCAAAAACGTAAATATTGGCGCGGGTACTATTACCTGTAACTATGATGGCGCCAATAAGTTTAAAACCGTGATTGAAGATGGCGCCTTTATCGGCTCAGATACGCAGCTAATAGCGCCAGTTACCATTGGCAAAAATGCCACCATTGCCGCAGGTTCTACCATTACAAAAGATGCGCCAGCTGACGCGTTAACTTTTTGCCGAGCTAAAGAGCAAAAAACCATTGTGGGCTGGAAGCGCCCCCCAAAAATTAAAAAAGACTAATTAAAAAGACTGATTAAAAAAATTCACCTAAAAATAACATTAAGTATCTGAAAGAAATCATATGTGTGGCATTGTAGGCGCAGTTGCTAAAAGAAACGTCGTATCAACCTTAATCGAAGGGCTAAGCCGCTTAGAATATCGCGGCTATGATTCAGCTGGGGTTGCAGTAATCAATAGCAATGGCATCGAGCGTGTACGCGCTGTTGGCCGCGTAGCCGCGATGACAGAAAAGGCACTGGATGCCAATTTGACTGGTTTAGTTGGCATTGGTCATACGCGCTGGGCAACGCATGGCGGCGTTACCGAAAACAACGCGCATCCGCATGTTTCCCCTACTCAAACTAACCCAAGCATTGCCGTGGTGCATAACGGCATTATTGAAAACCATGACGAGCAACGCGCTAGGTTAATCGCGCTTGGCTATGCATTTCATTCACAAACCGATACCGAAGTGATTGCGCATTTAATTCACCATTACTATGCAAAAAACCCTGATTTATTAACCGCCACCAAATCCGCTATTGCAGAGTTAACAGGCGCGTTTGCCATTAGTGTGATTGCGGTGAATGAACCGAATAAAATGGTATGCGCGCGTTTGGGCTGTCCTTTGTTAATTGGCTTGGGTGAAGCCGAAAACTTTATCGCATCTGACGTATCCGCCGTGCTCTCAGTGACGCGCAGAGTGATTTACTTAGAGGATGGCGATGTCGCCACACTTACAACCGATGCGGTAAGCATTTACGACAAAGATGGCGCATTAGCCACGCGTAAAGTGCATACCAGCGATGTTTCGTTGGCTAGCCTGGAACTTGGCCCATACAGCCACTTTATGCAAAAAGAAATTTATGAGCAGCCAGTGGCCCTCAATGACACGATTGAAGCATTAATTGATGATGGCGCATTTAGGCCAGAATTATTTGGTATCGATGCAGCCAAAGTATTTAATCAGCTAGATAGCATCTTGATATTGGCCGCAGGCACCAGTTACTACGCCGCCTTAACCGCCAAATACTGGCTAGAAGGTATCGCAAAAGTACCCTGTAATGTGGAAATTGCCAGCGAATATCGCTATCGCGAATCGGTACCAAACCCCAATCAGCTCATCGTCACCATTTCGCAATCGGGCGAAACGCTAGACACTATGGAGGCGCTTAAACACGCTAAATCATTGGGCCAACAGTTAAGTTTAAGCATTTGTAATGTGCAAGAAAGCGCCATTCCACGCGCATCGCAGCTGGTTTTCTATACGCGCGCAGGCGCAGAAATCGGTGTGGCTTCCACCAAAGCATTCACCACACAATTAGTGGCCTTGTTCGTGCTAGCCGTCACTTTGGCCAAACAAAAAAGCCGACTTAACCCTCAAAAAGAGCAAGAATTTTTAGGTGCATTAAGGCAACTGGCTGGTAGCGTACAGCTCGCCTTAAATTTAGAACCGCAAATACGCGAATGGGCAAAACGCTTTGGCGATAAAGAGCACGCGCTATTTTTAGGCCGCGGCGTGCACTACCCAATCGCCATGGAAGGCGCGCTTAAGCTTAAAGAAATTTCGTATATCCACGCAGAGGCGTATCCCGCAGGTGAGTTAAAACATGGCCCATTAGCGCTGGTGGATAACAATATGCCCGTAGTAGTGATTGCGCCAAATGATACCTTGCTAGAAAAAGTGAAATCCAATATGCAAGAAGTGAAAGCGCGTGGCGGCGAGCTATTTGTGTTTGCCGATGCGGACAGCCACTTTACCGAATCCGAAGGTGTACACGTCATCCGCACCCCGCGTCACGTCGGCGTGCTCTCTCCTATTTTGCATACCATCCCCGTACAATTGCTGGCATATCACGCAGCGCTGTTAAAAGGGACGGATGTGGATAAACCGAGGAATTTAGCAAAGTCAGTTACTGTTGAGTAATTAAATTATCTCGATATTTAATATACATGATTCTTCGTTTGGGAATCAAAAATGCAGAATATAATAATTGAAAAATATATTTTTAATTAGAACCTACCTCACTTTTAAACTGGAGGTAACATTGTGAAACTTTTTATAAAAAAAATAGCAATATTAATCAGCCTTTTTGCTGCCCCATACCTACCATCACGCAGATTACGCAATTTTTTTTGCATTAAGATTGCACCGTTTTTAATGGATTCGCGTGTACTACCAAGAGGGCTTGCGATAAGGCCTGCTCGTCTCTTTGGAGTGGATGTACTTTGCGACCCATACATCCACGTTCATCAGAGCTACTATTGGTGCGGGATTTTTTTTGAGGAAGAAATTGAAAACTACATACTTAGGGAACTGAAACCTGGAGACACTTTAATAGATGTAGGGATGAACGTAGGGCATGTGTCTATTCCTGCTGCAAAGCTGGTAGGTTCGCGAGGCAAAGTAATTTCCTTTGAACCAAACTTAGATATTGTAAAACGTGTGGAATCACTGGCTAATCAACAAAAATTAACACAATTAACCGTAAAACCATTTGGCTTAGGGAAGTCGCAAGGAGTGATTGTACTGAATATGGATTCTAGTCACACTGGTGGCGCAACCTTTAGAAATCCATCGCCTACGGATGAGTTCAATACGTCTATGGAAGTAAATGTAAAAGTAGGGGATGAAATTTTATGTCAAGAAAAGCTTCCTGGTAAGGTACTTATGAAAATGGATGTAGAAGGCTTTGAAATAGACGCTCTTAAAGGGCTTAAAAAAACACTTCAAGTTGTAGATCATGCAATTATTGAGATCAGTCCAGAATGGCTTAAATCTGAGGGTTTAACTGAGCTATCAAACATAATGGAAACTTCTGGGTTTGCCTCATTTTTTATGACCAATGATGGAAAAGTTGGGAAGTCTGTTCGACTTGAAAATATTGTTACCCAAGCCAATATACTATTTATACGCAAGTAATATAGTGGATTGATTTGATTGAATTGAGTGTCTGTTTAAAATAACAAAACTAGCGTTAGCCAATTGAAAGCCGAACCTGTTGCATAAAGTTGTCTTAATTAAGAATCCTATCAATCAAACTTCTCGCAAAATTGATAATGTGCCAAATTTAAAAAGCCTAGTAAGTTTTACTAGGCTTTTTGCTCAAAAATAATGGTTAACTTAATTCGGTTGTGTTGACCATTGTTGCATGGCTTCTTCGCCTGGGCGGTCAATTTTTACATTGCCGTCTTCAGTTGAAACCACCCAAGCTAGAGGAATGTAATGGTGCTGGCCCGCTTCATCTCTTTTTAGTTTGATGGTGTTTGCATCTTCAATGTGGTCTACTTCGGCAAATTGGCCATCCTCTGAACATACAACTGGCATATCTGGTTGAATAGTATTTGCGTTAATCATGTGCTTCTCCAATATTGTTTACGAAAATATCTTGCAAACGCTATTAAACAAAATTGGCTCGATTAGATTTATAGGTGCATGTCCTATAAAGTTGTCAGATAAAGCTAATACGCGCTTGATTCTTTTAAAATGACAGGTGTCATTTCAAAACTTCCGCGTTCGTGGCTGACTAAAATATGCCCATCTTGAATGGTGCAACTTATTTCAAAACCGCGCTCTGCAATGCTGGCTAATTCTTGCGTTTCTGGCAGGTTAATCACCGTTAAGTTGTTAATTTTTAATACTAATTTTCTGTTTTGAGACCACCACATATCGGCAATGCGTCCGCCATATAAAATCACAACCACTTGTTTAGCGCGGCCTGCGGCCTTGCGAATGTCTTTTTCGGTGGGCAAGCCTACATCCATCCACAACTCAATGGCGCCCGTTAAATCCTTTTGCCATAAATCGGGCTCTTCGTCGTCAGATAAGCCTTTACCGAAAACAAGTGTTTCGGTGGCAAAAAGTGCAAAGCCAATCAGCCGCACCATGACGCGCTCATCAGTTTCGGACGGGTGCTTGGCCAGCGTTAGACTATGCTGGGCGTAATATTGCCTGTCCATATCGGCAATGTTGAGGTCAATTTTATAGATGGTGGATTTAAGCGCCATGGAGATTAATAAAGCTTAATTGAGTGACTGCATTATACCGATTAACAGGCGAGTGCTTGTTTCTGTTAAGCTTTCAATTTTTCAAATTAGTTAATATTTATCATGGCTCAATATATTATGTCTATGCTGCGCGTCAGCAAAATCGTCCCGCCCAAAAAGCAAATTATTAAAGATATTTCGCTGTCTTTTTTCCCTGGCGCCAAAATTGGTTTGCTCGGTTTAAACGGTTCAGGTAAATCGACCGTGTTGCGCATTATGGCCGCCGCCGATAAAGAGTTTGAAGGCGAGGTGCAATGGCAACCGAATATGACCATTGGCTACTTGCCGCAAGAGCCGCAATTAGATGCAGAAAAAACAGTGCGCGAGGAAGTGGAAAGCGGTATGGGTGAGGTGATGCAGGCGCAGGCTAATTTAGAGGCTGTATATGCCGCTTATGCCGAGCCGGATGCAGATTTTGACAAGCTGGCAGAAGAGCAAGCCAAGTGGGAAAACATCCTCGCGGCCAGTGGTAGCGATTTAACTACGCAACTAGAAATAGCAGCCGATGCGCTACGCTTGCCGCCGTGGGACGCTAAAATTGGCCCATTATCAGGCGGTGAAAAACGCCGAGTAGCACTTTGTAAGTTATTGCTTTCTAAGCCTGATATGTTGTTGCTGGACGAACCGACCAACCATTTGGATGCGGAATCGGTGGAATGGTTAGAGCAATATTTGGTGCGCTTTGCCGGAACTGTTGTTGCTGTTACGCATGACCGTTACTTTTTAGACAACGCCGCCGAGTGGATTTTAGAGTTAGATCGCGGTCATGGTATTCCCTGGAAAGGTAATTACTCAAGCTGGCTAGACCAAAAACAAGCGCGGCTGGCACTTGAGGAATCGCAAGAATCATCACGCCGCAAAGCACTTAATACCGAGCTGGAATGGGTGCGCCAAAACCCCAAAGCGCGCCAAGCCAAAAGCAAATCGCGTATTGCGCGTTATGAAGAGTTGGCCAGCACCGAATACCAAAAACGTAACGAAACGCAGGAAATTTTTATTCCAGCGGGCGAACGTTTGGGCGACCAAGTGATTGAATTTAACGGCGTGAGCAAAGCCTTTAAAGATAGATTGCTGATGGATAATTTGAGTTTTAGCGTGCCAGCTGGCGCGATTGTTGGCATTATTGGCCCCAACGGTGCGGGCAAATCGACTTTGTTTAAGATGATCATGGGCTTGGAAAAGCCCGATAGTGGCGAAGTAAACATTGGCCAAAGCGTTAAATTGGCTTATGTAGACCAAAGCCGTGATGATTTAGGTAACACCAAAACAGTGTTTGAAGAAATTGCCAACGGCTCGGATATTTTAACTGTTGGCCGTTATGAAACGCCCTCCAGAGCCTATATTGGCAGATTCAACTTTAAAGGTGGCGATCAACAAAAAATCGTCGGTCAATTGTCTGGGGGTGAGCGCGGGCGACTACACTTAGCCAAAACGCTCATCTCGGGCGGCAATGTGTTGTTGCTGGATGAACCTTCTAACGATTTGGATGTAGAAACTTTGCGTGCGTTAGAAGACGCATTGCTGGAATTTGCCGGCTGCGTATTAGTGATTTCGCATGATCGCTGGTTCTTAGACCGTATTGCCACGCATATTTTGGCGGCGGAAGGCGAATCGCAATGGACATTTTTCAATGGTAATTATCAAGAATACGAAGAAGATAAACGTAAACGTTTGGGTGAAGAAGGCGCGAAACCGAAGCGGATTCGTTATAAACCGATTATTCGTTAATTTTGAGGGTTAAGTAATTTAACTATAAAATAAAAAAGCTACTTTTGAATTAGCTTTTTAAAGCCAATCCCAATCAATACGCTTTTTATGCGGTGCGTTTTTCATTGCGAAATCCCATAAAAATGGTGGTATTAAGCGCATGATTTTAGCAATGATACCCATTTGCCAAGGAATGACTTGATAGCGCGCTTTATTTTCAACAGCGTTGGCAAACTGATGTGCAAACACATCGGCATCCATCAAAAATGGCATTTTATATTGGTTAAGTTCTGTCATCGGCGTGCGAATATAACCTGGCGCAATGGTACTAACCGCAATATTGTAATGCTGCATTTCGGTGCGCAGGCTTTCGCAATACGTAATTACGGCTGATTTGCTGGCGCTGTATGCCGCGCTGCCAGGAATACCACGTATGCCTGCCACGCTCGCCACGCCAACCAATTGTACGTTTTGACCTTGTTGCGCAGCTTGTTTCATCGCAGCAATAAAGGGCTGAAAGGTGTGTACCATGCCCATCACATTAATATCCATCACCGCCTGAAAAGCAGGTATGTCTTCTCTGAGTTCTGTGAGCGTTCCACGGCTCACACCTGCGCTAGCAATCACAATAGTTGGTGCACCATATTGTTTTATAAAATTTTGTGCAGCTAATTGGCAGGCCAAACTATCGCGTACATCTAAAGGGTAAATACTACAAGTGATGTTATATTCATTTTGTAGCTGGCCAGCTAAATTTTGTAAGTGCTCACTACGCCTAGCACATAGGCCAATACAACAATCGGTGTTGGCGTAGCGCTTGGCATACTCATGTGCTAATGCCAGACCGATGCCACTAGAGGCGCCTGTAATGAAAATTTTTTGCATAGTTGCAAAAGTTTAGCGCATAAAGAACCCGCTGTGTGTGCACATCAGCGGGTTATATTGAAACTTAACTTAATAAACGCTAGCGCGCTATTTTTTTACGGTTATTGCTTTTGTTGCTGATGCTTTAGTGGCTTGCGTTGCTTTATGTTTACGCACATTATCAATAATGTAATCAGCTACTTTTAATGCCTCTGCGTTGCCGCCACTCATGGTGCTAGAAGTGATGTATTGACCATCTATAATTAAGCTTGGTACACCTGTTGCGCCAGATGAGCGAAAAATTTGCGCAGCGCGGTTTAAATTAGTATTAATCGTAAATGATTTAAACGCTTGTTCTACTTTGATTTTATCTAAACCGCTAGCATTTGTAATCCAAGCAATGGTTGCTTTTTCATCAGTGGGATTAAGGGTTTTTTGTTTATGCACTGCTTCAAATAGCGATGCGTGCAATTTTTCTTGAATGCCCAATGTTTCCATCGCAAAGAAAGCTTTTGCCATTGGCGCCCAGTCGGCACGAGGCAACGCTGGCATGCGTTTAAAATACACATCAGCAGGCAGTTTTTTGACCCAAGCATTTAAAGGCGCCTCCATCTGATAGCAGTGAATACAGCCATACCAAAACACTTCCATCACTTCAATTTTGCCAGCAATATCGGTGGTAATGGGTTGTGCAACGGCATCAAATTCCGCGCCTGGTTTAGGTTCAGCTGCGGCAGCGGTGCTTAACAATAAGATTACGATACTAAAAAACTTTTTCATGAATAGTTCCTAATTGACTTTAAAATATGTTTTTTGATGCAATTAAACATGTGTTTAACGGTTCAAGTGATTATGAGATGACAAGTCAATACGACAATTTACGGTGACTTAGTTTCCGTATGTACCTTAATTAAATCGGTATTAAAGCCGGCAGTGGTTAAGTCACCTCTAATTTTATTGATTTGATCAATATCACTTAACGGCCCTACACGTACGCGATGCCAAACCCCTTTTTCGGGAATGCTAGCGGTTTGCACAACCGATTCAAAGCCTTGCAAAGCCAGTTTGGCTTTCATGTTGTCGGCATCCGCTTCATTTTGAAATGCGCCCACTTGTAAAAAATAATTGTCTTTTTTGATGGTTAAGCTATTTTTGACTTCCTGCTCGGTCACTGTGCTCTCAGTTTCGGGCAAAATAGTATAGAAATCAAATTGATTGCCTGCTTTATCTTCAGACGATGTATTATCTGGATTTTCTTCTGCAGGCAAAGCGCTCTCGCTGGTTCTTTTTTGCTTGGCTAATTTTTCACCCAGCGTTTCGGTATCAGCTCGATTGATTTTGTTATCACCAAAAGGGCTATCAGAACCATTGACATACATCGTTACGCCAACAGATAAAGCGACACCAAGCAAAAAACCGACTAATAAGCCAGATAAAAACGGGTTACCTTTATTGCTGTTTCTGTGCGCGGCGGGCTTATAATCTTTACTCATGTGAATCCTTTAGTTACTTGTACTTAATAGTGGCTAGTACTTAATACTATTTTTAGAACAATATTTTTAGCGCAATTATTATCACGATAATGACTTATATATTTTTTCTTAAGACTACATTTTATGCGGTGCGCTCACGCCTAGCAAGTTTAAGCCATTTTTCAGTACTTGTTGCGTTGCAGCAATCAGCGCCATACGCGCCAATTTTGTCGGTTCTTCATCTACCAAAAATTTCGTATCGTTGTAATAACTGTGCAAATCTGCCGCACATTCTTTAAGATAATTGGCGATGGTATGCGGCGCTAACTCGGTTGCGGCATTACTCACTACTTCAGGATATTCGCTCAAACGCTGCATTAATTTTGCTTCATTTGGCATGTTAAGTGGGCTTAAATTAACGGTTTTTAAACTTGAAATGTCGCCACTCCATTGTGTTAACACGCTACAAATGCGCGCGTGGGCGTATTGAATGTAATACACGGGATTATCATTGGTTTGCGCGCGCGCTAAATCAATATCAAAAATCAATTGCGAATCGGCACGGCGCGCAGCCAAAAAATAGCGCGTTGCATCGCAGCCCACTTCATCAATTAAATCGCGCAAGGTGACATAGCTGCCTGCGCGTTTGGATAATTTAACTTCCTCGCCACCACGCATTACCGTGACCATTTGGTGTAAAACATAATCAGGCCATTCGGCTGGAATACCAATATTTAAAGCTTGTAAGCCAGCACGCACGCGGGTAATCGTACTGTGATGATCCGCGCCCTGCTCATTGATAACGCGCACAAAGCCACGATTCCATTTATCTAAATGGTAAGCAACATCGGGCACAAAGTAAGTATAACCGCCATCCGATTTACGCATTACGCGGTCTTTATCATCACCAAAATCGGTGGTTTTAAGCCACAGCGCATCATCCTGCTCGTACGTGTGGCCGCTCTTAACCAAATTTTTTACCGTATTTTCTACTTTACCAGCGCTATACAGGGCACTTTCCAAAGAAAAAGTATCAAACTGGATTTGAAATGCTTTTAAATCTAAGTCTTGTTCATGCCGTAAATAAGCCACGGCAAACGCACGAATAGACTCCGCGTCTTTTAAATCGCCACTGGCACTCACCTGCAAGTCATCTGAGACAACCGTTTTTTTTGCTAAAAAAGCATTGGCAATATCTGCAATATAATCGCCACGATAGCCATTTTCAGGAAAACTGGCGTCATCAACTGCAATGCCTTTGGCGCGCGCCAGTACTGAAATCACCAAGTTATCAATTTGTGCGCCAGCATCGTTGTAATAAAATTCACGCGTTACGTCCCAGCCGTTTGCGTCTAATAAACGCGCTAAACAATCGCCCACTGCCGCACCGCGACCATGCCCTACATGCAAAGGCCCAGTTGGGTTTGCAGAGACAAACTCCACTTGTACTTTTGTATACTTTCCAAAGTCATTACGTCCAAATTGCGCGCCTTGCAACAAAATATCATGCACCACAC
The DNA here is from genome assembly GCA_046594885.1 of Methylotenera sp. Classification (GTDB taxonomy): domain Bacteria; phylum Pseudomonadota; class Gammaproteobacteria; order Burkholderiales; family Methylophilaceae; genus Methylotenera_A. Next base: position 21,410 of record JBKJRD010000048.1, on the reverse strand, counting down.
TTTGCTTCGATTGCGCGCTTAAAAAGAAATTAATAAAACCAGCGCCCGCTATTTCTACTTTTGCAATATATTCGCTTTGTGGCAAAGCTTTAATTAAACTAGCGGCCAATTCACGCGGATTTTTGCGTAAAGATTTTGCTAGCACCATGGCTAGATTACTTGAAAAATCGCCATGTTCAACAGATTTGGGACGCTCAAGCACCAACTGGATTTGGGCAATATCTGCGTCAATTGCGTTTGCTGCGCTAGTTAATAATTGGGTTAAATGGGCTTTCAAGAATGCGCTTTCAAATATGTTAAGCTTGTTGATAGTCGGGCGTTAACTGACAACAATGATTAAAAAAACAATATTTTAACTCAAGCAGGACTATTAATCTAAGCAAGCCTAATAAATCACCAATATGCCACCCGTAATTTTAAATATTGCTTTGGATGTACCGTTAAATCGCACTTTTGATTACTTAAGCGGTGATTTAGTCGCACCCATTGGCAGTCGAGTCGTGGTTTCTTTTGCGGGTAGAAATTTGGTCGGCATTGTAGTCAATATTGCGCAAACATCTGATTACCCAATAGAAAAATTAAAGTCAATCACGCATGTGTTTGACGGTGTGGTGTTTGATGCTCAGTCGTTTAAATTGCTGCAATTTTGTGCCAGTTATTATCATTATCCACTCGGCCAAGCACTAATGTCAGCTTTGCCCTTACGTTTGCGACAAATAAAGCCAGCCGTAAGTCGCAAGCAGTTTGCTTATAGTTTGATTCAAAACGCCGATATCGGCCAAATTGCTGCGCGCAAAGTTGTATTGCACCGCATTATCCTGAGCTTGCAAAATAAAACCAATAGGACAGAAGCTGAGCTGGCTTTAGTATCTAACAGATGGCGTCATGCGATTGCCGAACTTGAGCAACTTGGCTTAGTGAATAAACAAGCGGTATTAGCTGTGAGGCCATCACAGCCAACATCTGCTGTAGCACCTGCATTAAATAACGAGCAAGAAAATGCAATAAAGTGTGTGTTAGCGCTCACTCACAAATTTAAGCCTTGGTTGTTATTCGGCATTACTGGTAGTGGAAAAACTGAGGTTTATATTCAGGTTTTGCAGCATATACTTAACCAACAAAATACATCAAAAATCGGTGCACAGGTTTTAGTTTTAGTGCCAGAAATTAATTTAACACCACAATTAGAAGCGCGCTTTAGAAGCCGCTTGAGCGAATTTCCTTTGGTCACGCTACATAGCCATTTAAGCGAAAGTGAGCGTTTGCAAAACTGGCTAGCAGCCAGCACCGGCGCGGCAAAAATTGTGATTGGCACCAGGTTAAGTATATTTACACCGATGCCTTATTTAAAAATGATTGTGATGGATGAAGAACATGACGGCTCTTACAAACAACAAGATGGCATGCGATACCATGCGCGGGATGTCGCGGTAGTGCGCGCTAAGCAATTGAATATACCTATTATTTTAGGTAGCGCTACGCCTTCTTTAGAAACTTGGTTTAACGCCACAAGCCAGCCTGAAAATGCGTATAAACATGCACAGAAACAGCAATATGGTTTGCTTAGCCTGACCAAGCGTGCAGTTGAAAATGCGGTTTTACCCAATATTTTTTGTATTGATATTGCAAAATCGCCTACTGAAAATGGCTTTTCGCCATTGTTACTTAACGCGCTACGTGGACGATTAAGTAAGGGTGAGCAAAGCCTGCTATTTATTAACCGGCGTGGTTATGCGCCTGTTTTGCATTGTAATGCTTGTCAATGGGTAGCGCCTTGTATGCGGTGCTCTGCAAAGCTGGTAGTGCATTTAAGCCAAAAAAGATTAAAGTGCCATCATTGCGGACATGAGCAAAAAATGCCATTGCAATGCCCAAGCTGCGGTAATGCAGACATGCGCCCAATTGGACAAGCGACGCAACGGCTAGAGCAGACGCTGCAAGCTTTATTACCAACTGCCAGAATAGCGCGCGTGGACCGCGACAGCATGCGCAATAAAAATGCGCTGACAGATTTGTTAACCCAGGTACACAAGCAAGAAATTGATATTTTGGTCGGCACACAAATGCTAGCCAAAGGCCATGATTTTCCAAATTTAACTTTGGTTGGCGTTATTGATACCGACAGCGCATTGTATAGCCCCGATTTTCGTGCAGGTGAACGCTTATTTGCGCAACTGATGCAAGTAGCAGGCCGCGCAGGTCGCGCTGAAAAAGCAGGCGAAGTAATAATACAAACTGCTTTCCCGCAACACGCCCTTTTTCATGCCTTACGCGCGCAAGATTATGTCAGTTTCGCTAACGAGTGCCTGCAAGAGCGGCAAGTCATGCAGTTTCCGCCGATTAGTTTTTTTGCTTTACTACGTGCAGAAGCCAATGATTATGCACAAGTGCAGCAGTTTCTTACGCAAGCGATTAACGCTGCCCGAATGATCAAAAGTGACGTGATGATTTACGATCCAATTCGCCCACAAATGCAACGTTTAAAAGGTTTAGAGCGTGCGCAATTATTATTGCAGGCCAATAGTCGCATTACTTTGCAGCGTCTTCTCAACATATGGATGCCGCAAGTGAGCGCTTTACCTCTGGCTACAAAAATTCGTTGGAGCTTGGATATTGATCCGCTTGAGTTTTAAGGCTGATTTATCGCTTAGTCTGCATCGCAAGCAAAAAGGCAGTAAAATAACGTTTTAAATAAATATATTGTGCGGCTGTAGTTCAATGGCAGAACGCGAGCTTCCCAAGCTTGATAAACGAGTTCGATTCTCGCCAGCCGCTCCATGAGAGACAAAATAGACAGACCAAAGAAAGATATAAGGCATGACACCAACTCCACCAACCGTTTTAACCTTTGCCGCAACTGACCCCAGCGGTGGCGCGGGTTTGCAGGCGGATATTTTAGCTTTAGCCAGTATTGGCTGCCATCCACTTTCTGTTGTGACGGGCATTACCGTGCAAGATACGGTGGGCGTTGAAAGCGTGATGGCGCTGGATTCTGACTGGATTAACGAGCAAGCGCGCACGATTTTAGAAGACGTGCAGGTTTCAGCGTTTAAATTGGGTTTGCTTGGCAGTGTAGAAAATATCGCAGTGATAGCTGAAATTATGGCGGATTATCCTGATGTGCCACTATTAATCGACCCTATTTTGACCTCTGGCCGTGGTGACGAGCTGGCGAATGAGGAAATGCAAGCGGCGATGTCTGAATTGCTGTTCCCGCAAGCCACATTGATTACACCTAATAGCCTGGAAGCGCGCCGCTTGGCTTTTTTTGATGAGGGCGATGAAATTCAACATACTTCGTTGGAAGAGGCTGCGCAGCGTTTGCTAGAAATGGGTACGGAATATGTGTTAATCACAGGCACGCACGAGCGCAGTACCGATGTTGTCAATTCGCTTTATGGCTCAACAGCATCTGGCGCAAGCGGTTTAATCAAAGCCTATCATTGGGAGCGGCTCGCAGGCAGCTATCATGGCTCTGGTTGCACATTAACCAGCGCAATCGCGGCATGTTTAGCGCATGGTTTAAGTATGGAAGAAGCGATTCAAGAGGCGCAGGAATACACTTGGCAAACGCTCAAAAATGCTTTCCGTCCAGGCATGGGACAATTTATACCGGACCGTTTTTTTTGGGCACGTGATGATGAGTCAGATGCAGATGAAAAAGTCCCCTTTATCCAGCATTAAAGGGCTTTATGCAATTACGCCAGATATTGCCGATACCGATTTACTGCTTAAAAAAGTGGAAGCGGCTTTACAAGGCGGGGTCAATATTTTGCAATATCGTAATAAGCAAGCCAATCATAACTTACAAACCCAGCAAGCGCGAGCGTTGTTGCCTTTATGCAGGCAGTTTGAAGTGCCACTGATTATTAACGATTCAGTGAAGTTGTGTTTAACTTTAGATGCAGATGGCGTACATTTGGGCGCAGATGATGGCAATTTAGCAGAAATTAGAGTTAGAATCGGTGCCGATAAAATATTGGGTGCCTCATGCTATAACCGTTTTGATTTAGCGCTATCCGCACAAAACCAAGGTGCCAATTACGTAGCTTTTGGAGCGTGCTTTGCATCTAACACTAAACCCAATGCGCCAATAGCAGATTTAAGCCTATTTAATCGTGCGCATACTGAGTTAAATATTTCCAGCGTTGCCATCGGCGGACTTAACCTGCAAAATGCATCAAAAATCATCAAGGCAAAAGCAGACGCAATTGCGGTTATTCAAGCTATTTTTTTTGCAGATGACGTAAAATTAGCCGCTCAACAATTTTCACAATTATTTAAGTGTTAAGTCATGACTTTAATGAATACCCATACTTCTCAAAATAAAAGCCTATTTGAGCAATCTCAACAATTAATCCCAGGTGGCGTCAATTCGCCAGTACGCGCGTTTCGTTCTGTTGGTGGCACACCTATATTCTTTAAAAAAGGTTTAGGTTCGAAATTGTGGGATGTGGATGGCAAAGAGTATATCGACTACATTAACTCCTGGGGGCCGATGATTGTCGGCCACGCACATCCACAGGTAATCGCTGCCGTGCAAATGGCTGCAGCCAATAGCCTTTCTTTTGGCGCGCCAACAGGGCTTGAGTTGGAAATGGCGACTTTGATTAACAAGCTTGTGCCAAGTATGGAGCAAGTACGTTTAAATAGTAGCGGAACAGAAGCAACAATGAGCGCAATCCGCGTGGCGCGAGGCTTTACAGGGCGTGACACGATTGTGAAATTTGAAGGTTGTTATCACGGTCATTCGGATGGTTTGTTGGTGAAAGCGGGTTCTGGCCTGTTAACCTTTGGTGAGCCTGATTCGGGAGGCGTGCCAGCCAGTGTGGCCGCTCACACTTTAACACTCGAATATAATAATACGCAGCAATTACAAGACTTGTTTGACAAACGCGGCGATGAAGTTGCCTGTGTCATTATTGAGCCAGTGGTTGGCAATATGAACTTGATTGTGCCAAAAATGGAGTTTTTACAAACTTTGCGTGCGCTTTGTACCAAGCATGGCGCAATACTCATTTTTGACGAAGTGATGACGGGTTTTAGGGTACATTTAGGCGGCGCGCAAGCTTTGTACAATATCACGCCAGACATGACCACATTGGGTAAAGTGATTGGCGGCGGTTTGCCTGTTGGCGCATTCGGTGGGCGTAAGGATATTATGCGTGTGCTGGCGCCGCTCGGTAAGGTATATCAAGCAGGTACGCTTTCAGGTAATCCCGTCGCAGTCAGTGCGGGTTTGGCAACACTCAAGTTGATTCAAGCGCCAGATTTTCACACTAAATTAAGCGCGCAAACCAAAAAACTGATGGATGGATTAAAACAAGCTGCGCAGCAATTTGGTGTGACTTTTAATGCGCAAAATGTGGGCGGCATGTTTGGTCTGTATTTTAGCAAAAGCTGCCCAAGCAGCTATGCAGAGATTATTCAAAGCAACAACAAAGACCATTTCAATCGCTTTTTTCACAGCATGCTTGATAGCGGCATTTATCTAGGGCCATCTGCTTTTGAGGCTGGCTTTGTATCTGCTGCACATTCCGATGTAGATATTGCCTTGACGATTAAAGCAGCACAAAAAGCTTTCGCTGGCTTGCAGATAGCTAACTAATCGTGTTTGTAAATTTAGCAGACCTGATGAGGCCTGTCATTTAGGCCTATCTTATCAGGCTGTAAGTATTTGTTCGCAGCCTCAATATGGTCTAGTTGCAAGCTAGCTTTCATCATCATATTGGCAATACGTTGAATTAGGATTGGATTGAGTCGCAGGCAGGTCATGCCCATTTCAAGCTCGACGATGTTTTTATTGGTGAGATAAGATAGTTTGATGCCAAAACGATGAGCCAGCAAAATTTTTTCAGTGGCGTTCGTTTGATTAAAATAATTCATGCTAATACCCCAAAAAATAGTTAATAGATATTAATGATAATCATTCTCATTTGTATTGTCAAATTATTTTAATTAAGTTGTGCAATATTGTGCTAAAACACTTGTCCATTTTGTGTTAAGCGATTGAACTTGAAAGCATTAAACGGTATTATTGAAGGTTCCGCTAAATGTTTTGATACAGAATTATTAGGCAAAAATATGCAATCCGTAAACACCATTAAGATTAAAGCTTTGGGCAATGCAGTAAGCTTTGAAGAAAACAAAAGCTTAGCTAAAAACAGTTTGGCACCTAAAAGCCAAGGTTTATATCATCGGGGCAATGAAAAAGATGCTTGTGGTGTGGGATTTGTCGCGCACATTAAAGGCAAGAAAAGCCATGAAATTGTACAAAAAGGTTTAGAGCTACTCACTAATTTAACGCATAGAGGTGCTACGGGCTACGACCCAAAATTAGGTGATGGCGCAGGCTTGCTGATGCAAATTCCAGATGCGTTCATGCGCAATGAAGCGACCAAGCTAAATATCAACTTGCCACAAGCTGGTCAATATGCAGTCGGCAATGTCTTTTTACCGCAACTCACTAAGAATCGTGAAGCTTGCGAGGCAATCATCATAAAAATGATTGCAGAAGAAAATCAAACTTTTTTAGGTTGGCGCGATGTGCCAATTAATAACAGTAATATTGCACAAGCCGCGCGTGATGTGGAGCCAGTCATGCGCCAAGTGTTTATTTCAAGCACCTGTAGTGATAAAAGTGGTGATAAAACAAGTTCAGATCAAAATACGTTTGAGCGTAAATTATTTGTCATCCGCAAACGCATTGAACATGCGGTTCACGCATTAAATTTCACCGATAATGCTGCTTTTTACATCCCCTCGCTATCTTCACGCACTATTGTCTACAAAGGCATGCTATTGGCCAACGAAGTCGGTGTTTATTACACAGATTTAAAAGATGAAACTGTCGTTTCTGCATTGGCACTGGTACACCAGCGTTTTTCAACCAATACATTCCCCGCCTGGGATTTAGCGCATCCATTTCGCATGATTGCGCATAATGGTGAAATTAATACGGTGCAAGGCAATGTGAACTGGATGGCAGCGCGTCATGAAACCATGAAATCCAGCGTGATAGGCGAGGATTTAGAAAAGCTCTGGCCATTAATTGCCGAAGGTCAATCAGATTCGGCCTGTTTCGATAACTGTTTAGAATTACTGGTGGCTGGTGGTTATAGCTTGCCACATGCCATGATGATGTTAATTCCTGAGGCATGGGGCGCTAAAGATGGCGCAGGCCAATATTTAATGGATGAAGAACGACGTGCGTTTTACGAATATCACGCCGCATTAATGGAGCCATGGGATGGCCCTGCAGCGGTAGCATTCACCGATGGCCGCATGATTGGCGCAACGTTAGACCGCAATGGCTTGCGCCCCGCACGCTATCTTGTCACTGACGATGATATTGTGATGATGGCGTCTGAAATGGGCGTACTGACTTTTGCACAAGAAAAGATCGTTAAGAAATGGCGCTTAGAACCAGGGAAAATGCTGTTAATTGATATGGAGCAAGGCAGAATCATTGATGATTTTGATGTGAAAAATACATTGGCAAATGCCAAGCCATATCAACAATGGATTAAAAAAACGCGTTATTTTTTAAGTGACTTTCCAACAGTTAACACCGAATTAACAACAAATTTCACACAAGCTAGTTTGTTGGACATACAACAAGCATTTGGATATAGTCAAGAAGATATTAAGTTTGTGCTGGCACCCATGATTGCCAATGGCGAAGAGGCGTCTGGCTCCATGGGTAACGATGCTGCATTACCTGTCTTGTCCACAAAACCAAAGGTGCTTTACAACTATTTTAAACAACTGTTTGCACAAGTAACCAACCCGCCAATAGACCCGATTCGTGAAGAATTAGTCATGTCATTGGTCACCTTTATCGGCCCTAAGCCCAATTTATTGGGTGTGGATGAATTAACGCCACCAATACGTTTAGAAGCTGCCCAGCCAGTATTAATGCTGGAAGAATTAGTGCAGTTAAAAAATATTGCAACACTCACGCAAAACCAGTACCAATCATTGGTACTCGATATTACTTATGCTGCATCACAAGGCAAAGCAGGCATGGCTGCTGCTGTGGCCAATATTACCAACGCAGCTGCAAATGCAGTGCATGATGGCTTTAATATCCTTATTCTGTCAGATAGAAATATCAGCGCAGACCGCTTGGCGATTCCTGCATTATTGGCTTGTTCGGCAACGCATGAGCATTTAGTCAAAGCAGGTTTAAGAACTAGTACCGGTTTAGTAATTGATACTGGTTCAGCACGCGAGGTACACCATTTTGCATTACTGGCGGGTTATGGTGCTGAAGCGGTTTGCCCATGGTTAGCTTTTGAGACCATTAAGCACATGGGTAGTAAAGATAACGCTGAAGCGGCCAAAAAATTCGTCAAAGCCATTGGTAAAGGCTTATATAAAGTCATGTCGAAAATGGGTATTTCTACCTATCAATCTTACTGTGGAGCACAAATTTTTGAAGCAATTGGTTTAAATACCATTTTTGTAGAAAAATATTTCACAGGCACTGCCACCAATATTGAAGGCATTGGATTAGAGCAAGTTGCAGAGGAAGCAGAACGTTTACATTTGAGTGCTTTTGGCGATGATCCAGTGTTGGCCAATAACCTAGATGCAGGTGGCGAATACGCTTTCCGTGTGCGCGGCGAAGAACATATGTGGACGCCAGATTCAATTGCAAAATTACAGCATGCAACCCGCACTAACTCAGCAAGCACTTATAAAGAATATGCCGCATTAATCAATGATCAAACCCGCCGTCATATGACTTTACGTGGCTTGTTTGAGATTAAAGCAGCAGCCAAAGCGATACCGCTGGAATCTGTAGAGCCAGCTAAAGAAATTGTGAAACGCTTTGCGACAGGCGCAATGTCTTTAGGCTCAATTTCAACTGAAGCACATGCCACCTTAGCCATTGCGATGAATCGAATTGGTGGAAAATCGAATACGGGCGAAGGCGGCGAAGACGCTAAGCGTTTTATACCAGTAGCCACTGATACCAGTATGGCGAATGTGATTGGTGTGAAAAATATCGTGCGTGATATTCCGCTTAGAGCAGGCGACTCTATGCGTTCACGCATCAAACAAGTAGCATCTGGACGTTTTGGCGTGACTGCGGAATATTTAGCAAATGCCGATCAAATTCAAATTAAAATGGCACAGGGCGCAAAACCTGGTGAAGGTGGTCAATTACCTGGGCATAAGGTTTCAGAATATATCGCTAAATTGCGTTTTTCGGTTCCAGGTGTGGGATTAATCTCACCGCCACCGCATCATGACATCTACTCAATTGAAGATTTAGCGCAATTAATTCATGATCTTAAAAATGCAAATCCAAAAGCCTCTATCTCGGTAAAACTGGTTTCTGAAACAGGCATTGGTACCGTTGCGGCGGGTGTAGCAAAAGCCAAGTCAGACCATATTGTGGTTGCGGGTCACGATGGTGGCACGGGCGCTTCGCCCATCTCATCAGTCAAACATGCGGGTACACCGTGGGAATTAGGTTTGGCGGAAACACAGCAAACTTTAGTGTTAAATCAATTGCGCGGTCGTGTAGTGGTGCAAGTGGACGGCCAAATGAAAACAGGGCGCGATGTGCTGATTGGCGCATTATTAGGCGCGGATGAATTTGGCTTTGCAACGGCGCCGCTAGTGGTTGAAGGCTGTATTATGATGCGTAAATGCCATCTCAATACCTGCCCAGTCGGTGTGGCAACGCAAGACCCAGAACTGCGTAAACGCTTTACCGGTCAGCCAGAGCATGTCGTCAATTATTTCTTTTTTGTGGCTGAAGAGGTGCGCGAATTAATGGCATCAATGGGCATCGCTCAGTTTGATGATTTGATTGGCCGTGCAGATTTACTGGACATGCAAGCAGGTATTGATCATTGGAAAATCAATGGTTTAGACTTTAGTAAAATCTTCCACTTGCCCGAGATGCCAGCCAGTGTGTCACGCAAAAACAATGACGTGCAAGATCACGGACTGATTAATGCGCTAGATAACAAGTTAATCAAGCTTGCTAGTGACGCATTAGAAACTGGCAAAAAAGTCGTGTTAGATATCCCAATTACCAACACAAATCGCACCGTTGGTACCATGTTATCGAATCAAGTTGCTACGCGTTATGGCAACATTGGCTTGCCAGACGACACGATTCATGTGAATTTTACCGGTACATCAGGCCAAAGTTTTGCGGCCTTTTTAGCCAAAGGTATTACGTTTGACTTAACGGGTGAAGGTAACGATTACGTGGGTAAAGGCTTATGTGGCGGGCGTATTATTATTAAACCCCCAGTCGCATTCCGTGGTGTTGCGCACGAAAATATTATTATCGGTAACACGGTGATGTATGGCGCAACCACAGGTGAAAGCTATTTTAGAGGTGTTGCTGGCGAGCGCTTCTGTGTGCGCAACTCAGGCGCCTCGGCGGTTGTTGAAGGCGTTGGAAACCACGGTTGTGAGTATATGACAGGCGGAACGGTAGTTGTTTTAGGTTTCACAGGTCAAAATTTTGCGGCAGGTATGAGCGGTGGCGTGGCTTATGTGTATGACGAAGATGGCCAGTTTGCCAGACGTTGCAATATGAGCATGGTGTCGTTAGAAAAAGTGGAAACAGCCGAATCTTGTGTTGGAAAAATACATCATTTAGACCAACCAGATGAATTAACACTGAAAACATTAATTGAAAACCACGCCAAATATACCAGCAGCGTGCGGGCAATTGCCATGTTGGCTGATTGGGCAAATTACAGAACGCAATTTATAAAAGTGATGCCAAACGAATATAAGCGTGCATTGATTGAATTGGCTGAAGATAAAGCGCTAGTTGCAGCTTAACGTTGCCATCATCAAGAAAATTAGGCGCTGAATGATTAAAACTTAACACTTAAAATACGGCAAAAAATTAAATATAAGTAAGGGTTTATTAGTATGGGCAAAGTAACAGGTTTTATGGAGTTTGAACGGCTGGCAGAAGCAAATTTGCCAGTGGTGGATCGTGTGAAGAATTATAAAGAATTTGTATTACATTTAACGGACGATCAGGCCAAACAACAAGGTGCGCGCTGTATGGATTGTGGTATTCCGTTTTGCACAACCGGTTGCCCAATCAATAATATCATTCCAGATTGGAATGACTTGGTTTACAGCCAAGATTGGCGTGGCGCAATTGATGTGTTGCATTCCACCAATAATTTTCCAGAATTTACTGGCCGTATCTGCCCAGCGCCCTGCGAGGCGGCTTGTACGTTAAATATTAATGCAGATCCAGTAGGTATTAAATCGATTGAGCATGCGATTATTGATAAAGCGTGGGAATACGGCTGGGTGACACCGCAAGTTAACCCAATAAAAACAGGTAAAAAAATTGCTATTGTGGGTTCTGGCCCTGCTGGTTTGGCGGCTGCGCAACAGTTGGCGCGTGTTGGTCATGCTGTTGTGGTGTTGGAAAAAAGCAGCCGTATTGGTGGTTTATTACGTTACGGCATTCCAGACTTTAAAATGGAAAAATCGCATATTGATAAGCGCATGACACAGATGCAAGCGGAAGGCGTTGAGTTTCGTGTCAATCAAAACGTCGGCGCCGAGGGATCAGATGGCGTAAAAGCGGACGATTTAGTGGCAGAATTCGATGCTGTAATTTTAGCGGGTGGCGCAGAATGGCCACGCGATTTACCGGTAACAGGTCGTGAACTAGATGGCGTGATGTTTGCCATGGATTTTTTAACGCCACAAAATAAAGTGGTGGCTGGCGACACGGTTGCTAACCAAGTGATGGCGACCAATAAAAATGTTGTCGTGATTGGTGGTGGCGATACGGGTTCAGATTGTGTCGGCACATCAAACCGTCATGGTGCATTAAGCATTACGCAATTTGAGCTAATGCCACAACCGCCGATGCAAGAAAATAAAGAATTAGTTTGGCCAGACTGGCCACTCAAAATGCGCACATCAAGCTCGCATGAAGAAGGCGTAAATCGTGATTGGTCAATTACCACCAAAGAATTAATCGGTGAAAATGGCCCTGATGGAAAAATGAAAGTAACCCATTTAAAAGGCTGTAAAGTAGAATGGAAAGACGGCAAAATGGTAGAAGTTGCTGGCACAGAGTTTACCATTAAAGCCGATTTAGTGTTACTGGCGATGGGTTTCGTTTCCCCAGTACAAAAATTATTAGATGCTTTTGGCATCGAAAAAGATAATCGTGGCAATGCAAAAGCCACCACAGAAGGCTTAGATAGCTATAAAACCAGCAAAACTAAAGTGTTCGCTGCGGGCGATGTACGCCGTGGTCAGTCATTAGTGGTGTGGGCGATTCGCGAGGGCCGTCAAGCGGCTAAGGCAGTGGATGAGTTTTTAATGGGCTCGTCCACGTTGCCGCGTTAAGTGTTTTAATTTAGTTTTATCATCAATTAAAAGTTATTAATCAACACAAAGGATGCAAAGTAAAATAGCTTTGTATCCTTTTTTATTCGGTAATCAATCTGGGTAATCATTCATGAATCAACTGCAAAACGATACGTTTTTAAAAGCGCTAATGCTCCAACCTACAGATTACACGCCCGTGTGGATGATGCGCCAAGCGGGGCGTTATTTACCAGAGTATAAACAAAGCCGTAAAACCGCTGGTAGTTTTTTGCAGTTATGTAAAAGCCCAGATTTTGCCACTGAAGTGACGATGCAGCCGCTTGATCGCTATCCTTTATTGGACGCTTCCATTTTGTTTTCAGATATTCTTACCGTGCCTGATGCGATGGGTTTAGGCTTGTATTTTGAAGAAGGTGAAGGCCCAAAATTTGAGCGCACCTTGCGCGAAGAAGCCGAAATACTCAAGTTAACCGTGCCAGATATGGCAAATTTGCACTATGTATTCGATGCCGTTAGCCAGATTCGCAACACCATTAATGGCCGCGTGCCGCTGATTGGTTTTTCTGGCAGCCCGTGGACACTGGCAACCTATATGGTAGAGGGCAAAGGCGGCACGGACTTTTTAAATATCAAAAAAATGGCTTATGCACGTCCCGATTTATTGCATCATATATTAGAAACCACGGCGCTTACGGTGATTGAATATTTAAATGCCCAAATTGCAGCAGGCGCCCAAGCGGTGATGATATTCGACTCATGGGGCGGTGCGCTTTCGCACAATGCTTATACAGAATTTTCGCTTAACTACATGCAAAAAATTGTGGCAGGTTTAACTAAAAATAATGCAGGATGTAAAGTGCCTAACATCGTGTTTACTAAAGGTGGCGCTTTATGGCTGGAAGCCCAAGCGGAGATTGGTGCAGATGCATTAGGTTTGGATTGGACTGTGGATATTGGCCGCGCGCGTCAAAGAGTTGGCGATAAAGTCGCCTTGCAAGGCAATTTGGACCCTGCAATTTTACTTTCAACGCCAGCTGCAATCGAAAAAGAAGTGGCCAGTATTTTAGCCAGTTATGGGCATGGTAACGGCCACGTGTTTAATTTAGGTCACGGCATTACCCAATGGACGCCACCTGAGAATGCGGCAGCAATGTTGGCCGCAGTGCGTGAACACAGCAGGCAATATCATCAGTAGATTAAAAAGCCCATACTTGCGGGCTTTTTGAGTAAAAATAAGTGTTAAGTATGCTTGCTGGTCAAAGCGACATGCGTTTAAGCGTATCGTCTTTATCAATTAATTTATGTTTTAACGCTCCAGCAATGTGTACCAGCACCATGATCAAAATAATGATAGCAATGGTTTCATGCGCGCTTTCAAAAACTTCACGCAAATTAGCATTATCTAAGCCTTTAATAAAAGGAATGCCAAACCATTTCACGCCATATTTACTGGAAACAGCCATGATTAATCCAGTTAATGGCATCGCAATCATCAGCAAATAGAGAAAATGATGTGTGCCTGTGGCTAATTTACGCTCCCACACTTTATAAGTAACCAATAGCGCAGGCGGCGTGTGTGTAATGCGCCATAGAATGCGGATGATAATTAAGCCAAATAGCGTAATACCGATTGATTTGTGTAAATTAAAATAAAATGTGCGTGGCGTTGCTTCTTCAGCCAGTTGCCAAGAGTAAATGCCCCAATTAAATACGTCGTACGCCATTTGTTTGGGCCCTTCTTTTGGTAAATCGGTCATAAACCAGCCCAAAGCGAACATGCCAAAAATGGCAAAAGCAATTAACCAATGCAATATAACTGCCGTTTTGGTGTAACTTGATGTGTTGTGCTTCATGCGAGTCTTTCATTAATGATTAATTAGCCAATTGTGTGACATCAATCACACCCAAACCTGATTTAGTCTATTATCATAGGAAAGAATCTTCACTGCAACTTTTTCAATAGAAAAGTCAACTATGCACCTCAATAAGGCCTTAATACTTAACCAATTTTTGCTGTTAACATTTAGTTTCGTTAGCTTAATCGGCTGCGTGCGAGCAGATGTCAAGCCGAATAATTTCGCGATTGAAGATGTGGGGAATGGTATTTATGTGCATCAAGGACAGCATTTAGATATTGATGAAGGTTACACAGGTGATATTTGCAATATGAGCTTTATAGTAGGTGAACGCGGCGTGGCGGTGATTGATACGGGCGGTAGTTTAAAAATAGGCCAGCAACTGCGCAATGCAATTAAACAAGTGACCGACAAACCTATTTTATATGTGATAAACACGCACGTGCATCCAGATCATATTTTTGGTAACGCGGCTTTTTTGCAAGATAAACCTGATTTTGTTGGCCATGCTAAATTGGGTGATGCCATGCAATTGCGCCAGGAAGCTTACGATAAATTAAATAGTCGCTATTTAGGCGCGGACGCCAAAGGCAGTATCATTGTGAAACCCACTTTGCCAGTGAATGTGCCAACAGACTTAGATTTAGGTGGTAGAACGCTAAAAGTCACGCCCTACCCCAATGCGCATACCAATACCGATATTTCGATTTTAGATTCGAAAACCGGTACATTGTTTACTGGCGATTTATTGTTTATTGAGCGCACACCTGTGGTTGAAGGGGATATCAAAGGACTAATTGCAGCCATTGATACACTTAAAACTTATTCGACAAAACAAGTGGTGCCAGGTCACGGCCCTGTTACCAAAGATTGGCTAACCGCGTTAAACAACGAACAGCGCTATTTAAACAGTGTGCTGGCAGATATACGTGCAGTGATTAAAAGTGGTGGAGATATGAACAAGGCGATGGACACCGCGGCTGCGGGCGAGAGAGATAAGTGGCTGTTATTTGATATTGCCAATCGGCGCAACGTGAATACGCTTTACCCAGCCTTAGAATGGGAATAAAAAAGCGGCCACTTTTGTTTTATTGGGCCGCTTTTTTAGCAATAGGTTAAAAAACTTAACCCAATTAAACGGATGATTTTTTAAGATTATCGATACTCAATGGCGTGACCGGATTTAAAGCAAGCAACAATAAACCGCCTGCAATCGCCCAATAATGCAGCACTGGTAAATGTAGCAATAGTGAGATGACAATGGCATACACCGCCATCAATATGGCAAAAAACTTAGTTTTAAAGCCCAAGAATAAAGCCAAGCCACCGATTAACTGCACCAAGATAATCAATGGTGCGAAAATCCCTGGCAAGCCTAAACTACCCAAGCCAGCCTGATATTGCTGATAGCCATCAGGATTGTTGAAAAATCCAATGATGAGCATGACAATTTGTAATAAAAAAACTTGTGCCAGTAAAATGCGGGCAAGAGTGGATAAATAACGTTGCATAAGCAGCCTTTAACAATTTAAATAGTGTAAAACCAAGCGCAATAATGCACTGAACGCGCTTAAGGTGCAAGCCGAGGCGGTTATCTAAGGACAAAATTTGCTGCTAAAATTAGAAAATATTGTTATTCAACAAGTAAGCTGGCACCAAGCACAAGCCGATTTACGCACAGTGCGGACCGCGGTATTTATTCAAGAACAATTGGTCACGCCAGACTTTGAGTGGGATGATATGGATGATGGCGCCGTGCACCTGCTGGCGCTGCATAATCAGCAGGCAATTGGCTGTTTGCGCATTATTCATTATAAAAAAATTGGTCGTATGGCGGTGTTAAGTCAATGGCGCGGTTTGGGCATTGGTAAAATGTTATTAAAACAAGCGATTCACATTTGTGTTTTGCAAGGCTGCAAGCAAATCGATTTATCCGCACAAACCCATGCAATACCTTTTTATCAACAAGCAGGATTCGACATCATTAGCGATGAATATACCGATGTACATATTGCACATGTGGATATGCGATTAATGTTAGGCTAAATTTGCGCGTGTAAGATTAATTGTTCCGATGGCCTAGCATTTGTTAAAATATATGCTTAAACCTTTATCACCCTATTACCAATAACCCCCAGAGAGAAATTTATGTCAAAAATTATTTTCAAAGCCGGCGAAGCCACCATGTATACCGAAGGCAAAGATGTTACCGCTGCCATGCCAGAGATTTTAATCGGCGCTGTGGATGGCCCTGTAGGCCAAGCGTTTGCTAACTTAATGGCGCAAAGTAAAGGCCACACCGCCATGTTTGCGGTGCGCGATATTAACCAATTGGTACGCCCCGTTTGTATGACAGTGCCAAAAGTCACGTTAAAAGGCAGCACCGACGTTGGTTTATTCGGCGGCGTTGTGCAAGCAGCAACGGCCGATGCGATTTTAGATTGCGTCATCGAAGGCATTATCCCCAAAGACCAAGTGAACGAATTATGCATTATCAGCTTGGTATGGATTGACCCGGGCTGTATCGCTTTAGAAAAAGAAGGCACCTTAGACAAAGCCGATATGTACAAAAATAATTATGACGCGACTAAGCTGGCCATTAAACGCGCACTCAATGATGAACCGAGCATAGATGAATTAATTGCAAATCGCCACAAAATCAAACATTGTATGTGGGAAGAATCTTGGGATCAGAAGTAAGAGTAGCGAAAATAGTGCAGCCTAAAATTTTAGTTTATGTATAAAACAATAGCGCAAAATTCAAAATTGGTATTAAATTTGTATTGATGAATTAAATCGAGATTTGGAGGCACTATTATGGCTGAGCGCAATGTGTGTATGGAAGCTTTCGAGCGGCTGTGTGCCGATGTTAATACCGATAAAAAATCTGCAATCGATCAATCGGATTATTGGTTATTTGAGCTGGGTTTTAGGTCGGCGATTGAAGAGTTATTGAGTATTGCTGATGCAGGTTTGCAAACGCGACAATTTGTTTCGCCACGATTTCAAATGTTGGCGGATAAAATTTTAGAGTCTCGTCCTCATTAATCCAAATTTTTAACACAACTTAACCCATAAAAAAGCCGATTTATTCGGCTTTTTTATGGGTTAAGTCATTGATAGAAAGCAATATTTTTCGAACAGGCGTTGGAATGGCCGCCGCAATTGCTTCTTCAATCGATAGCCAGATTTTAACTGCTTGATTGACTTGCGAAATGTGTTGTTCAACATGGATAAGTTGCGGCGTAATGTGCAACTTAAAATGCGTAAATGCATGGGTTAACGTGTTTAACTGGCTTGCATTTTGCAAAGGCTTGTCATCAAAGCTGGCTAGTTCTGGCAAGCTCCATAAACCGCCCCAAATGCCGCAGGGCGGGCGTTTTTCAAGCATCACTTCATATTTAAATGAGACTGGATTTTGATGCATCAACACTAGCATCGTCACACTTTTTTCAGGAATCACCTTACGCGGCTTAGGCGTGGGCAAACTTTTAACCAGATTAAGCGCTAGTGCCGCGCAACTTTGATTAACTGGGCAAATCGTGCATTTAGGTTTGTTACGCGTGCACAGCGTTGCGCCTAAATCCATTAAGCCTTGCGTGTAGGCAATGGCATCGTGAGCTTGATTGGGATTTTCACGTTCTGCAATCTGCCATAATTGTTGCGAAACTTTTGGCGCACCCGTATAGCTTGCAATATTAAAATGCCGTGCAAAAACACGCTTCACATTACCGTCTAATATGGGCTGTGGGCTTTGCAGCGCAAAGGTTGAAATCGCCGCAGCGGTACTGCGGCCAATTCCAGCAAGGCTTTGGATATGGTCAAAGTGGCTTGGAAAAACGCCATCAAAATCAGCCATAATGGTTTGTGCGGCGGCGTGCAAATTACGTGCGCGCGAGTAGTAGCCTAAGCCACTCCAATATTGCAATACTAGTTCTTGCGTAGCGTTTGCTAATACTGCAATACTTGAAAATCGCTGCATAAATTTAGCATAATAAGCAATTACCGCCGTCACTTGTGTTTGCTGCAACATGATTTCTGACACCCAAATTGCATAAGGGTCTATTGTGTTTTGCCAAGGTAAATCGTGGCGACCATGCAGCTTTTGCCAATTAATGATACAGCGTGAAAATGGGGTTATTTGCATATTATTTTGCTTTTTTGCGGGTTAACTTGCATCATACTAGCTAGTTAACTTTTTGAAAGAATGAATAATGAAACAAGTCATCATCATGCTATGTTGTATTTTCGTAGTGGGCGCGTGTCGTTCCATACCGCCAGGTCACGATCCGCGTGGGCCAGGTAACAGCGAGAATGCGCCTGGCCACCATAAACATGGTAATGGCCCAGGTAACAGTGATAACGCACCGGGACACAATAAAAACTATTAAACAGATAAGTTAAACGGCTTGCCCAAATGATTATGCTAAAGTGACTTAACACTAAAAATTAAGTAATTCTTTTAAAGCCTTTTCTTTCACTTCCTCTTTTAGCGATTTTGGTTCTTCAGTGGGCGCAGCTTGAGCAGGTGCTGATTCAGTACCTGCCGGCGCGTCATCCACTTTTTTCTTATTTAATAAACCTTTAAGCGCTTCAGCTTTATCACCGCCATTAATCAACTCTTTAACAGCCGCCCCTTTTTCGCCACCCACTTTATCCAGCAATTTAGATTGCGCTAAAGCAGCGCCAATTGCCGCGAAATCCATGGCATATTTTGGGTTAGCAAATGTACCAGTGATTTTAACAGGAATGGAAATGCCGTTTAAGCTATCCAGATCAGCACCACCTTGGCCTTTAAGCGATTTCACAATGGTTGGCTTTGCAAGGTAACTAATGGTTTGATTGGCAATATCAATATCGCCTCGGCTATCACCTTTTGCCAGGCGCAAAATCGGTGCTTTCATGGCTAAATCCTCATTATGCGCCACGCCATTTTTAATGCTAAAAGTAGCCGTTAATTCGCTAAAATCGGTTTTTTTAGATTTGTCCGCATTAGCATCTGTGGTTTTTAAAAAATTCACTTTGCTTTTAATATCGCGAATACTGCCTGCAATATCCACCCCTTTTAATGCACCATCTGCCAGATTAAGTGCAGCATTTCCATTCAGCGCTTTTTTAAGCGCGTTTACGCTGGCGCCTTGCGTGGTGATGTCTACATTCATACTGCCAGTGCCACTTAACATATCGTTGTTAATCGCGTCGACCATCAATGGGCCAATCGCAATATTTTTCATGTTTTGTTGAAAGCTAATGTACGGTGTTGCGCGCGCGTCCACTTTTAATAAACCATTCATGCTGCCTTGATACAAATTAGCCGAAAAAGGTGACAAAATTGCCACACCATTATTAGCCTTAAGTCCGACAACAACGTTTTGCGTGCTGATATTGGCGAGTTTTAACTTGCCAATTTTTGCCTCACCAGAGGCGTTAAGCTTTTTTAGCGCGCTCAAATCAATTGGCTTATCAGCTGCATTTTTTGCTGTGGTCTGGTTGGTTTTTGCGCTAGATTCAGATTTAGTGATATAGCGATCAGCATTAAGCTGATCAATATTAATGGCAAAACTAAAAATAGGATTACTGAACTGAGTGATGCCTATAACGCTATTAATTTGACTATCATCCACCTTGGCATTAAATGGGTTTAAGCTCAGCTTTTCACCATCTGCCTTTAAGTCAATTTTGATGTTGGTGGCTTTAGTTTTGCCATATTTCAAATTGCCAACACGTATTGAACCATTGGCATTTAACGCTTTTAATGCGCTTAAATCTAACGGCTTATCACTGTTTGCTTTGCTGCCGCTAGGCCCTGTTTTGTCGTTGGCATCAGCCACTATATATTGGTCCATATTGACTTGGTCAATATCCAAATCAAACGTATAAAGCGGATTAGCGAATTGACTAATAGTCAAATTGCCTTTGATTTGGCTGTTATCCACCTTGACATTGAGCCCGTTTAAACTGAGTTTTTGGCCATCGGCTTTAATGCCCACATTTAAACCAGAAACACGATATTGATCATACACAATGCTAGCCACGTTTAAGTTGCCGTTAAGTAGCACGTTTTTCAGCACAGATAAATCAGCTGGTTTATTGCTGGCTTTTGCAGTGCTCGATTTTGTTACGTTCGTCTTGTCAAGGCCGGTTTTTGGCAATAGTTTATTTAAATCTAATTTATCAGCATTCAAATTAAACGCGATTTTAGGCGTCTTAAAGCCAGTGACATTTACATCGCCAACTAAGTTGGTCTGTGCAATATTAAGGTTAAATTTAGTGTTCACTAACTCTTTTTTAAGCTCGGCATGTGCTGAAAAATTAAAGCTGCCGCTCATATTGCCGTTTGGCAGGCTAGGGTCTTTTACCGTTAATTTACCCATTAATTTTGGCACATCAAACACCATATTCTCGATACTGCCGCTAAAAGGCGATTCAAAGGTGCTAGTGATGGTGCGCTTACCCTGCACCAGCAATAAATCGCCCATTACACCACTGCTTTGCAAGGCTTTAGGCGAGCCTTGCATATCAGCCAGCACCATATTTGCTTTCAAATTGCCGTCGGCATTTTCTTGGGTAAAAATCAGCGTCACTTTTTGGCTGCTAACGGCATCTTTTAAAATATTAATGGCGGGTGCGCTTAAATCTACTGTTTGGGTATTGCCATCGAATTTGCCCGATGCAATCAGTTTTAGTTCATTGACTAAAAATTCCATCTGCGCCAATTTGGCATCCACATCGCCTTTTAATTTGATGTCCATATCGGTGCCGCCCAACATATCGCCAGTGATTTGTGTATCTAGACCTTTTACTTGAAAATGTTTGGTTTCAGGATCGGCTAAAAACCGACCTTTTAAAATCACATTTGCAGTCACAACAGGTTGATTTGCGCTTAATTTAAAGCGTGTTTCTAAATCAATCGGCTCTGCTAAAGCAATTTGCCCCGATTGCATGTTGAGTTCAGTGACATTGTATTTTGCGCCAGTGGCTTCATCGCTGTAAGTGATTTGAGAGTTGGTCACGTTAACACCATCTACATTGAATTGAATGGTTTCAGATTCTGTTTCATCTTTGCTTAACAAGTCATCAAAATTGGTGCTTCCATCTTTATATTTAATAATATTGGCTTTAGCGCCATTTACATAAATCGTATCGACCACCAATTGTTTTTTAAGTAAAGGCAATACCTCTAAAGCCACCTTAACGCTATTT
>JBKJRD010000077.1:0-18517 GCA_046594885.1 Methylotenera sp. | reverse complement strand
AATTTGCTGCGATTGGCTACGCGAATGCGTTTATCGTTTAAAAAAGCGCCACGACCTTTGGTAGCGGTAAACAAATCGTTGCGCACAGGGTCGTAAATCACCGCTTGTGTCAGTACGCCTTTTTGCTGCAAAGCAATAGATACGCAGTAAACTGGAAAGTTATGCAAGAAATTCGTCGTGCCATCTAACGGATCAATAATCCAAATATTTTCGGACTCTTGATTAGTATTGCCACTTTCTTCGCCCAAAAAACCATGGTCTGGGTACGCATATTTCAAGGTATCAATAATCGCCTGCTCGGCTGAACGATCAACCTCACTGACAAAATCGTTAAAATCTTTGCTTTGAACGGTTAAAGCGCCTACGTCATTAGAACCTTTGTTGATAATACGGCCCGCTTCGCGCGCGGCTTTTACTGCAATGGATAGCATTGGATACATGTTTGTGGTCTTTACTTAAAGTCAAAAATTCGATGATTGCGACGGCAAATCGCGGCGTTGTAAAGTTCAACTGCAATTTGCCGTACTGTCCGTACTGTCTGCAGTATTGTTGAACTTTACGCCTAGCGCTTTATCCACCGCAAACACCGACTTTTAGCCATGTGCATAGTGAAAATCAGCGAAAAACAATTTTAAAGAGCTGTTAAAATGCTATTTTAGCTTTTATTATGTACTTAACCAAATTTATGTCAGCAAAAATCAACTCCGCATCCGCTATTTTTAACAACATTAGAATAGTGTTGTGCCAAACCAGCCATCCTGGCAATATTGGCTCGGCGGCGCGCGCCATGAAAACCATGGGCTTACAGCACTTATATTTAGTTAAGCCCGATAAATTTCCCGATGCGCACGCTACTGCATTATCTACAGGCGCAGCCGATTTGCTAGAACGCGCGGTAGTGACAGAAACTTTAAGTGAAGCTTTAACAGGTTGTGCATTTGCTGTAGGCATGAGCGCGCGAAAACGTTATTTATCGCACGAAACCGTTAATGCGCGAGTGGCCGCTACCGAAGCGATTAAAATCGCAATTAATCAACCGATTGCGTTTGTATTTGGCACAGAAATGAGCGGCTTAAGCAACGCAGAATTAGATTGCTGCCAGATGCTAGCGATGATTCCAGCCAACCCTGAATATTCTTCTTTAAACCTAGCCGCAGCCGTGCAAGTGATGTGTTACGAATTACGCATGGCGGTTTTACAAGGCAAGATTGATGCGCCAGAAGCCAATGTGCTCGCCACGAATGATGCACTGGAAGGTTTTTATGCACATTTAGAACAAACCTTATTGCATATAGGTTATTTAAACCCTGCCGCACCAAAAAAATTAAGCGAACGTTTACGCAGAATTTACGCGCGCGCCAGACTAGAAAAAGAAGAAGTCAATTTATTAAGAGGCGTTTTAACGCTGACGCAAGCACCCAGAAAACATGATCAATATTAGAAAATATAATCCATATCAAGCGACAAAATACCAGAAAATAAAGCCAGAAATAAACCTAGTAAATTAGTCAACAATTAATTTTTATGCCATAATAATCTATTAATCTGCCTGTAAATTTAAGTATGTTTAACCACATCAAAGAAGATATTTCAATTGTTTTTGAGCGCGACCCAGCCGCGCGTACGCACTTTGAAATTCTAACTACCTACCCCGGTGTGCATGCGCTGATAATGCATCGCTTTAGCCACTGGTTATGGAGTGCCCGACTTTATTGGCTTGGGCGGGCCTTTTCACATATTGGCCGATTTTTAACTGGTATTGAAATTCACCCGGGTGCAACCATTGGTCATCGCGTGTTTATTGACCACGGCATGGGCGTTGTGATTGGCGAAACAGCGGTGATTGGGGATGACTGCACGTTGTATCATGGCGTCACGCTTGGCGGCACATCTTGGAATAAAGGCAAACGCCATCCAACACTGGAGCAAGGTGTGGTGATTGGTGCGGGCGCAAAAGTACTGGGGCCAATTACGATTGGTAAAAACGCTAAAATTGGCAGCAACGCAGTGGTGGTAAAAGATGTACCAGAAAACGCGACTGCGGTGGGCATTCCTGCGCGTATTTTAGAAGAAGAAAAAGCCAAACAGCGCGACGAAACCGCACAAAAAATTGGCTTTAGCGCTTACGCGGTGGGTGATGACAATAATGATCCCGTGACCAAAGCAATACATAGCTTGTTAGATCATGCCAGCAAACAAGATGCTGAGTTAGCCTTATTGAAAGCGCAGCTTGCGCAATTATCTGACACCAATGCAGACGCTGAATTAGCTGAAGCATTTGCCACCAAAAAGCATTAATACTTCGTCTTAACATGCGCTTGAACTTAGTCAAATAATAATTGACTAAATTAGTAGGTTATTATATCATTCGGGTCAATTATTGAGCAAACAAACAATCATTTATGAGACTAACCACTAAAGGCCGTTTTGCTGTTACTGCTATGCTCGACTTAGCTTTAAATGAGCTGAGCGAGGCTGGCGAAAGTCGCCCAGTGACGCTGGCGGGTATTAGTGAGCGCCAAGCGATTTCACTTTCTTATTTAGAACAGTTATTTAGTCGCCTGCGCCGCCAAGGGTTAGTGACCAGTGTGCGTGGGCCAGGTGGTGGTTATCGCGTGGCTAAAGCACATGCAGAAATTTCAGTTTCAAACATAATTACCGCTGTAGATGAATTAATTGATGCAACACAATGCGGCGGTCAAGAGAATTGCCATGATACTGGTCGCTGCATGACGCATGATTTATGGGCGTCGCTTAACCATAAAATTTTAGATTATCTTTCAGGTGTGACTTTAGCTGATATGGTTAAAAATCAGCGCGCAGTTAATGACGGCTTAACCAACGCCAAGGTGCACTTTTCGCCACGTAACCTGCAAACAAAAGCTGGTGTACAAAGCCATTTTGAAGAAGTTAACGCTTAAATGAGCCCAGTTTTTTTTGATCATAACAGTACATCTGCACTTAAACCTAAAGTGCTTGAAGCAATGTTACCGTTTATGACAGAACAGCATGGTAACGCGACTAGCCGCCATGCATTTGGCCGCGTGGCTCGTGCAGCGGTAGAGCATGCGCGTGAGCAGGTAGCTAATGCAGTGAATGCGCATCCGTCGCAAGTGGTGTTTACCGCCAGCGGCACAGAAGCGAATAATTTTGCCATACGCGGCATTGCCAGCAATTTATGTCATGGGCAAATTTTAACCAGCGCAGTTGAGCATCCGTGCGTATCGCGTCCTGCCCTTGCAATGCAATCGCGTGGCTGGCAAGCGCGCAGTATTGATGTCGATGCGCATTGCAATCTAGATACGCATCACTTGCATAATTTGCTGGGCGCCCCCACCAACTTAGTATCGGTGATGCTGGCAAATAATGAAACAGGTGCGATACAAGATTTAGTTGAAATTGGTCTATTAGCAAAGCAATATAAAGCATATGTGCATACGGATGCCGTACAAGGTTTGGGTAAAATTGCAGTAGATTTTGCCATATTAAATGTCAATGCAATGACCTTATCTAGCCATAAAATTGGCGGGCCATTGGGCGCAGGTGCTTTAGTGCTGGACAAGCGGGTTGATATTGAGCCTATATTGTATGGCGGCGGACAAGAAAAGGGATTGCGTAGCGGCACCGAAAATGTGGCAGCTATTGTGGGATTTGGATTAGCAAGCGAACTTGCAGTTAAAAATTTGACTTTGTTTGCGCAACACACACAACAACTGCGCGATTTATGTGAAATTGGTTTGATTAAATTAGGTGCTAACTTGTTTGGTCACCAAGCAAAACGTATTCCCAATACCAGTTTTTTTGCCTTTGAGAATATAGAAGGCGAAACCTTGGTGATGGCCTTAGATCGCAAAGGTTTTGCAGTGGCTAGCGGTTCTGCTTGCTCATCAGATAGTACAGAGCCTAGCCATGTACTACTAGCCATGGGCGTAGAACAGGATTTAGCACGCGGCGCAATTAGAGTAAGCTTTGGTTTAAGCAACACCATTGAACAAGTGCAGCAATTTTTAAAAGTATTAGAACAAGAATTAGTCAGATTAAGAAACTTAACGGCTGTAACAATCTAGTATTGCATACAGCATAATCGATTGCATTGAGAAAGTAAGCATGATTAACATGGATAGAGACCCAATTTATTTAGATTATTCTGCAACCACGCCAGTTGATCCGCGTGTTGCCGCCATGATGATTCCGTTTTTAACCGAACATTATGGCAACCCTGCATCACGCAGCCACCCTTTTGGTTGGACTGCCGAAAAAGCGGTTGAAAATGCACGCGACGAAGTGGCTAAACTAGTTGGTGCTGACCCGCGTGAAATCGTATGGACTTCAGGCGCCACAGAATCCAATAATCTAGCCATTAAAGGCGCAGCCAATTTTTATGCGGCAAGCAAGGGTAAGCATATTTTAACAATCGCCACCGAACATAAAGCAGTGATTGATGCGGTGCGCGAATTAGAGCGCGTAGGTTTTAGCGCCACTTATTTACAACCAGAGCCTGACGGCTTGGTGGATCTAGCTAAATTTAAAGCCGCGATTCAGCCTGATACCGTTTTAGCCAGCGTGATGTTGGTAAATAATGAAATTGGCGTAATTCAAGATATCGAAGCGATTGGCAATATCTGCCGCGAAAATAATGTGATTTTTCATGTAGATGCTGCGCAGGCCACTGGCAAAGTGGCGATTGATTTAGAAAAACTACCAGTCGACTTAATGAGTTTTAGTGCGCACAAAACTTACGGCCCAAAAGGCATTGGTGCTTTGTATGTGCGTCGCAAACCGCGCATTCGTATCGAAGCGCAAATGCACGGTGGTGGTCACGAGCGTGGCATGCGTTCTGGCACACTAGCCACGCACCAAATTGTGGGCATGGGCGAAGCGTTTAGAATTGCGCGCGAAGAAATGGAATTTGAAAACGCGCGTATTCGCAAATTGCGCGATAAATTATTGAGTGGCTTACAAGGCATTGAAGAAACCTATGTAAACGGCGATTTAAATCACCGCATCCCGCATAATTTAAACATAAGCTTTAATTATGTAGAAGGTGAATCGCTGATTATGGCGATTAAAGATATTGCGGTTTCCAGCGGCTCTGCTTGTACTTCTGCCAGTTTAGAGCCAAGCTATGTATTGCGCGCAATTGGCCGCAACGATGAGTTAGCGCATAGCTCAATTCGCTTTTCAATTGGCCGCTTTACGACCGAAGCAGATGTGGATTACACCATTGAACTGCTTAAAAACAAAGTAAGTAAATTGCGTGAATTATCGCCGCTTTGGGATATGTTCAAAGATGGTATTGATATTAGCAAAGTACAGTGGGCAGCACACTAAGAAATGATGCTTTGCCCGCCTGACGTTGTTGGCTGACGGCTCGTTTAGAAAAAAACTAAACGTCGCCACCATCCGCCTAGTCAGTCAAACAAATCATTCATTTCTAGGTATTTTTTGAAGTTTAAGGAGTAAGAATCATGGCATATTCAGACAAAGTGTTAGACCATTACGAGAATCCGCGTAATGTAGGTTCTTTAGATAAAAACGACCCCAATGTTGGCACTGGGATGGTGGGTGCACCAGCTTGCGGCGATGTGATGAAGTTGATGATTAAGGTCAACGATAGTGGCATTATTGAAGATGCTAAATTCAAAACCTATGGCTGCGGCTCCGCAATTGCTTCAAGCTCACTGGTCACAGAATGGCTTAAAGGCCGCACCATTGATGAAGCTTATGCGATTAAGAATTCTGAGATTGCAGAAGAATTAGCTTTGCCGCCAGTAAAAATCCATTGTTCTGTGCTTGCAGAAGATGCCATCAAGGCGGCAGTTGCAGACATTAAAGCGAAACAATTGGCTGCTAATGAAGCGGCATAAGCATTTTTAAAATGCTGATCGAATCAAAGAGAGACATATGGCAATTAGCTTAACTGAAGCGGCCGCAAGCCGCGTTGAAAAATTCTTGAGTCATCGTGGCAAAGGCATCGGCCTGCGCTTGGGCGTTAAAACCACGGGCTGCTCTGGCATGGCTTACACGCTTGAGTTTGTAGACGATATGCAACCTGAAGATATGGCGTTTGATAGCCATGGTGTGAAAGTGATTGTAGACCCAAAAAGCCTCGCTTATATTGATGGCACCGAACTAGACTTTACCAAAGAAGGCTTAAACGAAGGTTTTAAGTTTAATAACCCAAACGTTAAAGATGAATGCGGTTGCGGTGAAAGCTTTACAGTGTGAATGCTTTAAATAGCGGCATTGCAGATAATCATCGCTATTTTGAATTGTTTGGATTAACGCCACAGTTCGATTTAGACCTGACAAAATTAGAATCAAACTATCGTCGTATTCAATCCGCAAGCCATCCTGACCGCTTTGTGACGGCATCATCTGCTGAAAAATTACGCTCTATGCAAACGGCTACCTTGGCAAATGAAGCCTATCAGACGCTAAAAAACCCCGCAAACCGCGCGCAATATTTATTAGCATTACAAGGTATTGATGCGATTAATGAGACCAACACAGCAATGCCAGCAGCATTTTTAATGCAACAAATGGAGTGGCGCGAGGCAATAGACGACGCAAAGCAAGCGAAAGATATGCAAGCATTAGATGCTTTATTAGTTGAGATGCAACAACAGGCAAAAAACTTGCAAACAGAATTAGCTGATTTAATGGATGTAAAAAAAAACTTTACATTAGCCACCGATGCTACTCGAAAAATTATTTTTATAGATAAAGTAAGTGCAGATATCCGTAAAATGATTGAGCATTTGGATACGTATTAACAATATGCTTTTTAATTCACACGCTAACGCTTAACTAAACATGGCACTTCTACAAATATCCGAACCAGGTCAATCCACAGTTCCGCACCAGCATAAACTAGCGGTCGGTATTGATTTAGGCACCACCAATTCGCTGGTGGCAACCGTGCGAAGCGGTATGAGCAGCGTGCTAGTCGATGATGATGGTCACGCGTTATTACCCAGCGTGGTGCGCTATTTGGCAGACGGTAATATTGAGGTTGGCTACGAAGCGCAGGCCGCACAGTCGATTGACCCAGCGAACACCATCGTTTCAGCCAAACGTTTTATGGGCCGTAGCTTAGCTGAAATTGACGTTGCTACCCAACCCTATCATTTTGTAGAGTCATCATCAGCAAGTGAAAAAATGGTGCAAATTCAAACCCGTGCTGGTGTTAAAAGTGCGGTAGAAATCTCGGCAGAAATTTTAAAAAGCTTAAAAAAACGTGCCGAAAAATCATTTGGTATAGCAGAAAATAGTCCTGAATTAGTTGGCGCAGTTATTACCGTGCCCGCCTATTTTGATGATGCGCAACGCCAAGCCACTAAAGATGCTGCACGTTTGGCTGGCTTAAATGTACTGCGCCTGTTAAACGAACCAACTGCCGCCGCCGTTGCTTACGGCTTAGATAATGGAGTTGAAGGCACTTATGTGATTTATGATTTGGGTGGCGGCACGTTTGATGTATCCATATTACGTTTAAGTAAAGGTGTGTTTGAAGTATTAAGCACCAACGGCGACAGCGCACTGGGTGGCGATGACTTTGACCGCCGCATTTTTTGCTGGGCATTAGATCAAAGGCTGGCCGAGCAATCACATTGCAAACCGCTTAATGCAAAAGATACCCGCCTATTACTCACTAAAGCGCGAGAAGCCAAAGAATGGCTGACTGACCATGCCAATGCACAAATCACTAGCGTATTAAGTACAGGTGAAGTGATAGATTTAACGTTAAGCGCGAAAAAATTCAATGACTTAACACTCAATTTAGTGGCAAAAACATTGAATCCAACCAAAAAAGCTTTACGCGATGCCAGCTTAACTATTGAAAATATTAAAGGTGTCGTGATGGTGGGCGGTGCTACGCGCATGCCGCAAATACGGTTGGCAGTGGCAGACTTTTTCAAGCAAACACCGCTCACAAATTTAGACCCGGACAAAGTAGTCGCGCTTGGTGCGGCTATCCAAGCCAATACTTTGGCAGGCAACAAAAGCGATGCCGATTTATTATTGTTGGATGTGATACCGCTTTCACTTGGTTTAGAAACCATGGGCGGTTTGGTCGAAAAAGTGATTCCGCGCAACAGCACTTTGCCCATTGCGCGTGCGCAAGAATTCACCACGTTTAAAGATGGCCAAACCGCCATGAGTATTCATGTGCTGCAAGGTGAGCGCGAACTGGTTACTGATTGCCGCTCGCTTGCTAAATTTGAATTGCGCGGTATTCCAGCAATGGTGGCTGGTAGCGCGCGCATCAGGGTGACTTTTACGGTGGATGCAGATGGTTTGCTGAGTGTATCGGCGCGCGAATTGACTACCAATATTGAAGCCAATATTGTGGTGAAACCCAGCTATGGATTAAATGAAGAACAAATATTAACCATGTTGCAAAGTAGTTTTGGCGCGGCCGAAACTGATAAACAAGTGCGCGCCTTGGCAGAAGCAAAAGTGGAAGCCGCGGGTTTGATTTTAGCGATTGAAGCAGCTTTGCAGCAAGATAGCCAGCTACTTAATGCATCTGAAAAAGTGGCTATTTTAGAACCGTTAAGTCAGTTAAAAATATTGCTTGAAGCAAGTGATAGTGACGCTATTCATCAAGCAAGCGAAGCCTTAAACGCGGCGACTGAAGTATTTGCTGCCAAGCGCATGGATGCCAGCATTAGTCTTGCATTAGCAGGTAAAGATATTGCGCAATTAGATTTATAAATAATTTAAATTAATAATGAAGAGAAGTTAGAACAGTGATGTCAGGAATAAATAAATGCCACAAATGATTGTATTGCCGCACGTAGAACTTTGTCCAGAAGGCGCGGCATTTGAAGCCAAAGCAGGTGACTCTATCTGCCAAAATTTGTTGGATAACAATATTGACATAGACCACGCCTGTGACCAAGTGTGTGCTTGCACAACTTGCCACGTGATTGTGCGTGAAGGCTATAAAACATTGAACCCTGCTGAAGACAAAGAAGATGATTTATTAGACAAAGCCTGGGGCTTAGAACCACAATCGCGCTTAAGTTGCCAAGCGATTGTGGGCGATACCGATTTAGTGGTTGAGATTCCTAAATACTCGATTAACATGGCTAAAGAAGGCCATCGTTAGCATCAACTTAACCACTAATTTAGCTTGAAAATTAAAACGGAGAAATTGCTTTAAGTATTACCCTACAGCACTAAAGTATCTTCTAGAATGTCAACTTTTCCGTTATTAAAATTAAATACCGCCCCTACAATACCAATTTTCTTGTTTGCAAGATGTTGATCAATGATTTCGCTGATGCGAACAATCGTATCAATTTGATACTTCACATTTAAACTAACCGCTTTATCTAAAAAATCTTTATTGTTTGAGCTTCTATCGGTTAGCTCATCTTTTTCAAACCGCAGGCAAGGTCTAATCATATTTACAATCTCGCCAATATGCCCTTCTTTAAAGTCGTCACAAGCAGCTTTTACTGCACCACACCCAGTATGACCCATTACAACTATCAACTTACTGTCTAGATGTTTTACGCTGTATTCGAGAGAGCCGATTGCTTTGCCTGAAGCAACATTGCCCGCCAAACGCACACTGAATACATCGCCCAATGCCTGATCAAAAATCAACTCCACTGGCGCGCGCGAATCTGCACAGCTTAAAAACGAGCTAAACGGATGTTGTTTTTCTCTGGTAATCTCTAGCAAGCTTTTCAAATCTTTTTTTTCTGACTCATTATTGATAAAGCGTTCGTTGCCTTCCATTAAAGTATCAAACGCTTCTCGTGGCGTCATCTTGTCGCGGTTTAATAAAGGGTGTCTGTACATAATTCTCTCTTTGTGTTCAATTAGAAATTTTTAGCGCAATTATTGCGTTAAGTTTTAGCTTAGGATGCAGGCGGAACAAAACCAATCGTTTCTACCTCGATATTTTTTAATTTGGCGTGTAATTGATAATCGCGAATAAATTCTGCTACATCGTAAGCAATCGATTTTGATTGACTGCAATCAATCACCACTTTTGAATTGGCAGGAATCTCTTCTAGCACTTGCAGAATGCTCGCTTTATTAAAAAACGACACTTCTTCAGCTAACACGATATGACGCACAGGCACACCATTATTAGTGGTTTGCGTATCTTTCATGTAATGTGAGTTTCTGTAGCTGTGATGCAAAGTGAAAAATATACCCATCACCATACCAATCGCAATACCAGTCAACAAATCGGTTAACAAAATAGCCATAACGGTTGCAACAAACGGCACAAACTGCTCCCAGCCTAATCTATACATATTGGCAAATAAACTTGGCTTAGCTAATTTGTAACCCACCATAATCAGAATCGCTGCCAAACTAGCCAGTGGAATCATATTTAACAAGCTAGCGATAGTTATAGCGCTTAATAGCAACCAGATGCCATGCAAAACAGCGGACATTTTAGTTTTAGCGCCAAAGGTGATATTGGCCGAACTACGCACAATAACCTGCGTGATTGGTAAACCGCCTATCATGCCAGAAATCAAATTGCCCAAACCTTGCGCTTTGAGCTCGCGATTGGTCGGCGTAACCTGCTTCATCGGATCCAGTTTATCTGTTGCTTCCACGCACAATAAAGTTTCTAAACTGGCGACTATCGCAATGACAAACGCTAATTTATAAACTGCTAAGTTGGTTAACTGTGAAAAATCTGGGAACGTAAATTGGCCTAAAAATTCGGTTAAGTTATTAGCCACTGGTAAATTAACAATCTGATTTTCAGCTAGGCTGAAGTTGAGTACATTGGTTTGAAAAAGATAATTAAATAAAATACCCACTAATACGACGACAATTGGCCCTTGCAGGATTTGAAACACGCGATGTTTTTTGGTTAAAACCACATCCCAAAATATCAAAATCGCGATTGAAACAGCCGCAATCAATGTAGCACCTGGCGTCAATAAGCTCCAAGCATCCATTAAAGTCGAAAACGTATTGCTACCATCTGCCTGCGAAAAAGATTCATCGCCTTCAAAATCCAGATCGTAACCAAGTGCATGCGGAATTTGCTTTAAAACAATCAACAAACCAATACCGGTCAGCATCCCTTTAATGACGGATGAGGGCACGAAATAAGCAATAAAACCCGCTTTTAAGAAACCCAAAGCCAACTGGATAAGCCCAGCTATCACAACAGCCAGTAAAAATGTTTCAAAAGAACCCAGCGCGCCAATTGCAGTTAGTACGATGACCGCCAAACCTGCAGCTGGACCACTGACTCCAAGTTGAGAGCCGCTAGACAGTCCAACAACAATACCGCCAATAATGCCTGCGATAACACCTGAAAATAAAGGGGCGCCAGAGGCTAGCGCAATGCCTAAACAAAGTGGGAGTGCAACGAAAAATACCACGATACTTGCGGGTAAATCACTTTTTATTTCTTTAAACCAAGCTTGATAATTCAATTGACACCTTCTGAATAATGACGATTTCTAAATGACAGTTTAACAAAAAAAAAGTGCCATTTTGTTACAATGGCGCTTTTTTGTCGTTTAATCAGCCTAATTTTTGATTAATCGGTGCTTTTTTCCATATAGGGTCGTTGCCCCAGCATGCGTATGCGTAACTGCTGATGTTTGGTTGGGCCAGATTTTACATTATCAGCTTCTTGTTTAACCAAGGTTGCAGCTTCAAACTCATTTGCTTTATTTACATTAGCATCAGCCGGCAATGCTTGATAAGGCCGTTTTGATAAATTTTGGTCGATGACATGATTGGCTTTATCATCCCCAGCCTGCGCAACGCCAACTGTTAACAATATAACAGTGGCCAAACTAACAAGACTTGTGCTTTTCATGTTCATCTCCTTTTGTATTTACTCTATTATGTTTCGCTTAATATGGGCGTTTTGATAAATTATTCAGACGCATTACTTGTCTATCTTGCTTAATCGCAGCTTCTTCTTCACTCAAGTCACCGCGCACCAATGTTGCACCCTCAAACTCATCAGATTTTTGATAAGCACTATCGGGTAATGGTTGGGCATAGGGTCGTTTTGACAAGTTTTGTTGATGCGCATTATTTGTGTATGCGTCCCCTGCACTTGCTGAACCCGCTACTAATAAAACTGCTGTAGAAACGATTACGGCTAAATTTAAACTGTTCATTTTCTCTTCTCCAATTGACTTTTGATTTAATTTGTTTCGGATTTTGAATTCTTTTCCGATGAAACGCATTATGCGCGGTTCAAGAAAAGTAAAAATCTACCGAAATAGGTAGAACGGTATATACTACTTGGCATATGCCAAACGACATACTTAACCATTTAAAACAGCCAATATTAGAACAGCCAACAAGTGCGCGCGCACTAAGAGAAAGCCTTAAAAAAACGCAGGCCAGCGACGCGCATTTAAGGCTCTATCTGCATTTAGGGCAGCAACTTTTTGAACATGGCTGGAGTGTGACTGCCTCAGATAGTTTGCTGCATACGCTGTGCAGTTTATTATCAGCACAGCATGCGTTGTTAGCCATAGAAAACTCAGGAAAACTCGTTGTATATAGCCAAGTAGGTCAAACTTTGCCTGTAGGCGCACGAATTCCCATGATGGGCATATTGGCCATGATGCTCAAAAATCCAGTGCAGTTTGCACTGTATGAAAATAAAAGCGCGCCATTATGGACACATGGCGACACACATCATCATGAGTGTTTGATTCCGATTGCTTTAAACAGACACGGCAAAGGCATTATTGCGCTTTCTGGCAAAAAACTGCTGTTGGAACCTGCAGAAAAAGAAACATTGCAAACCTTTTCGGGGTTGATTGGCTTAGCCATATCGCAATATCAAGGGCCTGTTCGTAGTGAAGGTGACCAAACAATATTAGCAAGCTTAACCCCTAGAGAGCGCGAAATTATGGCACTTTTGCCTTCTGGCTTAAGTAATAATGCACTAGGCGCAAAGCTAGGCATTGCGCCCGGAACAGCTAAAATTCATGTGGAACGCATTTTATATAAATTAGGTGTAAAAGATAGAACCCAAGCCGCCGTTAAAGCCGTAGAACTTGGGTATAAATCTTAAAAAAGCAAACTCAAGCAATGATGCACACTCGCTAAAATGAGCAAAAATACGCTAACACAATCGGTTAAGCAGAGTGGTTTTCAGCCACTGGCATGGATTGCACAGGCTTGGCAAGATTTGCCACTGGGCATAAAAGGCATGTGCGTAATCGCGCTGCCGTTATTGGTTTTGCTGGCTTCGCTTGGCTCTTTATATATCAGAGAGCAGACATCGACTCAATTGGAAAATAAACTGCGCTTGGCTTTGCAAAATCAGCGCGATATTCAAGAAGTGCACACCATGTTAATTGAGGCCTCAACCGGCGTACGGGATTATTTATTAACTGGTGATAAACATTTTTTAAATATATTTTTTCAGGTTGAAAATAAGTTACCCGCCTCGTTGACCGCACTAGAAATTCAACTGGACAATGCGGCACAAAAAAAACGTTTATCAGCCATTCATCCTTTGGTTGAACAAAACCTGCACGACTTAAGAATCCTATCCGAATATGAATCCAGCATTGCTTCTGATGAATTAATCGCCAAGTTTAAATCGCAAGTGAACACCCTAGATAAGCTCAGATTTGAAATTGAACGCCTGAATGCCGAAGAAGCGATTTTAGTTGCCAAAGACCAAGAAGATGTCGTCAAGCAACGTAAGCGGCACATTATCATTACTTTAATTGCCGCTTTTTCAGGCATTGTCGGCTCGTTAGTCGCGGTATGGATTTTCTCGCGCACTATTGTCAAGCGCGTAAGATTATTACGCGATTCTGCAGCGCACCTTGCCAAAGCCGAAAAACTCGATTTGCCATCTAGCAGCCGAGATGAGTTAGGTCAGCTATCTGATGAACTGGACCATGCTTCGCAATTATTGGCTAAAAATATCAGCGATTCATTACAAGCAAGGCAAGAGGCGGAAGAAGCCAGCGACTCAAAAAGTATGTTTTTGTCGAGAACCAGCCACGAACTGAGAACGCCGCTCAATGCTATTTTGGGGTTTGCACAGTTATTAGAACAAGATTTATCGCCAGGCAAGCAGCGCGATAGCGTATCGTTAATTTTAGGTGCAGGGCAGCATTTGCTTAAGTTGATAAATGAAGTGCTCGAAATCGCCAGAATCGAATCGGGTGAGATTTCTTTAGAACTAGCGCCCATTGAGGTGAATACTTTACTAGATGAAGCCAAACATTATATTGCGCCGATTGGTAAAATTAGAGACATTGAGATTAAAGGCGAAGTTGCCCTTGATTTGTGGGCGATGGCGAATCGCCAAAAGCTGCTGCAGGTTGTGCTTAATCTGCTGTCAAATGCGCTTAAATATGGCCCTGTTAACTCGGTTGTGCAATTGAACGCCTATCGCCGACAAGATCAAATCATCATTGAAGTGTTCGATGAAGGCCAAGGCATCGCGCATAGCTTAAAAGAACGCTTGTTTACGCCTTTTGACCGCTTAGGCGCAGAACAAACAAAAATTGAGGGTACTGGTCTTGGGCTTGCATTATCCAAACAAATTGTGTTGTCGATGCACGGTAGCATTCATGTGGCAGAAGATAAAAGTTTATTTTGGATCGAAATTGACGCATGCCAACCTAGCATAGAGTCCAATATAAACCTGCAACCAACACAAACTAAAAAACCGTTGCCACTTAATAGTAAACACTCTATTCTTTATGTAGAAGATAATATGAGCAACCGCGCCTTGGTTGAAGCCATTATTCAGCGGCAACGCGATTTACGCATTCATTGCGTGACCACCATCAAAGATGCCAAGCAATACTTAACCGAAGTTTTACCGTCATTATTGCTGATTGATTTGCATTTGCCAGACGGCTCAGGAGAAAACTTGGTGGATTTCGTTAATGCAGATGCTCAATTTAAACATATTCCGATGATGATATTAAGTGCTGACGCCTTGCCTGAAACCATTGCGCGGCTTAATCGTGCTGGCGTAACGCACTATATGACCAAGCCTTTAGATGTTGCCGTATTCAACAAAAAATTAAGAGAACTATTAAACCCAAGAAGCCAATATGACCGAAGCTGATATCTTAAATGCCAAAATTTTAGTGATTGATGACGCAGAAGCGAATTTAAGGCTGTTAGAAGACTTGTTGGCAAGAGAAGGTTTTCAGCAGGTGATTAGCACGGCAGATTCAACGCGCGCGCTAGATTTATTTAAAGCCTTTGAACCCGATTTAATTTTATTAGATTTGATGATGCCTGAACTCGATGGTTACGCGGTGTTAGAAATGCTATCGCGGCATATTGCTAAAGATGAATATTTACCAGTATTGGTGTTAACCGCCGACGCAACCATAGCCGCAAAAAGAAAAGCCTTAGCCTTGGGCGCCAAAGACTTTTTAACCAAGCCATTTGATACCATAGAGGCGATGTTGCGCGTTTGGAACTTGATTGAAACGCGCATGCTGTACCGCCAGCTAAAATCATTGAATACCGTAATTCAGCCAATTCAACATGCGCATCAACTAGGTAAAACATTTAAATAGACGAATAATTTAGTTTAGTTGCGCTAAGTGAGTATTAATTGTTCTTTGTGCTAATTTTTGCAAATAATCTTGCGCTTGGCTGTGGTGACTATTCAGTGCTATCACTTTTCTAAAATGCGCTTCTGCTTGGACAAAATCTTCTGTTGCATATTCGGCAGCAGCTAAATAAAACCAAGATTCCGCCGTGTTAGGCTCAGTTTGCACCCATTGCGTGGCCACAGTTAATAATGCTGTCCATTCTTGTGTTAAGTAAGGTTTAACCACTTGCATAAAATAAGGCCGTTGTTTCGCATCCATCGCCCAGAAAGGTTTCTCGCTTTTAGCGCCTAAAGATTGAGCTGGTTTAAGCATCAATGCCTGCACCCATTCCACAGGCATATAGTAATAATAAGCGCTAACGCCTTTGCTTTTAAGCGTAATAATGCCGACCAAATTACCTGCATCGTCAAACGCACCGCCGCCACTGGCGCCTAATCTAAATGCGCTGCTGGCACGGATAATCACACTGTCATCCATTGGAAACAAGCCTTTCACCACGCCATAGGTACTCACGGGCACTTTGGTTTCATCTGGATAACCGACTGTAAAAAATGAATCGTCGTATTGCAAATTGTTGCTAGCGCCTAACTTAACCGCTGGCACAGCTAAATTTTCAACGGTAAGCATGCATAAATCATGGTGCCAATCGGCTTTGATCGCAATCGCTGCGTGTGGTTTGTCATTGATTATCACCGCAACATTGCTTGCGTCGTTTACCACGTGGCAATTGGTAATCACCTCATTTTTACCAATCACCACGGCAGAACCCAATCCAACACTGCCATTTGGCAACTTAACTTTTACGCGCAATACACTATGACTGAGCTCGCTCACCATGCTTTTTTCAGGCATTGCCCACGCAGCATTTGCCATGCATAACAGTAGCAATAGTGTATTAAATTTAGCGAAGTAATGTTGAATCATCATGCTTTCCTATCTGCAGCTGGTTTTTCTAAACCAGTGATTTAAGTAAATGATGTTGCTTTATATATTAAACATAGCAATTAACATTCCAATTTAATACTGCGCTTTGCACAAGGCTTGAAAGCCTTATAAATACAGGCTTTAGGTCATTTTAGG
This sequence comes from Methylotenera sp., assembly GCA_046594885.1. GTDB lineage: Bacteria > Pseudomonadota > Gammaproteobacteria > Burkholderiales > Methylophilaceae > Methylotenera_A. Next base: position 1,862 of record JBKJRD010000077.1, on the reverse strand, counting down.
CCGTTATTTTAACTATATTTAAACCAACAAAAATAGCATTTTGCACAATATTGGTGCGCGCTACACACTGATTTGGTGCGTGCGTAATTAAATGCAATGCGCAGGCAAACACTGCGAATATTTGGGCAAAAAAAAGGGTTAAGTCATGACAAAAGCAATGCTTTAAAGCAATTAAATAGAATACTTAACCTGCAAATAAGCATAAAAAAGCCGCTAGCATGAGCGGCTTAGGGAAAATATAATTTAAAAAAGTTTTACAATTTTTGGGATAAGTTATTTCAAAACACTAGACAAAGGTTTATACCAACTCACTTTTCTTCACATTGCTTTCGCGCAACATCAGTATTTGTGCGGCTAATTTTGCAAGACCGGCAAGGGTTTTACGTTGGGCTTCATTTAAATAATTAGGCTTGATATCAATGATGCAAAGCGTGCCAATATTTTCGCCCATGGGCAATTTAAACGGCACGCCACAGTAAAAGCGAATGTGCGGATTACCAGTGACTAATGGGTTATCCCAAAACCGCTCATCCTGAGTAGCGTCTGCCACTTCAAAAAAATCATTTTGGTAATTGACGTGTTGGCAAAATGAAATCTCTTTGGGAATCTCGGTCAGGCTATGTAAACCTACATTGCCTAAAAACCGCTGATGACTTTCATCTAGTACGGAAATCAACGCGATTGGTGTATCGCAAACATCGCTGGCAATACGTGCAATTGAATCAAACACTGTTTCATATTGCGAATTTAATATTTTTAATTTTAACAAGTCGCTTAAATGGCCCTGCACTTTTAAGTCTAGATTTTGTTCGCTCATTTGACTCTCGTTTAAGTGATTTAAAGTATAAAAAATTTAAAATACTACAACGAGATATATTAAATTTGATTGTCTAGAATTTTGGTACGCCAACGTACCAAGCTTAACACCGAAGTGCTATGAATACTTGTAGCAATACAGGTTAATTTTGATTGGTGACTTAACCATTTTTTTTAGGTAAAAATTATGCCAAAAACAAGTCGTTCTCTTGCTTCATCACTTGATAACATTCGCACACCATTTTTTCTAAACCTGTTCGATCTAAAATCGTTACACAGCCGCGGTGATATTGAATAAAACCCAGCTTGGCTAAGTTGGCCGACACTTCAGAAACGCCAGAGCGCCTCACGCCTAATAAATCTGCCACGCGTTGATGCGTTAAGCTGATGCGATTGGATGTCCAGCGATCTAAACTAGTTAATAAAAAGCGACAGACTTGTTGCTGTAATTGATGATAGCGATTGCACGCGGCAATTTGTGCAGAATGTGAAAAAATGACATGAATATAACGCAATACTAAGTTCCTAAAATTCGGCTCTGTTTCAAACAATTTTTTTGCAATTGTGGTTTTTAAACGGTAAGCCATGCCAGCGCTTTGCACAACAACGCGGCTGGTTAACGAATACACGCCCATAAACGCATCTGTGCCCACTAAACCATCATTACCAATGGTGGCTATTTCTGGCGCTTCGCCATCCATTAACACTTTAACAACCGCAATAATGCTGCTGATTGGAAAGTAAATATAATCAATTTTTCCTGCCTTTTGATACATATCAAAATCTCTTGGCAAAGAGATTAATTCTAAATCAGGCAAAATCTGCGCATAAACCGCAGGGCTTAACTTAGATAAAAAAACATTGTTTTTAGGGTTGCGGCGTCCAGATATCATGTATTTAACACTCAAAAATATTCATTACCAAATTACTTGTAGCTTAACACACGCCTAATTATGCACGCTAGATTGCATTGAAAAACTCAAGCGTTAATGCATGTTTTTAGTTTAATCTAAGACTAAATCCAGCCAAAAAATAAACCATAGTTA
>JBKJRD010000016.1:0-6386 GCA_046594885.1 Methylotenera sp. | reverse complement strand
GCTTTGCTTGGCATGAAGCGAGTGTAAGTAATAAACTAAGGCTAACCAGAATGTATCGCATTATTTTTTTCCTTTTAAAATTAAATTTATTGCATTGAAAATCTTATATCAAACTATTGTGTATTTGTGACTTAACAAAATATTATCAATTATTTGTCCATAATTTGTCCATAAACTGTGTAACTTTGGTTACAATTTTAACTACTCTCACATTTTATATCTATCTATGTATATCTTACCAAGTAACTTTTCTCCAAATGCCATTCTCATCGTTGGCGTGCTGTTTCTTTCGATAGCATGTACGTCAAAGCAGCCAATATACAATCGCTTGGATGCTAACAATCCTGAGCTTGTTAGTTTAGGTAAAAAAGTATATGACCAAAATTGCGCAGTTTGCCATGGTGCAAAACTTGAAGGTCAACCAAACTGGAAACAGTTGGGGCCAGATGGTCGCTTACCAGCACCTCCGCATGACGAATCAGGCCATACATGGCATCATCCAGATAGTTATCTTATTCATGTTTTAAAAGAAGGCATCATTGCAGGTGTAGACAAACCGATTGGTTACCAAAATAATATGCCAGTATTTGGCAACATACTATCTGATCAAGAAATCGTAGCTTCGCTTTCATATATTAAAAGTACTTGGTCACCTGACTATCAAGAATGGCAAGAAAATACCAATAAGCCCATTAAAAAAGTCGAGTCAAAATAAAGTTAAGTCTTTTAAGGTGTTAAGACTATTATGCACTTTGTATTTTACGAATAGTGCATACGGTATCAAACCAGCCTTGCATTCCTACGAGTGGTGACGGATTGATTGGTAAAATAGCATTAATATTTGTGCCATTGCCGCGACCACCTAGTTTTTTTGACCACCATAAATCATGCTCAAAAGCATCATCGTCAGGGTTTCCATAAGCGGGCAAACTCTCACGAGCTTGTGCTTGTCCGTTTGCTGCACGCCCGCCAAACAAATGCCCAACACTGTTACTCACAGAGACCACACGGGGATGAATTCCTTCAGTGACAAAAGCTTTTATCTTTGCACTGCCTAATATTTCGCCAGTTGGCATAAAGGTATGACCCGTTGGGCGATAGGTAGTAATTTCAACGGTGTCACCATTTTGAATACCATATTTTTTTGCTGTTAACGTGTTAATCCACATAGGATTATCATGCACAATCTCAGATAAGTACTTTTGCGGAGCCGTACGCGCTTGTGTATGCACATTCCACTTAAACGTAGATAAAATCAGTTTATCTTCTGTTAGATTTTGGTGTGATGGTATTGGCACATAACGTGGCATACCATCATCTTCAAAACCAGTTTTAATGCCAGCTTCAATCACATCTTTAACACACACTTCAAATTTTCGACTTGGCGTAGCAAAGCCCCTATACGCTACACCATTAATCAAAACGCCGATGGCTTTATCACCTTTATCGGTTTTTTTAATGATGAGATTGGTTTTTTCATTAATTGTGGTATCTTTAAGTTTAGCTTCACTGAGTTTTTGTGCATATATTTTATATAATGGCGGCGCTTCTCTATCCATATAAACGCCATGCTTTTTCATGAATTCAAAGCCACTTGTACAATCGCCTTTGGGTAAGTTTGCACATTGGCTTTTTACATAGGCTTCGTGATCACCAAATTGAAAATATTTAGCCGAATCAGGTCTGAGTCGACGACCAATCTCAAATAGACTATCGACCATGCTGACACATTCGCCTGGCGGTTTAGTCATGGGCTGACGCATGGTGACAAAAGGTTTTAGTGCGTGGTTATTACGGGTATCCAAACCCCAGCGTTCAATATAAGTCGCATCGGGCAAAATAATATCCGCGTAATGCGCTATTTCAGAATAAACCACATCGGAACAAATATGCAGAGGGATCAGTTTTTCATTTTTTAATACATCAACCGCATTGGATCGTCCTTCTGGCCAAGTAGTTGGCGCACCCAGTGTGTAAGTAAAATATACTTTTATTTTGGCTCTACCTTGTTGGATATACGGATAAACAATTTGTCCAACACGCATTTTTTGCCATTTATTGGCTAGCGGCCATTCTGGCGGATCTTCTAAATCTGTTCTGATTTTGACGGCTGGCGGTACAGGTGATGGAGGTGGATAAACTTTTGGATCTATTTTTTCTGCTTCGCCATAACAATATCCACCAGGCTCACCCACACTACCAATCACCGCATTAAGTAACACCACAGCTCGCTCGGTATGAAAACCGTTGTAATGTGCACCAGCACCGCGATTAGTAAATGCTGCTGCACGTGGCGCTTGTGTTGCAAACTCTAATGCTATGCGCTCAATATCTTGTTTCTTCATACCCGAAATTTCCTCTGCCCAAGCAGGGGTGTACGGCGCATAAAATGCAGTGAGTTTAGCTACACTACTGTTGGTCCAAGTATTAATAAAATCAGCATTATGTTTACCTGCGGCGATAATTGCATTGCCCATAGCAAGCGCAATTGCGCCGTCTGTTCCAGGAAAAGGCGCAAACCACTCATCACTTCGACCAGCCGTGTTTGACAATCTAACATCAAATGAGACTAATTTTGCACCATAATCATAACGCGCTTTTACCACACGAGTCAGTAATGGCAAGCCTCCTTGATGCGCCTCGTATATGTTCGCACCAAAATTAAGGAAATAAAAACAGTTTTCTGCATCTACCGTTTCCCAATCTGTTTCGCCAATACTCACATAATTAGCCGCACGTTTGGCCGAAGAACAAATTGAACGATGGTTTAAAATTGTGGGCGAACCAATTGCATTCATAAAACGGCTGGTTTCATCTGCAACTCGGCTGCGACCTTGATGAAAAGCCACCTGCTCTGGCACACCATCATCTATACATTGATTAATGTTACTGGAAATTTCGGTGTAAGCCTCATCCCAGCTGATGCGCTTCCATAAACCTTCACCGCGCTTACCGACTCGCTTCATGGGATAGAGTAAACGTTCAGGATAAACATTAATCGTTGGGGTCGATTCACCTTTCGCACATACCTTCCCTAAAGAATTTGGATCTTCAGGATTACCGCTAATCTTGACGACTTTATTATCGATGACGTAACCAATAATACCGCAGGTGGTGGAACAATTCAGACAAACCCCAGGTACTTTTTTGACCTTACTGTAATCGTTAGGTTTTTTAACACGCCTTAATCTCGCTGCCATTTGAGTAGGATTTAGCGGTGTCATGGTATCAGCCAGAATCTCACCAGGGCTTAATAAAATAGTTTCGCCTAACGCGAGTGAAGCAAGGGATGCAATACCTGTTTTGATAAATGTACGGCGTTGCATTTATTTAACCCCTTTTTAGACTAGGTTTAACATTGGAATCTAAACCAGCCCAAGTATCCACTTCGTAACTGAAGGGGTCATGGTTTTGATATTCAGTGATTTTTTTCTCAATATCTTTTGCTAATCCGCGATAGAGTATTTGTGGTTTGGTCTGTTTTTCGGGTTTTAAGGTTTTAAGTGTTTTGGGATGTTGCTGCAAAAACTGAGAAACTGTACTTTTAAAGTCGTTAAGATCTCCAAACTTAATCACATCTACAGGGCATGCTTCAACACAAGCCGGTTGCATACCATACGACAAACGATTTTCGCAATAATCACATTTATCTGCCACACTGGTGGTTGGGTCGACAAAAATTGCACCGTAAGGGCAGGCAGACTCACATTGGCCATTGCCATTACAGGTTTCAATATTAATTTTTACAATGCCATCGCTACCTAATGAAATAGATTGTGTAGGACACGCCGTTATGCACGGCGCATCTTCACATTGCACGCACATTGTCGGTAAGAAATCTCGTTTTAAATTGGGATATTGACCAGAATCATGATAATAAACTTTGGTGCGAAAATGGCCTAACGGGATATCATGTTCCACCTTGCAAGCGACAGAACAAGAGTGGCAACCTGTACAACGCTCTAAATCTAACGCCATAGCCCATTTTTGATTTGGTTTCATATTCGTGACCCATTATAATTGGTTACAAGCTATTTACATTGTGATACATTTTTGTTTAATGCACAATATATTAACGCATAAATTATTATGTGCTATCAACATAGCAAACAAGGTTAAATTCATGAGGAATTCAGGGTGGTTTAGGGGGAAAGTGATGGAAATTCATAATAGGCAACATACATTAAAACAAACGCTATTGAGTTTAATTGTCATTGGATTGACTGCGAATAGTCACATTGTGCTTGCAAATGATTCGGATGAGCTTGAAGAGTTACGTGCAATGGTGCAAGAGTTAAGTCAAAAAATGAAAATGTTAGAACGCAAAAGTGAAATTAAAGAGCAAGCGAGTGAGCTTAAGAAAAAAGAAACGCCCGTGCTGAAAGCCAGTGATAAAGGTTTTGCAATAGAATCTGCAGATGGTAAAAATGTCATTAAATTCCGTGGTCTTTTGCAAAGCGACTATCGATCATTTTCCAGCGGTGCCAATGACGTACGTTTGCGCAGCAATAATCGCGCAGGAAATTTAGACGCAACGGGCTTTCATGATGCGAATGATACGGCGTTGGTGCGTAGGGCACGCCCGATTATTGAAGGCACTTTATTTGGCCGCTATGATTTTCGATTTTCACCAGATTTTGCCAATGGTGTTGTGCAAATTTTTGATGCGTATGTGGATGCAAGATTTGACCCTGCTTTTAAAATAAGAATAGGTAAATACAAACCTTTTGTAGGGTTAGAGCGCTTACAAACGGGAAGCGATATTAAATTCGTTGAGCGTAGTTATGTAACCAATGCAATATTACCGAATCGAGATATTGGTATATCGCTATTTGGCGATTTTTACAAAGAAAAATTGAGCTATGCAATCGGCGTTAATAATGGTGTTGTCGACGCAGGAAATAGTGGCACAGGTGCCGAGTTTGATAGCAATAAAGAAGTGACCGCACGTGTTTTTGCTAATCCGTTTAAAGATACAACGCATGTGTTAAGTGGGTTAGGATTTGGCCTTGCGGCAACTTATACCAATATTGATGGTGAAAAAAACCTTAACTTCACTGATACGAGTAATGCAGATGCTAGCAGAAATGGCTTGCCGGCTTATTTGACTAACTCTCAACAAGTCTTTTTTCGCTATGGCCCAGCCACTGTGGCACATGGCTCACGATTTAGAATATCGCCACAAGCGCATTATTACTATGGTGCATTTGGTTTAATCGCCGAATATGCGCAAGTAGAGCAAGAGGTGAGTTTAGCTACCGCTGGCGGTTCACTGGCTGCTGGCGGTGGCGGCACCACGCCTTCAGGCATTGTAGCCAATACCAATAAAAAATTGAGTCACGATGCATGGCAGGTTGCCGCTTCATATTTGATCACAGGTGAAGAAGCTTCTTTTAAAGGGGTTAAGCCGAAACGTGATTTCGATTTAGACAAGGGTGGTTGGGGTGCTTGGGAATTAGTAGCACGTTACAGCGAAATGAATTTAGACAGAGCGACGTTTAAAAATCAAGCAGGGCAATTTGCAGCACAAGCAGGGGCAGATTTAACTGGTAGCACAAATCAAGCGTATGCTGATGGTTCTAAGAGTGCACAATCGGCCCATTCTTGGGCAACAGGCATCAATTGGTATTTAAATTCAAATGCAAAAATTCAGCTTGATTACGAATACACTACTTTTGACGGTGGCGCTGCAGTTAATAATAGCAACACTGGCCCTGGTAATGGTTCAGGCAGCAATATCAAGGACCGTGAAGACGAAAAAGCCTTGCTAGCTCGCTTTCATGTCAACTTTTAAATCGACTTAACACTTTAATCTTATCAAAAAATCAAACTATTCAGAAAAAATTTATCATGAGTGCACCAGAACCACCCATCAGATTAAGTGCTTTTTCACACGGCGGTGGTTGCGGTTGCAAAATAGCGCCTGGCGTTTTGGCAGAAATCCTTAAATCTGCACGCGGGCTGCCCATACCAAAAGAGCTGATGGTAGGCATTGAGACGAGTGATGATGCAGCTGTTTACCTATTAAATGAACATCAAGCGCTGATTGCGACTACTGACTTTTTTATGCCTATAGTCGACGATCCTTATGACTTTGGTCGAATTGCAGCAACTAATGCGATCTCTGATGTATATGCAATGGGTGGCACACCCATTATGGCGTTAGCGCTTTTGGCGATGCCGATTGATAAGTTGTCAGTAGATACTATTGGGAAAACCATCCAAGGTGGTGAAAGCATCTGTGCTGAAGCGGGTATACCAATTGCAGGGGGTCACACTATAGATTCAGTGGAGCCAATTTATGGGCTTGTCGCTATCGGATTAATCCACCCCAATAATGTAAAGCGTAATTCAGATGCAAAAGCAGGTGACCGATTGATTTTAAG
>JBKJRD010000092.1:0-30596 GCA_046594885.1 Methylotenera sp. | reverse complement strand
GCAGAATTGGCTTGTGCTGATATTAGAGTATCGCAGAATCAATTACTTAACCTAAAAAATAGACTCAATAAACAGGTTAACTTTTTATTGAACCAAAGCGCACAACAGCTGGATTTTTTAGCACGCAGACTCATATCGCCTCAGCTACAAATTGAAAGTCGCGCCATGCAAATCAAACAATTACAACGTCGTTTAAACTTAGTCATACAACAAAACCTGCAAACCTATCAGCACCGATTATTACGTTTAAGCAATGGCATTGCGCAATTGAATCCTAACGCCGTTTTAGCAAGAGGTTATGCAATTGTGCATTGTGAGCTTGTTCAAGGTGATTTACTCAATAATGTACCAATGCAGCTGGTTAAAGATGCGCAACAATTAGCCCCAGAATCGCAATTAAACATTACTTTTTACAAAGGCAGCGCGAAAGCTAAGGTGCTTAGCATTAAAAATGCAAGTTGTTAAAGTTTAATTTGTGTTGGTTTGCCGATTTAATTGGTTGATAATACGCAATCGTATTAGTGCGTATTAACATGGACAATCAAACCCCTCATAAAGCAAATCTACCCACCATGGCGTTAGCCGCTCTGGGCGTGGTATTTGGCGATATTGGCACTAGCCCTTTGTACACCATGAAAGAAGTTTTTTCAACTGGCCACCATCTGCTGCCACTCAATGCAATGAATGTTTATGGCATTTTATCGCTCATCACATGGGCGCTCATTTTGATTGTGTCGGTTAAATACGTGGCTTTTATAATGCGCGCTGATAACCGTGGCGAAGGCGGCATCATGGCTTTGTTGGCGTTAGCTTCCAGAAATGCCCAAGGTAACAGCATCAAGCAGCGCAATATTATGTTCCTTGGTATTTTGGGTGCCTGCATGTTTTATGCCGATGGCATGATTACCCCTGCCATTTCAGTGCTTTCAGCGGTTGAAGGCTTAGAAGTGGCCGCGCCTAGTTTACACACAGCCATTGTGCCGATTACCTTAGTGGTTTTATTTTTGTTGTTTTGGGCACAAAGCAAAGGCACCGCAATTGTCGGTGCTTTTTTTGGCCCGGTGATGTTGTTGTGGTTTGGCACATTAGGTTTAATGGGCATCATTAATATTTTGCATGACACCACTATTCTTAACGCACTTAACCCTATTTATGCGGTTAAATTCTTTATGTTTAAACCGTGGATTGCTTTTGTAGCCTTAGGTGCAGTGGTGTTGGCAGTCACTGGCGCAGAAGCTTTATATGCCGATATGGGGCATTTTGGGCGCTTTCCTATTCGCTTGGCATGGTTTGGATTTGTATTGCCTACTTTGCTGCTAAATTATTTTGGTCAGGGCGCGTTAATGTTGCATAACGCCGCTTCGATTAAAAATCCTTTTTACCTAATGGCACCAGAATGGGCGCTATTCCCACTGATTATTTTAGCGACTTTAGCCACTGTTATTGCTTCGCAAGCCGTCATCACGGGCGCGTTTTCTGTGTCGCGTCAAGCCTTACAATTGGGGTATTTACCCCGCATGCACATTCAACACACCTCTGAAAGTGAGCAAGGCCAAGTGTATATGCCGCGCGTCAATTGGGGCTTAATGCTGGCTGTGATGGCGCTGGTGATTGGCTTTGGCAGCTCTGGCGACTTAGCCGCCGCCTACGGCATAGCCGTAACAGGTGATATGGTTATTACCACTTTATTAGCCGCTGTGGTATTTAGAGAAATTTGGCGCTGGGGTAAACTTAAAACAGTCTTGCTTGTGGCTTTATTTTTAACGGTTGATTTAGCCTTTTTTGGCGCAAATGTGCTGAAAATTCCTGATGGTGGCTGGGTACCGCTAGTGATTGGCGTGGTTATTTATGTGTTAATGCTCACTTGGAAAAATGGCCGCACCTTAGTTTACAGTCGCTTGAAATCTGAATCGATGGCGATTGAGCCTTTTATTGAAGCGATTAGCGCACATCCGCCACAACGCGTGCCAGGAATCGCCGTATTTATGACGCCTAATCCACAAGGCGTGCCGCATGCCATGTTGCACAATTTAAAACACAATAAAGTATTGCATGAAAAAGTGATGATTTTAACGGTTAAGTTTTTAGATGTGCCGCATACCAATCTAGAAGAGCGTGTCACAGTTGAAGCGATGTTGCATGAGTTTTATCGTGTCACGGTTAACTATGGATTTAAAGACGAGCCGGATTTACCACGCGATTTATTGTTATGCGAAGCGAGAGGATTACACGTAGAACCCATGAATACCTCGTTTTTTATTGGCAAAGAAAGCTTAATCGCCTCTGAAAAAACCGGCATGGCCATCTGGCGCAAGAAAATATTCGTGGGTTTATTTCGCACCGCAGAAAGTATTACCAATCAATTTAAATTACCGCCCAATCGTGTTATAGAATTAGGTTCGCAACTTAAAATTTAACCAATTAGCGACTACTAAAATGCTGACAAAATAAGTATTGTCTTTTTGATGACTGAAACGTTACTGTATAACTGAACTTTTTACCGCTATTTTACCGATATTTAATGACTTGAATTTTAGGAAACTTTGATGAAAAAAATAACCGCAACGATATTAACAGCCCTGTCACTACATTTAGTTAGCTGCTCGACCACTACGCAAGACAGCGTTTCTGGTGTGAAGCGCTCGCAGTTACTTTTGATGCCTGCAGGCACTGTTGATAGCATGTCTGCGCAAGCGTATACAGAAACACTAAAAGTAGCTGCGCAGAAAAATACGCTTAATGTAGATAAAGCCATGCTAGCGCGTGTACGCGGCATTTCAAATAGATTAATCGCACAAGTGGGCGTGTTCAGGCCTGATGCCGCTCAATGGAAATGGGAAGTAAACGTTGAAAAAAATAATCAAGTAAATGCGTACTGCATGCCTGGCGGCAAAATCATGGTGTTTTCTGGTTTGATTGAAAAAATCAGCGCGACAGATGATGAACTTGCTGCTGTGATTGGCCATGAAATGGCACACGCTCTGCGTGAACACGGACGTGAACGCATGTCGCAAGCCTATGTGCAACAATTCGGCTTGCAAGCATTGGCGGCTTTTGCCACTGGCACAGCAGGCGGCGTCGCGGTGCAAGCTGCAGGTGCTGGCTCACAATTGTTTTTTGCGCTGCCCAATGGTCGCGAACAAGAGCGCGAGGCGGATAAAATGGGTTTAGAGCTAGCCGCACGCGCAGGATTTAACCCAAATGCAGCAGTGACCTTATGGCAAAAAATGGGTGCGTTATCGAATAGTGCGCCACCAGAATTTTTCAGCACGCATCCTGCCAGTGTCAATAGAATTGCCGATTTAAAAGCTTTAACGCCAAGAATGATGCCTTTGTATGAAGCGGCCAAAGCAGGAAGATCGTAAAAAATTAGCATAAATTGCGTGTTAAGTCAGCTTTTATTAAAAGCGCGTTGTGTCACACAATGCGCTTTATTTTTGGCTAAGTGTTTAACTAGGTTAAAATAACGCTTTTGTTAATTTAACTATTTCTGAGAAGATTATGGATCCACGTCAAAGCATTATCGAAGCCGCGTTTGAAGAGCGCGCCAATATTAACCCAGGCAATGCAGCGCCAGCATTAAAGACGCAAGTTGAATCCGTATTAAAAGATTTAGACGCTGGCACCTTACGCGTGGCTAGCCGTATTGGCGAGACACAAAACTGGGAAACACATCAATGGCTTAAAAAAGCCGTGTTGCTCTCTTTTAGATTAGAAGATAACAAACTATTAGACGACGGCGTAACCAAATATTTTGATAAAGTACCGCCAAAATTTGCCGATTACACTGAAGCAGATTTTAAAGCAGGTGGCTTTCGCGTAGTGCCAAACGCGATTGTGCGTCGCGGTTCATTTATTGGTAAAAATGCGGTGTTAATGCCGTCCTATGTGAATATCGGCGCGTATGTGGGTGAAGGCACCATGGTCGACACGTGGGCAACCGTAGGTTCGTGCGCGCAAATCGGTAAAAATGTACATTTATCAGGTGGCGTAGGCATCGGCGGCGTATTAGAGCCTGTACAAGCAGGCCCAACCATTATCGGCGACAACTGCTTTGTTGGCGCGCGCAGTGAAGTGGTTGAAGGCGTGATTGTGGAAGACAATTGCGTGATTTCAATGGGCGTATATATTGGTCAAAGCACCAAAATTTATGACCGCGAAACCGGCGAAGTGTTTTACGGCCGTGTGCCAGCCGGTTCTGTTGTGGTCGCAGGCAATTTGCCTTCTAAAGATGCTAGCTATAGCTTGTATTGCGCGGTAATTGTTAAAAAAGTAGATGCTAAAACCTTAGGTAAAGTGGGTATTAATGAGCTATTGCGTGGCATTTAATTTTCAACAACAGTTTCGCTCAATATTCGACGTTTTGATGGGTTAAGTCTAGTATTTTTGTGTCATTAATTACGATTTAGTTATATCAATAATATTGTATATAACTAAATATAATCTCTTAACCATACTGTTTGCATGGCTGTGCCAGCAGTATGGTTTTTTTGTATCATCCATTCATGCGCCAAAGCAACAATCACAAATCCACGCTGGCATAGTAGTTGCTTATCTCTATTCAAAATAATATAAATAAGCTGAAATAAACCACAACTATGCAAATTCATTATGAAATTTGGTTGATATTACTCTCGCTGTTAGCGAGCAGTTTTGCTATGTATGTGAGCTTTGGTTTTATACAACATCTTTACCGCACTGCTTCTATCCATCGAAAAGCGCTGTTAAAGCTGTATTCAATTGCGGTTGGCAGCGGTCTTTGGGCTATTCATTTTATCAATCTACTCATTTTTCATGGCGATCAAGTGTTTAGTATTTTCTCGCTCGCTATGTGCGCCTCTTGGTTGGTGGCCGTTAGCATTGGCTTTGCTTTATGTGCAATAGCGAGCAAAAAAGTCATCTCGCTTAAACAATTTATGATGGGCGGCATCATTATCGGTTTGGGCAGCTACTTGATGTTTTACCTTGCGTTAAGCGGCTTAAATAAAACCAATAGCCTTTGGAATTTCACTACTTCCGTGTCTTTTAATGGCTTATCTTTATTCATTGCATTGGGCGTGTCACTCAGTGCTGGCGTTGTGTGTTTGGCGACATTATCTTGGATGAAAGATTATGTAGGTAAAAATAAACTGTTGATTAAGCTGATTTTCTCATTAATGACTGGCATTACTATTTTGGCAGTGCACACTGCATTTAACGCCTCGGTTTCTTTGCAAACGCATATCTTGCAACACGCAGCAATCAACACCGATAAAACCTTACTGGCGATTGTGATTGCGTTAGGCTTAGTATGCCTGTTTCTGGTTGCTTTTGTGGTGGCCTTGTACTACGAAAAATTTGGCGTTAGTGCTTTTCAAATCAGCATTATGGATAGGCAAAAAGCGCCTGATACCGCTAGCTCAGGCTACAAAGATGCGTTAACGCAATTGCCTAACAGACGCGCATTTCAACGTGAATTAGAAGCAGCCGCAAAACGCAGCGCGCGCACCAGCACAACCATTGCCATTGCCTACATCGATTTAGATCACTTTAAGCCCATTAACGACACTTATGGTCACCATATTGGTGATGCGGTATTAATATCGGTAGCAAACCGTTTAAATACAGCCGTGCGCGTGTGCGATTCTGTTGCGCGTATTGGTGGCGACGAGTTTGTGGCGTTGATTGAAGACATTAAATCGGACGAAGACATTATTCCAATTGTAGAGCGTATTGTGCAATCGATTAAAGAGCCATTTTGGGTTGAAGGGCAGCTTATTGAAATCTCTTGCTCAGTTGGTATTGCGGTCTATCCGCGCGATGGCAATCTTGAAAAACTCATGATTTGTGCCGACGCAGCCATGTACAAAGCCAAACAAGACGGCAAAAATCAGTTTAGATTTTTTGATGCTGAAATAGAGTCTGCCTCTGATTTGATGTTAGAAATGCAACGCGATTTGCAATTTGCCATTAAACATCATCAATTTGAGCTGGTGTTTCAGCCCAAAGTTAACTGCAAAACACAATCACCAGTGGGCGTAGAGGCATTAATTCGCTGGAATCACCCGAGCAAAGGGGTTTTATTACCCACTGATTTTATTCCAGCAGCTGAGCGTTTTAGTTTAATTAATCCAATCAACGAATGGGTGATTGAAGAAGGTTGCCGCGTGATTCATCGCGCTAAAACGGCTGGCTTAGATTTAAAAGTATCGATTAATTTAGCGCCGCAGCAATTTAGAAACACGCAGCTAGTAGATGAAATATTACGTTTGCGCAAGCGCTACAAAATTCCATCTGCAAACTTGATGTTTGAGATTAAAGAAACCACTGCAATTAAAAATGAAGGCCAGTTTAAACATTTATTACGGCAGTTTAAAGCCGCAGACATCAAAGTGGCATTAGATGATTTCGGCTCGCATCAATTTAGTCTCAGTTACTTGCAGCATTTAAATATTGATGAAGTGAAGCTAGATAAAGTATTTATTGCACAAATCAACGAGAATAAAGCATCGCGCGCTTTGGTTGATGCGGTGATTCGCTTAGCACATGCGCTGGATTTGAATGTGGTGGCCGAAGGTGTAGAAACTGAGGCGCAACGCGAGGCACTGGTGGATTTGGATTGCGACCAAATGCAAGGCTACCTGTTATGCAAACCATTATCAGAGAAAAAACTGCTGCAGTTATTTACCCAATTAAGCAGCAATTTCGAAACGACTGGACAGTTTCTAATCGCCGATTATCAATCAAAAGCCGCATAAATACGACATAGCGCAATGTGTGATGTTAAAATAAGACTTAACCCACAATTAAGTGTTATTTTTCAGTATGAAACTTTACGGCATTCCCAATTGTAGCACTGTCAAAAAAGCGCGCGATTGGCTTGCTGCGAATCAAGTAATAGTCGAATTTCACGATTTCAAAAAACTAGGTATTTCAACTGCTAACTTAAGCAATTGGTTAACACAAATTTCACATGAAAAACTCATTAACCGCGCAGGGCTGACTTGGCGTGGCTTAGATGAAGCCACCAAAAACACCATCACGAATAATTCTGCAGCAATTACAATCATGCAAGCAAAAACTTCTTTAATCAAACGCCCTGTGCTGGTTAAAGATGGCACAGTTTTATGTGTAGGATTTGATGAATCTCGCTACGCAGAAATTTTTAATGTTTAAATTTAATTAAAGAAACTTTTAATCATGAATAGCTACTCCACCACCCTCGAACTTGCAATTGATTTACTCAAACGCCGCTCTAATACGCCAGAAGACGCTGGCTGCCAACAGGCAATGATTGCGCGGCTTGAGCCGTTAGGCTTTAAAATTGAGCGTATGCGTTTTGGCGATGTAGATAATTTTTACGCGCGTCGCGGTACTGCATCGCCTTTATTGGTATTTGCAGGCCACACCGATGTGGTGCCTACAGGGCCAATTGACAAATGGCACACGCCGCCGTTTGAGCCAACCATTGTGGATGGCATGCTATATGCACGCGGGGCGGCGGACATGAAAACTTCATTGGCTGCCTTTATTACGAGCATTGAAGAATTTATTGCAGAAACTCCAAATCACACCGGATCAATTGGCTTATTGATTACATCCGATGAAGAAGGTATTGCCGTTAACGGTACAATTAAAGTAGTTGAAGCTTTAAAAAATCGCGGTGAATTCATTGATTATTGCATCGTTGGCGAGCCAACCAGTAATAGAGTGGTTGGCGATATGATTAAAAATGGCAGACGCGGCTCACTATCAGGCAAGCTGATGGTTAAAGGCGTGCAAGGCCATATTGCCTACCCACATTTGGTTAAAAATCCCATCCATTTAGTTGCGCCCGCGATTAAAGACATGGTGGAAACCGTTTGGGATAATGGTAACGAATATTTCCCGCCAACCAGCTGGCAAATCAGCAATATGAATGGCGGAACAGGGGCGACAAATGTGGTGCCTGGTGAAGTAGAGATTTTATTTAATTTTAGATTTTGTCCCGAATTAAGCGATTCTAATGGGCTTAAAAACGGCAGTACGGATGCCAATTTAAGGCAACGCGTGCATGCGATTTTAGATAAACATGCGCTGGACTATGATTTGGAATGGGAATATTCTCCACCCTATATCACGCCGCGCGGCAATCTGGTCGAGGCGATTTCAGAGGCGATTGTTGCAAGCTATGGCGTTTCACCTGAATTATCCACTACAGGTGGCACGTCTGATGGGCGCTTTATTGCAGACATATGCAAACAAGTGGTTGAGTTTGGCCCATTAAATAAAACCATTCACAAATTAAATGAATGTGTGGCTGTGGCAGATATTGAACCACTCAAACAAACTTACAAGTTGACACTTGAAAAATTAATTAAATAGCCAAGTTAACCAAGAAATTGATGCAAAAAAACGGGTTAACTTAACCAATAGAAACAATGAAAAAACGAAAAAATGACGCAATTTCCTAGACCACATTTTCCAAAACTAGCAGAAGAATTATTCACCGTTCGCGATTGGCTACGCTTTACTGTCAGCCAATTTGAATCCTCAGAAATTTTCTTTGGACATGGCACCGATAATAGCTATGACGAAGCGGTATGGCTGGTGATGAGCGCGCTACATTTACCACATGAAACACTCAATAATTTTTTAGACGCGGTGATCACCGAGCAAGAGCGCAAGCATCTCGCGCATTTAATCGAACAACGCATGACCAAACGCACACCTACCGCTTATTTGTTGCGCGAAGCGTGGCTACGCGGCTTTAAATTTTATGTGGATGAGCGTGTGATTGTGCCAAGAAGTTTTATTGCCGAACTATTAGATTTTAACGAGGCAGGTGAACACGGTTTACAGCCGTGGATTGAGCATCCTGAACTGATTAACTCTGCGGCGGATATTTGCACTGGCAGCGGTTGCTTGGGCATTTTGCTGGCAAATGCCTTCCCCGATGCGGCGATTGACGTGGTGGATATTTCGCCAGACGCGATTGCAGTCGCCAATATCAATATCGCTAATTACAGCTTGCAAGCGCAAATCACAGCAATTCAGTCGGATATGTTTACGGCTTTGCAGGGTAAAACTTACGATTTAATGATCAGTAATCCGCCGTATGTAGATGCCGCAAGCATGGCGCAGCTGCCAGCAGAATATCGCAACGAACCAAAAATTGCACTCGGTAGTGGCTTGGGTGGGTTAGATCACACGCATACTATTCTGCGTGAAGCAGGAAAATATCTGAATGATGATGGCATTTTGGTGGTGGAAATAGGCCATAACCGCGATGCCTTGCTTGATGCTTACCCAGACTTGCCATTTACCTGGTTAACGGTTGAGTCAGGCAATCAATTTGTGTTTTTGCTGACAAAAGAGCAACTGCTACAAACTGTTAACTAATTAGATTTATCGCTTTTTCGTTTTTGCAGGCGGTAAATCGCTGGTTTGGCGCACACGCCTATTGGCGGGTTTTTTTGGTTTTGAGTCTTTAAGCGTAGATTTCTTAATTTCTGTATTTTTCGCTATTCTTCCGCGTTGCACTGGCTTGCCATCTTCACCCATTTCACGCACAGGTCTATCTAAAGCGCTCATTCTTTGTTTGCGCACTTTAGGCACAAATACGGCTGTGGCTTTGTCTTTTTCGCGCTGGTTTAATTGTCGCAAAGGCGCCTTTGGTGCTTCTAATCCCGCCCACTCCAATAATTCCACCACAGTTTTTTGCTCTAGTTTTAGCATCGTGCCGCGTTTTACCCTAGGCGGTAAATTCACCGGACCAAAGCGCACGCGCATCAAGCGGCTTACAGGCAATTGAAACGCCTCAAACAAACGGCGCACTTCACGGTTTCTGCCCTCACGGATAATCACTTGATACCAATGATTAGCACCCTCACCGCCTTGAGCTGAAATACTATCAAAGCTTGCTGGGCCGTCTTCTAGCTCAATACCTTGTGTAAGCATGGTCATTTGCTCATCGGTCAGCTCGCCAAAAATGCGCACCGCATATTCGCGCTCTACCTCATAGCGCGGATGCATAAAACGGTTCGCCAACTCGCCCGAATTGGTGAATATTAGCAAGCCGCTGGTGTTTATATCCAGTCGACCAATCGCTATCCATTTACCTTGTTTGATTTTTGGTAGTTTATCAAAAACAGT
The DNA here is from genome assembly GCA_046594885.1 of Methylotenera sp. GTDB lineage: Bacteria > Pseudomonadota > Gammaproteobacteria > Burkholderiales > Methylophilaceae > Methylotenera_A. The sequence continues at coordinate 20,483 of JBKJRD010000092.1, read as the reverse complement.
CGCACGCCCTTCAGGGTCATCTTGACTGACAATTTCACCTTCTGGCTTATGATAGATTAATACTTGCGGCAATTCTGCTTCAAATGACAAACGCACAGGTCGGCTATCAATGCGTATCACGTCATATTGCGTAACGCCTGCGCCCACTTTGGCTATTTCTCCGTTAATGGTCACGCGACCACTTGCAATGAGTTCTTCCATATCGCGGCGCGAGCCCAAACCTTGCGTGGCTAATAATTTATGCAAACGCTGTGTGGGTTCTGGCGTAGCGTTTTCGTCTACTTCCAGCTTGGTAAAGTTAGTTTTTGGACGACGAATTTGCGCTTGTGGGTCGCGCTGCTGCTTGAAAGGACGTGCCATAGAATTAAATCCAGAGAAAAGGTAATAGAGTATTAGCGATGCTACGTAGCTGATATTTAAAGGTGTTTTGATAAGGCTGGTTATCATATCCTCTAACACCAATCAAAAGTGGAATGATATTAAAACGTTTAATAATATTGATGTTGATAAGATTAGCGTCTACTATTTTTCTGAACTTTTGCTCTGATGATTCCGCATCTTCACCCTCTTTTAAACGCATGTAAATATTAGCTAAAAATGAATTGTAAGCTGACTTATTCCATTTTAAAATATATAAATCCATCCAATGCAACGGATAGTTTCGACAGTGACAATAAAAATCTGCTTTTTTGGGACTTTTCTCGATAATTAGGCTTAAATTAGCAACAATATATCTACCAGTAATTTTCCAAATGGCAGCACTATCAACCGCAGTTAATAAAATATTAGAATTGCGCATTGCATATTCAACCAGCTTGAACTCGCCATAACCACGACCATAGTTAGCGGGGTAGTCCAAACCATTGAAGCTAATCACTTCAACTTGCTGAGCCAAGTTATATTTATCTACAAGTTGAATAATAGAACTGCAGTCTGAACCAGAATTATCTACAAATACGATATGTGTAAAATGTTCTTTAGATAGTAGCTGTAAATAAAATTCAAAAGCAGTCAAATATTGTTGCAGGCGCAGATTACCATCTATCACCACTAAATTTTTAGCGTTTTTAGGTGGTTCAATAGTTGCAGTAAGCAATATAATATTTTGTGGCAAGTGTTGACTTTGCATGCAGTATTTCATCCTGACTGACCGTGCTTTTTGGAAAACCATCAAGTATAAAGATTATTAGTAGAGATTTATCGACTTGTCAGTGATGAGTCTATTATTATTTAATCGTTAACTTTCTAATGGCATTTCAGTTTGCGCAAAATCTTCAAAGGGAGGCAACTCACTTAAACTGCGCAAATTCAAATCATCTAAAAAATGTTTGGTGGTTGCATATAGCGATGGTCGGCCTGGCACTTCGCGCTGCCCTACCACATCAATCCAATCGCGCTCATGTAATTGGCGCATTACATTCGGGTTAACCGCCACACCCCGAATTTGCTCAATATCGCCGCGCGTCACAGGTTGACGATAGGCAATAATCGCCAAGGTTTCCATCACGGCACGAGAATATTTTGGCTGTTTTTCAGGGTTAAGTCGCGCAATAAATGCGCTAAATTGCGCTTTGGCTTGAAAGCGATAACCAGTGGCGACTTGAACCAAATCCAGCGTCTTAGCCGCATTCTCATGCGCCCAATCTTGCTTTAACTCATCTAACAACATGCGCAAAGTGGTGCGTTCCATACGGCCTGCAAACAGTTTTAACAAATCATCCAAGCTTAAAGGCTGGCCAGCGGTTAATAATGCCGCTTCCAGAATCTGCTTAAACTCAGTGATATTATCGGGCTCTTTCACAATCATTCACTGCTATTGGCTTGTAAATAAATCGGCGAAAACGCTTGCTGTTGCGTGATGCGAATCAAACCTTCTTTTGCCAGCTCTAAAATCGCCAAAAAATGCACCACCAGCTTGGCCAAGCCTTCTGTTAGCACATCAAATAAAGCCGAAAACTCCACCATGCCATCGGCTTTTAAGCGCCGCAGAATCTGGCTCATATGCTCGCGTACTGATAATTCTGCCTTGCCGATTTTGTGATGCGTAGTTAATTTGGCGCGTTTTAGCACATTGCGCCACGCATCCGCCAATTCATCTAAGCTCACTTCAATCGGTTTAATATTGGCAATATGCTGATAATAAGCGGCTGCAACGCTAATGTCTACGCCTACTTGCGGCATCGCGTCCAAACGTTGTGCCGCTAATTTAATCGCTTCATATTCCATTAATCGGCGCACCAGTTCTGCACGCGGATCATCTTCTTCAAGCACGTCCGCAGGTTTTGGTAGCAACATGCGCGATTTAATCTCAATTAACATCGCTGACATCAGCAAATAATCCGCCGCCAATTCCAGTTTAATCACCTTCGACTTATCTCTGGTTCCTTGGTCCACATACACCATATATTGCGCCGTCAATTGCGCCATAGGAATATCCAGAATATCCAGATTATGCTTGCGAATCAGATAAAGCAATAAATCCAGTGGCCCTTCAAACGCCTCTAAGTACACCTCCAGCGCATCGGGCGGAATATATAAATCTTGCGGCAGTTCGCTCAGTAGCTCGCCTTTGATTTTCACTACTGATGTCGTTGACAACAAATTTACTTCCTATTCATGCAGTTATTTCTTAAAATCAAGTTTTCGTTTCAGCCTGTCTTTTGTTAACTAAAGTTGCATAAATAGCCATCGCGTGCCCATGTCCTAATCCAAAGTCTTTCTTAAGCCAAGCAACTATGTCTCCTGCTTTTACATCAGGCTTTAATAGGCCTTCTTTTTCAGCAAGTTGCTTAAAATCCTCCGGCGTTTTGCCAGTTTTTGTTTTGATGTTGTCAATATAAGCTTGAAAAGTCATAACAGCTCCTGTTTAGCATTAGCCATAATTCAAGCCCATGGCATCGCGCACATCACGCATGGTTTCACGCGCTAATTTACGCGCTTTTTCGCAACCTTCTGCGACAATATTTTTGACTAAAGTTGGGTCTTCCGCATATTGCGCGGCGCGCTCTTGAATCGGTTGTAGTTCTTTTAAAATGCCTTCAATTACGGGCGCTTTACATTCAATGCAACCAATGGCGGCAGTCTTACAGCCATTTTGCACCCAATCCTGTGTAGATTTATCCGAATAAATTTCGTGCAATTGCCATACAGGGCATTTGGCAGGGTCACCTGGATCGGTGCGTCTGATTCGCGCTGGGTCGGTGGGCATGGTTTTGATTTTTTTGGCGATAACATCTTTATCTTCGCGCAGTGAAATGGTGTTGTTATACGATTTAGACATTTTCTGTCCATCCAAACCAGGCATTTTGGAAGCGGGTGTCAGTTTGTAATCTGGCTCTAGCAAAATCATTTTACCGCCTCCCTCTAGGTAACCCAGCAAACGCTCTTTATCACCCATGCTCATGCCTTGCTGCTCTTCAATCAATGCGCGGGCTGATTCCAGCGCTTCTTCATTACCACTTTGTTGATACGCATTTCGCATCTCTTCATACAGTGCGCCTCTTTTACTGCCTAATTTTTTGATGGCTGCTTTGGCTTTTTCTTCAAATCCCGTTTCTTTGCCGTAAATATGGTTAAAACGGCGCGCGATTTCACGCGTAAATTCAATGTGGGGAATCTGGTCTTCGCCCACAGGCACTTGTGTGGCTTTGTAAATGAGAATATCCGCGCTTTGCAATAGTGGGTAACCCAAAAAGCCATATGTAGATAAATCTTTGCTGGATAGTTTTTCTTGCTGGTCTTTATAAGTTGGCACGCGCTCTAGCCAACTTAACGGTGTAATCATGCTTAAAAGTGTGTGTAATTCAGCATGTTCTGGCACGCGCGATTGAATAAAAATAGTGGCGTTGGCAGGGTCAACGCCCGCAGCCAGCCAATCAATCACCATTTCCCAAACCGATTCTTCGATGATTTCTGGCGTGTCGTAATGCGTGGTGAGCGCATGCCAGTCGGCTACAAAAAACAGGCATTCATGCTCGTGTTGCAACTTAATCCAATTTTTTAGCACGCCATTATAATGGCCTAAATGCAAATTGCCTGTTGGGCGCATGCCCGATAAAACGCGTTCTAACGCCATAGTAACCTAGACTTAACCCATTAAAAATTAGAAAAAAACGGCTGAAATAGATTGCAAAGTCAGCATCACAAAAGGCCACATAATTTTATCAAGAATATGCGTGACCAACAGCAGAATCAAAATAATAAAACCGTAACGTTCAATTTGCGCGTATTTAACTGCCAAATTGTTCGGCAGTAAACTCACTGCAATTCTGCCACCATCTAAAGGTGGTAATGGCAATAAATTAAGCACCATTAAAATGGTATTGACTAATATCCCAGCCGCACCCATGAGTGCAAATGGCAGCGCGGCGTATTCTGGTAAAAAATGCGCGAATTGCATGGCGATTGCCCACAGAATAGCCATCGACAAATTAGCCCCTGGCCCTGCCGCGGCCACCCATAACATATCGCGCTTAGGATGTCGCAATTGCATAAAATTAACGGGTACGGGCTTTGCCCAGCCAAAAAAAATGCCGCCAACCAACATGGTGATACTCGGCACAACCACTGTACCGATTAAATCGATATGGCGGATAGGATTCAGCGTAATGCGACCTGCGTTATGTGCTGTCATATCGCCATAATAACGCGCCGCGTAGCCGTGTGCGGCCTCATGCACGGTAATCGCTAAAATCATGGGAATAGCGGTGACTGCAATACGCTGAACGGTCGTTAAAGATTGCAATGCGTTTAAAAGATTAAAAAAATCCATGCGTCTTTCTAAATATATTGTTTACAAAAGTTAAGGGTTTTTTAGTGTTAAGTTTGATCGCTTACTTATAATCCAAACGGTGCTGCAGATGCCACGCCTTGACGAATTAATGCGGGCTGCACAGAGGTTAAATCAATCACTGTAGTGAGGCCTGCAAAGCTAATGGCAGAATCAATCACTAAATCCACTTGGCTTTCTAAGCGATCACGAATTTCCCACGCCTCGTTTAGCGGCTCATCATCATCTGCCAACTGCAAGGTCATGCTTAACATGGGTTCAGCTAGCTCATCTAACAAAGCTTGCACAACCAAGTGATTAGGCACACGAATGCCCACTGCGCTGCGCTTGGCATGTTGCAAACGGCGCGGCACTTCGCGCGTGGCTTTTAACACAAATGTGTACGCCGCTGGCGTATTGGCTTTGAGCAATCTAAATTGGCTATTATCCACTTGTGCATACACGCTTAATTCACTCAAATTGCGGCAGATTAAGCTAAATAAATGGTCATCACCCAGCCCGCGAATCTGACGAATTCTATCCTGCGCATCTTTAAAACCCATCATGCAACCCAGCGCATAGCTAGAGCCAGTTGGATACGCAATCACGCCACCATCGCGCAAAATTTCAACGGTCTGTTTAATCAAGCGCGGCTGCGGATTATCAGCATTAATCACAAAATACTGTGCCATTAATTATCATTTATGATTGGGTTAAGTTGGTAACGCTGCTTGATATTTAATTTAAATACTGTGCTTCTGGCCAATCCGCCCATACTGGGTCGCAACCAACAGGCAAATCTGGCACGCAACCCATCGCCATGTAAGATAAACCAGGCCCATGATAATCTGAGCCTAACGAAGCTTTTAAGCTAAAGCGATGGGCGATTTTGGCAAATTGCTGGTACTGCGGCGGATTGTGGCTGCCAGTCACCACTTCAATCGCCGCGCCGCCGTAGCTTCTAAATTCATGCATCAATAACAGCATATTAATGGTACCTAAGTCGTAACGACCTGGGTGTGCAATCACCGCTTGACCGCCCGCATTGATAATTAAATTGACCGCTGATTCTAAACTCATCCATTGATGGTCAACAAAACCGGGTTTGCCTTTAACTAAGAATTTTTTGAACACAGACTTAACATCTTTAGCGTGACCATTTTTAGCCAAAAACTGCGCAAAATGGCTGCGCGTCATAATACTTTGCTTGGCAAACTCTTTCGCACCTTCATAAGCACCAGCAATGCCCACTTTGGCAAGTCCATCCGCCATTTGCACGGCGCGTTCCTCACGCCCAATGCGCACAGCGGCTAAAGCATTTTTTAAAGCTGCATTTTCTGCATCAAACTTTAAGCCCACAATATGCAAAGTGCGTTTTTTCCAAGTGACTGAAATTTCAACCCCATTGACAAAATGTATTGCGTGCGCGTCCGCTGCTTCGCGCGCAGTTGCCAAACCAGAAATATCATCGTGGTCGGTTAACGCCAATACTCTAATGCCACTTTTTGCTGCCAACGCAACAATATCTTGTGGCGCTAACAAGCCATCTGAAATGGTAGAGTGACAATGTAAATCTATTTGTGCAGCCATAAATAATGATTCAGTAACGCCTAATGATTGAATGTTTTGCAAACAAGTGCAAATCATAGCAAAATACAACCTTTACAGATAGTTAAGCTTTTGTGTTAAAAGCTTCACTTAAAATAGAGCAAAGCTTTTATCAAGCCGACTTACTTAACCGAAAGAATGCATGAAATTTTTCTTTGATTTAATTCCCGTTATTTTATTTTTTATCGGCTTTAAGCTATTTGATATTTTTACGGCCACCGCGATTGCGATTGCCGCCACCATTGCGCTCATTATTTACGCCAAAATTCGGCATGGCGTCGTTGAAAAAATGCTGCTGGTGAATGGCGCGATTATTAGCGTATTGGGCGGGGTCACATTATTGCTGCATGATAAAACCTATATTATGTGGAAACCAACCGTGTTGTATTGGCTGCTGGCTGCGGTTTTGTTAGTTGCGAACTTGTTTTTCAAGAAAAATTTTATTCAACAAATGATGGGCAAAATGCTCAATGCCCCTAAAGCTATTTGGGATAAACTGAATATTGCTTGGGTGTTATTTTTGGTGATTTTGGGCTTCGTTAATTTGTATGTTGCGTTTAATTATTCTGAAAATGCATGGGTTAACTTTAAATTATTCGGCGTCACCAGCATCATGTTTATTTTTATCATTGCGCAAACTTTATTGCTCAAACAATATTTAATTGAGCCAGCTGAAAATCATAAAGACCACAAATAATGTTGTACGCCATAATTGCTGAAGATACGCCGAACAGCTTAGAAAAACGCTTGGCGAATCGCCCTGCGCATTTGGCCAGATTAACAGCGCTACAAAACCAAGGTAGATTATTATTAGCCGGGCCAATGCCAGCGATTGATAGTGTTGACCCGGGCGCCGCTGGTTTTACCGGTAGTTTGATTGTTGCTGAATTTAGCGATTTAGAAACGGCAAAAAATTGGGCGAATGCCGACCCTTTTGTAGGCGCTGGCGTATATTCACACGTTGCAGTTAAACCATTTAAAAAAACCTTACCTTAAACGGCATCAAAACCTAAACCACTACAACTTAACGCCCTCATTATAAACACCATTTAAAATGCATCTAACTAACATCATTCAAACAAGGCTCGCGCAACTTAATCCCATCAGTATGCAATTAAGAGATGACAGCGCCTTGCATGCAGGTCACGCTGGCAACACTGGCGGCAGCCATTTTCACTTAACAATAGTCAGCGCGCAATTTTCAAATAAAACACAGCTCATGCGACATCGTTTAATTTATCAAGCACTTAGCGATTTAATGCCGCAACAAATTCATGCGATCAGCATACTTGCAATTTCACCTGACGACCCCAATTAGCTTTTAATGTTCTACATTATTAACACTTTTAATCACACTCGATATTTTTAATATTTAAGGATTTTTATGAAAATCATACCAATTTTTGTTGCAATGGCAGCTTTAACTAGCCTTTCAATGGCACCTGCAACGTTTGCTGCAGACTCAGCCGCTACCGTAAACGGCAAATCAATCAAACAATCTTGGGTTGATTACATCATGAAAGATGCGCAAGCACGCGGTCAAAAGCCTTCTGAAAACATGAAAAATGCCATTATCAATGAATTGGTTGGCTCTGAATTGGCCTTTCAAGAAGCACAAAAACAAGGCATTGATAAGCTGCCTGATTACAAAATCAGTGAAGAATTAGCACAGCGTAAATTATTGGTGAATGTTTTTTTAGCTGATCACATGAAGAAAAATCCAGTAACCGAAGCTGACACTAAAGCTGCTTACGAACAATATAAAAAAGAGCTTGGCGACAAAGAATACAATGCACGCCATATTTTGGTTAAAACAGAAGCCGAAGCAAATGACATTATCGCGCAACTCAAAAAAGGCAGCGACTTTGCTAAACTGGCCAAAGAAAAATCCATGGATCCTGGCTCAAAAGAAAAAGGCGGCGATTTAGGCTGGTTCTCGTCAGCCGGCATGGTTAAGCCTTTTAGCGAAGCAGTCGTTAAACTGAAAAAAGGTGAAGTAACGCCAGCGCCAGTGCAAACACAATTTGGTTGGCATGTAATCAAAATGGTGGATACGCGCGCAACGCAAGTGCCCGCTTATGACAAAGTAAAAGAAGGCTTAGAACGCACTTTGCAACAACGCAAGCTTGAAAAGTTAATGCTTGAATTAAAAGCAAAAGCTAAAATTGAAGTGCCAGGACTCACCGATAAATAGTCAGTAATTATCGAGATACAATTGAATCCAGATGAGTATTAATATTGTTAATACAAATAAAGCCTGCAATTGCAGGCTTTTTTGTAGCCTAAAATATGCGGCAATAAAAATATATGTCATAATTGAGAACTATTAGCATTTAGCTTAAACTAAACATGAATGATTAATTGAGGAAAGCGCATGTTTGAAACATTAATGATTACCTTCAGAGAAGGCCTAGAAGCTTTTTTGATTATCGCCATCGCGATCGCCTACTTAACCAAAACTGGTGGGCAAAAACTCATTCCTTCTGTGCGTAATGCTTGTTATGTGGCCGTTTTAGGTTGTGTTATTTTGGGTGTTGTACTCGCTCGCATTGGCGGCTTAACGCCATTTTGGGAAGGTACATTAGCGTTGACAGCCGCTATTTTAGTTATCAGCTGTACCGTGCACATGCTAAAAATGGGCAAGCACATGAAGCGTGAAATTACCGGCGCAATTGACAAAGCCGTTGCTAACCCCGGCAACGGCGCAAAAGTGGCGATTTTTGCGTTTGTGCTACTGATGATAGGCCGTGAAGGTTTAGAAGCAGCGACCATGATTGCATCACTGGCGCAAAGCAATGATAGCTCGCATCTTGTGATTGGCGGCATTCTGGGTTTAATAGTGGCAGGCGGCGTGGCCTTGGCATGGAGCAAATACGGTCATCGCGTTAATTTGGGCTTATTTTTTCAAGTCACCGCCGTATTTATGGTGTTATTTTCAATCCAGCTGCTTATCTACGCATTCCATGAGTTTACAGAATCTGCAGAAGTGTACAACTTAGGCATTATTGATAACGCCTATTGGCACGCTGCTACCGAAGATTGGGGGCCAGAAGGTCGCATCGGTGCTTGGATATCTTATAGTTTGATTTTAGTACCGATGGGATTTTTGATTTACAGCTACTTAACCAGTAAAAACCCAGCAAAATTAGTTAGTAGTAATTAATTCAAGCTGAATCATCACAGCCGTTTACATTATTGTACGGCTGTGTAAAAGTGCTAGTTTATTCATTTAACTACATATATGCAGCCAGACTCAATTAGCTCGGACAATAGAATCGCGATTATTTTGTCAACTTATAATGGGGCAAAATATGTAGCCGAACAATTAGATTCCATACTCAAGCAATCGCATACAAATTGGCGCTGCTATATTCGTGATGACGGCTCTTCAGACAACACATTAACCATAGTCAAATCCTACTTTGCTAATGACAGCAGATTCACATTTATTGATGCTATTGCAGGCAATATGGGACTTAATGCCAGCCATTATTATTTAATCTCTGTTACAACAGAAAATTACATTGCGATGTGCGACCAAGATGATGTCTGGGACACCAATAAACTTGAAGCAACATTAAGCAAATTGAAAGCCATTGAAGGTGCGCAGAAAAATCCAGCACTGGCACATACGAATTCAGTCTTTGTCGACAGTGAGTTGAACATAATCAGAGATCAATTTCTGAACAATCGTGCCTTAGCGAAAGGATTAAACGGTATATTATTTGCTAACAGCGTACAAGGTGGCTCAATTATCATCAACAAAAGTTTAAGAGAAATCGCGCTAAAAATACCGCCTGTATTACCTTATGACTACCATCTAGCCATCATCGCCTGTTTAGTGGGTGAAAGGGTTTACATACCACAAACTTTATTAAAATATCGCCAACATGATAAAAGCTCTATCGCGACAGGTGACGCGAATAAACCAAACAAACTTCTAAAATCGGGTTATAGCCCTAGTCTTCTACTTAGCCTGCATAACTATCACCACGTAAAAAATGATTTCCCCCAAATTACTGCGTCAGAAGCAGCAAAGCGAGATTTAGCTGATTATTTCTATTTATTTGAAGGTAATAGCCGAATTAAGAAGTTGATGATTTACCTTAAGAACCGATATCCATTTTATAGAAAAAAAGACGCACTTGCTTTTATGTTTTTATTAATTAGAAATGTCAACTTAAAGGCCATTATAAATGGTTAAGCCATTTCATAAATTAGTCGAGTCTGACCTCATTTAATCAAAGTAGCGTGAATGCTTTCTGTTAAAATAGTGTTAATTTTTTAACTCTTTCAATTGCTTACAGCCCATGTCCAGCACTTTACCTTTAAGCCCATTTTTCTCAATATTTTCTGGTAGCCCGGCATTATCTCCATTCCGTCTCGATAAGCTTTACGCTAACCTAAAACAATCAGCGCCAAGTATTGCGCATATTTATGCAGAGTTTACGCATTTTGCATTTAGCAACATTGCATTCAATGATGCACAGCAAGACAAGCTCAAACAAATATTAACCTATGGGCCACAAGCACAATTAGAGCAGCCAGCAGGCGCGCTATTTTTGGTGATTCCGCGTATTGGCACGATTTCACCGTGGGCATCCCGCGCAACAGATATTGCCCAAAATTGTGGGTTAAGTCATGTGCTACGCATTGAGCGTGGCATTGCGTTTTACGTCATCACTACTAATAATCAGCCATTAAACTCTATTGAAAAAACAGCATTTAAAACTGCGATTCACGACCGTATGACGGAAACCGTGTTAAGCAATTTAAATGATGCGCAACAATTATTTCACAGCGCAGAGCCTAAACCATTTAGCACGATTAATATTTTGCAAGGCGGCAAAGATGCGTTGAATGTAGCCAATAGCGAAATGGGCTTGGCTTTGTCAGATGACGAAGTGGATTACTTGGTTGAAAATTTCAGCAAAATAGGCCGCAATCCAACTGACGTTGAGTTGATGATGTTTGCGCAAGCTAATTCAGAGCATTGCCGCCATAAAATTTTTAATGCGGATTGGGTGATTGACGGTGAGGCGCAAGATATCTCGCTATTTGGCATGATTCGTAACACGCACAAATTAAATCCTGGCCATACCGTTGTCGCCTATTCCGATAATTCTTCGATTGTTGCTGGGCAAAAAACCCAGCGTTTTTATCCAGATACCAATGGTGAATACAACTTTTTTGAAGATGAAATGCACTACTTAATGAAAGTAGAAACGCATAACCACCCAACGGCTATTTCACCTTTTGCCGGTGCCGCAACTGGCGCAGGTGGTGAAATCCGTGATGAAGGCGCTACAGGTGTGGGCTCTAAACCCAAAGCGGGCTTAACAGGGTTTTCAGTCTCCAATTTAAATATTCCTGGTTTTGTTCAGCCGTGGGAGGCTTATTACTCCCCCCACCCCACTTTTCACCCGCAAGCGGGTGAAGGGGAGTTATACGGCAAACCGAGCCGTATTGCCACGGCGCTACAAGTGATGACAGAGGGCCCGTTGGGCGGCGCTGCCTATAATAATGAATTTGGTCGCCCCAATATTGCTGGCTATTTCCGCACTTTTGAATTGGCGTCTTTGGATGCTAACGGCAAAACCGAGGTGCGTGGTTATCATAAACCCATTATGCTGGCAGGCGGCGTGGGTAATATTTCTGCCCAACATTCACATAAAAATCCTATCCCTGCTGGTGCTGCCTTAATTCAGCTGGGTGGTCCAGCCATGTTAATTGGCTTGGGTGGTGGCGCGGCTTCTAGCATGGATACCGGTAGCAACACAGAGAATTTGGATTTCGATTCCGTACAGCGTGGCAACCCAGAATTACAACGCCGCGCCCAAGAAGTCATTGACCGTTGCTGGCAATTAGGTGAAAAAAATCCAATCTTAAGTATTCATGATGTGGGCGCTGGTGGCATTTCCAATGCGTTTCCTGAACTGGTGAACGATGCAAAAGTGGGCGCCGTTTTTCAATTACGCGATGTGCATAATGAAGAACGTGGCATGTCCCCACGCGAACTATGGAGCAACGAATCGCAAGAACGTTATGTAATGGCGGTTTTGCAAAAAGATTTACCATTATTCAAAGCCCTGTGTGAACGCGAACGCTGTCCATTTGCAATTGTTGGTTATGCCACACAAGAGCGGCACTTAACAGTGGCTGACAGTCATTTTGACAACAAGCCTGTGGATATGGATTTGTCTGTGTTATTGGGCAAACCACCCAAAATGACGCGCGATGTGAATAGCGTGAGCAAAAACTTAACCCCTTTTAACACGCAAAAAATTGATTTGATAGACGCAGTCAGCCGTATCTTAAGATTGCCAGGTGTCGCTGATAAAACTTTTCTCATCACTATTGGCGACCGCACAGTCACTGGCTTAATCGCGCGCGATCAATTTGTTGGCCCTTGGCAAATACCCGTGTCTGACGTAGCGGTTACTTTGGCCGGTTATAAAACCAATGCAGGCGAAGCATTTGCGATTGGTGAACGCGCGCCAATTGCATTAATAGACGCGCCTGCTTCTGGCCGTATGGCGATTGGTGAAGCGATTACCAATATTGCCGCCGCCGCGATTGATGCCATCAGCAATTTAAAATTATCGGCCAACTGGATGGCGCCTGCAGGACATGCGGGCGAAGATGCTGCGCTTTTTGCTACTGTCAAAGCAGTCGGTATGGAATTATGCCCAGCACTTGGTATTAGTATTCCTGTGGGCAAAGATTCCATGAGCATGAAAACCGTGTGGGAAGATGATGGCAACAAAAAAGCGGTCACTTCGCCTATTTCGTTAGTCGTAACCGCTTTTGCTAATGCAGTAGATGCACGAAAAACCTTAATGCCGCAATTGCGTACTGATTTGGGTGAAACTAAATTAATCTTGATTGATTTGGGTAATGGCAAAAACCGCATGGGCGGTAGCAGTTTGGCGCAAGTGTATGGCCAGCTGGGCGATACAGCGCCAGATGTAGATCATCCAGCACAATTAACTGCGTTTTTCGCCGCAATTCAACAATTAAATACCGACAATAAATTGCTGGCTTATCATGATAGAAGTGATGGTGGCCTATTCACTACTTTGGTGGAAATGGCTTTTGCTGGGCATTGCGGTTTAGAGATTGAACTTGCTGATGTTGTATCGTCCAGCAAAACAGCTGATATCGCTAGCGTGCTTTTTAATGAAGAATTGGGCGCGGTGATTCAAGTGCTTGCAACAGATGTAGATGCAGTTTTAACGCAATTTAAGTCGTTAAGTACGCATGTGATTGGCCAAGTCACCCCTCAAAATCAAATCAATTTCGCCAATAATAGCCAAGTTATTTTTGCCGATACTCGCATCAATTTGCATCGCATGTGGTCTGAAACCACCTATCACATGCAAAGCCTGCGCGATAATCCTCTATGTGCGCAGCAAGAATACGACCGTATTTTGAATGCAGCAGATGCTGGTTTACAGGCGCACTTAAGCTTCGATTTGAACGAAAATATTGCTGCGCCTTATATCAACAAAGGCATTCGTCCGAAAATGGCCATTCTGCGTGAGCAAGGCGTGAATGGCCAAGTGGAAATGGCAGCGGCGTTTGACCGCGCAGGCTTTACCAGCGTGGATGTGCACATGAGCGACATCATCAGTGGTCGCGTGACATTAAAAGATTTTGCAGGTTTAGTGGCTTGTGGTGGCTTTAGTTATGGCGATGTGTTGGGCGCAGGCGAAGGTTGGGCTAAATCGATTTTATTTAACAGTCGCGCTAACGATGAATTCAGCGCATTCTTTAATCGCGCCGACTCTTTCGCGCTTGGCGTTTGTAATGGCTGTCAAATGATGAGCAATTTACATAGTATCATTCCCGGCAGTGAGCATTGGCCGCATTTTGTTAAAAATAAATCCGAGCAATTTGAAGCGCGGCTGGCGATGGTTGAAGTAATGCAATCGCCTTCCATTTTCTTTAGTGGTATGGCTGGCAGCCGCATGCCAATTGCTGTTGCACATGGCGAAGGTTATGCGGAATTTATCTCACAAGCTGCTGTCAACAATGTGCTGGATAAAAAGTTGGTGACGATGCGTTTTATTGAAAACACGGCTGGTTTAAATGATACGTCAACGCCGACCGAAACTTATCCGTTTAATCCAAACGGTTCGCCACAAGGGATTACTGGGTTAACCACCCAAGACGGCCGATTTAGTATTATGATGCCGCATCCTGAAAGAGTATTTAGGGCAGTGCAGCACTCATGGCGTCCCGATGATTGGTTAGAAGATGGGCCTTGGATACGAATGTTCCGAAATGCCAGAAAATACGTAGATTAATATGTGAATATTAATGGTAAGGTTTAAATCATACGATTAAAATCGTCAGTTTTAGTTTTAAGGTAGCTTTTTGGTTCGATTAAATGGCATGTTGCCATATAAATTTTTATAAAGTTGGAGAAAAATAGAATGAAATTATTAAAAACGCTTTTCACAGTGTTGGCTTTAAGTTTATCAATGCAAGCATTCGCGATGACAGATGATGAATCAGTTGAATTATCAGACGCCATTGGTAAAGGTGATATCAAAGTTGTTCAAAAATTTGTCGCAAAAGATCCGAACGTGGTAAACGCCAAATTCTTCGCATGGTCACCCATTCAAATGGCAGCAACAAAAGGCCAATTAGAAATGGTTAAATACCTAAAAGAAAAAGGTGCTGATATCAATTATGTTCACCCAGTGACAAAAATGACGGCATTTCACTTAGCGGCTTTTGATAACTATGATCAAGTGGTGACTTATCTTGCAAAAAGCGGCGCTGATATCCAGAAAAAAATGAAAGGCGATGTTTCGATTGTACGCATCATGAAAGAGGAAGGCGAACGTGGTGCCGATATGGTTAAATTACTCACATCACTTGGCGTTAAAGATGATGGCTGTGAAGAAGATAAATGTTTCTAAATAGCGCTTATTTTGCATAGTGATTGGGTGCAATTTAATTAAAGTGCAATGTGATTAAATTTGCGACTTAAACGAGTTAATCTGTTTAAAATAGCGTTTTTAATGAAGCATTAACATGCAATGATCAACCCTAAATTCGCTTTAATTTTCATGTTTATATCCTCAGTAGTAATGCCTGTTACAAGCATTGCTGCTGAGGATTTTGTTTTAACTGCGCCAGATTTGCATACGCGCACGCTAGCTGCAACATGTGCTACATGCCACGGTACTAACGGCAATGCAGTAAAAAGCCATGGCTTAAGCAACGCCTCCTTGGCTGGAATAGATGCAAGCTATTTTAAAGTACAAATGCTCGCGTTTAGAAATGGAGATAGGCCTGCCACCGTTATGCATCGGTATGCAAAAGGTTTGCAATTGGATGAAATCAATCAGCTTGCAGCCTATTTCTCTGCACAAAAAAAATTACCTGCTATTAGCCCAAACCCTCAAACACTAAAGGCTAGCCATGACTAAACTGGTGAAAGCAATTACCATCGGTAGCCGTCGTGATTTTATCAAAGCAGCTGGCGCAGCAAGCCTGTTCATTTCCAGCTATCCGCTCATCAGTGGCTGTGCTGCTCATGCTAAAAAATCCAGCATAGGTCGAGTAGTTGTCATAGGCGGTGGCTATGCAGGTGCCACTGCTGCCAAATATATCCGCATGTGGAGTGCAAATAGCATTGATGTGGTGATGATTGAACAATCCAGCCAATTTATATCATGCCCATTGAGCAACCTGGTTTTAGGGGGTAGTAAAACCATTCATGACCTTACTTTTGGATACGACTTAGTCAAAAAAAACCATGGCGTGCAAGTCGTTAACGATAAAGTGATTGCGATTGATGCGACCAATAAAAAGGTAATCATGCAACGCGGTGAAATCAGTTTTGACCGTTTAATCATCGCACCTGGCATCGATTTTATTTACGATACGTTGCCCAATTTACAATCGGCACAAGCGCAACAAACCATTCCGCATGCTTGGAAAGCTGGTTGGCAAACGGTCAAGCTACGTCAGCAATTAGAAAGCATGCCCAATGGCGGCGTATTTGTAATGAACGTGCCCAAAGCACCTTATCGCTGCCCACCAGGGCCGTATGAACGCGCTTGCCAAGTCGCTCATTATTTTAAAAAACATAAACCAAAAAGCAAAGTCATTGTATTAGACGCGAACCCAGAAATCACCTCTAAAAAAGGCTTGTTTAGTAAAGTTTTTGCTGAAAACTACGCAGGCATTATCGATTATCGACCCAACAATGTGGTGTTAGAGGTTGATGTAGCCAAAAAAATCGTGACAACAGATTTTGAAACGGTTTCTGCGGAGGTATTAAATATTATTCCGCCACAACGCGCAGGTAAACCTGCGCAAATGTTGCAGTTAAACAATATTGACAAGCGTTGGTGCGAAGTGGATTTTTTAACTTATGAATCAAAGTTAGCGCCCAATATTCATGTCATTGGCGATTCAGTTTCAGCCGCACTGCCCAAATCGGCACATATGGCCACCAGCCAAGCGCATGTTTGTGCCAGCGCTGTTGTAGAACTCATGCAACATCGCGCGCCTGACCCAAGCCCAGTTTTTGCTAACACTTGTTATAGTTATGTCGATGATAAACAGGCGATACATGTTGCCAATGTGTATCGCTATGATGCAGCAAAAAAAATCATGGTGTCCGCCGAAGGTGGTGGTGTATCAGTTCAACCATCTGAGTTAGAAGGGCAATATGCGCATGCTTGGGCCAGCAATATATGGTCAGATGTATTAACTTAACCCTTTAAATGCGTTAATAAATAGTCATTACATGTTCAGTGCTTTCTTTCACAAAATGAGTTTTTACATAGTATTTGGACTATGCCAAGTCACCAATTTTGCTTGCGTTTACGGCGCAGAGTCGGTTGCACCGCCTAGCAATTTGCAACTTAAATTGCCTGCGGATTTTCATATCAGCATATTTGCCAAGCTAGACGAAAATTTTGGTCAACCACGCATGATGGCGATAGACAAGCAAGGCCGTCTGTACGTGGCGCTACCAAGCACTAATCAAGTCGTGATGCTGCCAGACACCAACAAAGACGGCATTGCAGAAGCGCCTATTACCATTGCGAACAATTTAAATTCGCCCAATAGCTTGGTTTTAGTTGACGGTATGATGCTCATTGCCAATGAGGATAGCGTCGTCAAACTGACCCAAAAAGCAGGAAAATGGTCTGCTCCGCAGCCATTTATTAAACACTTAGCCTTCGGGCATCACACACTCAAAACCATTAAACTTGGGCCAGATAATCACTTATATATTAATATTGGCTCCAGCTGTAATGTGTGCACAGAAGATAACCCAACGCGTGCCACTATTCAGCGTTATACGCTTGAAGGAAAAGCTGCTGGCAGCTTGGTAACGCTTGGCAGACATGCGCAAGACCCTACATGGGCAAGAGGTTTACGTAACAGCCAAGGTTTTGCATGGCACCCTAAAACGGGCGCTATGTTTGCCACCAATAATGGTTCAGATATGCGTTCAGCTAGCAAAAATGGTCCAGTGAATGATGACTTGCCGCCTGAACATTTGAACAAAATTGAAGCTGGCAAACATTTCGGCTGGCCCTATTGCTGGGGGGAACCTAACAATGTGAAAGCAATGGTGCAAGACCCAAACTTTGTGGGTGATGCTAACTTTTGCCAAACGACAACTCCGCCCGCCATCACCTTTACTGCACATTCCACCCCTATCGGCATCACATTTTTAGATAAAACCAATTGGCCGCAAGACTATAAAAACGATGCTATCGTTGCATTGCATGGCTCTTGGAACCGTCAAAATCCGAGTGGCTATAAATTAGTGCGTGTGAAATTTGACGGCGATCAACCTGCACAAGTGAGTGATTTTGCCACAGGCTGGCTCGGTGTGAATGGCGTTTGGGGCCGACCGACAGATGTTATCGTTGGCACAGATGGCGCACTTTATGTGTCAGATGACCGCGCAGGCTATATTTACCGTATCATCCATAAACACTAAAAAATCAGGTGATACTTAACCCATCAATCATGATCAAAAAATATTCTTTGCAGTTTTTAGTATGCATAATCGGCGCTGTGCTGATGAGCAATCTAGCCCTAGCCCAAGTAGCGAAGCTATCAGGCAACGTTGCGGTTCATATTGCCAAAACGCACTATGAGCACCCTGTTCGTCTGTTGCATCCTTATTTAGATGTGTGGCACATGAAAGGGCCGTTGGCCGAAAAAGCCGCGTTAAGCACTTTGGGCAAGCGCTTTACCAACATTAGTTTATGCAAAGATAGTAAAAATGCCAACGCAGTTTTATTGCTTGAACCACATCTGTTTTATAATGCCCAACTGCGTGTATTTCATGGTGAAATCATTGCCCGATTATTTGTTAACTCAGCAGAATTACCCAATTTAGATAATCCCATATTAACGATTAAAAAGCAGGCGCAACAAAATGGTGACATCGGCATTAAACCAGAGTTTTATATGGAAAAAGCTTACGTTAAAGCCATGGATAAAATCATCAAAAAACTAGAAACAGACAAAGCTTTCCTTGACGCAATTAATACAGCGCAACTTGGCCAAGCCTCATTATTATGCACAGCGCTAGACAAGCTGCCTATTACTAAAATTTATTACTAAATTTATTACCAAATTTATTACCAACATACTATTAATTAAGGTTATTTTATGAAAAAAACATTACTTGCATTGGTTTTATTGCAAACATTAACAGTCTATGCAAAAGATGCGTTACCAACAAAAATTACAGGACTTAAAACACCTGAATCTGTTGTACAAACCAAAGATGGTGCGATTTATATTTCAGAAATTGGTGCGCCAGACACCAAACTGGATGGCCAAATCAGCAAAGTTGATAAAAAAGGCAATGTGACCGTTTTTGCTAAAGGCATGGACGACCCAAAAGGCTTAGCCATCATTGGCGATAAACTCTATGTTGCCGATGTGAATCGCATACTAGAAGTGAATAAAGACGGCACCTGGCAAGTATATGGCGCGCAGATGGCTTTTCCTGGCACGCCTGTATTTTTAAATGATTTAGAAGCGGATAAATTAGGCAATTTATACGTGAGCGATAGTGGCAATTTAAAATCGGGCGGAGTCATTTACAAAATTGCCAAAGGCGGAAGCCCTATTACGGTCATTGCTGATCACAGAAACCCTGATATTTTGGCACCAAATGGCTTACTGTTTGAAGGTCGTAATAACCTATTGTCTGTCGATTTTGAATCGGGCATTTTGTATCGCATTAATTTAACCACTGGCGCAACAACCAAAGTAGCGGCAGGCTTTGGCGGTGGCGACGGCATCGTTAAAACAAAAGCAGGCAAAATCATCATCAGCGACTGGAAAGCGGGCAAAGTATATGAATTGGTTGCTGGCAAAGCGCGCCTAATCAAAGACGGTTACAAGGCTGCAGCCGATATTGCTTTATCGACAGATGGCACATTTTTAATGGTTCCGGATATGAAAGCGGGCGAATTAGACTTTGTAGAAATTAAGTAATTTGCAAGGTTAAGTCTATGCAATTGCACCAATGGGAACTTCGCAAAGCCGCATTAGAATGGCTTTGTAAAGCAGATGCAAGCATAAAAGTAGCCGGCGTTTTGGCTTTAGGTACCTTAATCAAAGACAATGAACCATCTTTCATTATTGAGCCAAAAAAACTGTTAAGTCCTGCGGCAATCATCCCAGGCAGGCCAATTAAACCGCAATTAGTTACTCCGCTCGATTTGCCCAAACGCTCCATGCGCAGCGCTGAAGGCCGCGCCGCATTGGTTCACGCCCTCGCCCACATTGAATTTAATGCCATTAATTTAGCTTTAGACGCTATTTGGCGCTTTGCAGATATGCCAGAAAATTATTATCGCGATTGGCTGAAAGTGGCCGCTGAAGAAGCTTATCATTTCTCATTGTTAAATGCGCATTTGCATACATTGGGCTTTGAATACGGCAGTTTTGCTGGACACGATAGCTTATGGGAAATGGTGGATAGAACGAAAAGTGATATATTAGCGCGTATGGCATTAGTGCCGCGCACCATGGAAGCACGCGGCCTGGATGCATCACCTGCACTACGAAATAAACTCGCACAAGCTGGCGATGTAGTCGC
>JBKJRD010000096.1:0-34334 GCA_046594885.1 Methylotenera sp. | reverse complement strand
GATTAGATCAGCATCGCATGCGCACAGGTCGACTAGAAGATGAAGATTGGGAAAAGTTAACTACGGCTCTTGGTAAGCTCAATGAAGCGCCGATTTTTATTGACGAAGGCGCTGGTTTAAGCAGTTTTGATGTACGCGCAAGGGCGCGCAGGCTGCATCGTCAAACCGGTAAATTAGGTTTAATTGTGGTGGATTATTTGCAATTGATGTCTGCACCTGCTGGTAAACAAGGTGAAAACCGCGCCACTGAAATTTCTGAAATTTCACGTTCGCTCAAAGCGCTTGCCAAAGAGTTAGATTGTCCTGTTGTTGCGCTTTCGCAGCTAAATCGTAGCGTGGAACAACGCCCAGATAAACGCCCTGTGATGTCCGATTTGCGCGAATCTGGTGCAATTGAGCAAGATGCGGATTTGATTTTGTTTATCTACCGCGATGAGGTTTATAACCCCGACAGTGAATTTAAAGGCACAGCAGAAATTATTATCGGCAAACAACGTAATGGGCCGATTGGCCGCGTACGTTTGACGTTTATTGGCGAACACACAAGATTCGAAAATTTCGCCAATGCGGGTTATGTGCAAGACAACTATTAGCCTAAATTCTTGTAGCCTGGATACTTAACCCCATTTATATGGCCAAATCTAAAACCGTTTACACCTGCACTGAATGCGGCGCTTCTGAATCAAAATGGCAAGGCCAATGCCCAAGCTGTATGGCTTGGAATACGCTGGTTGAATCGGTCGCCGAAAGCAGCATATCCACCAATCGTTATGCCAATAAATTTGAAGGTTTAGCACAAAGCAGCACTTTGCAAAAATTAAGCAGTATTCAAGCGGCCGATATTGAACGAACGCCAACTGGTATCAGCGAATTTGATCGCGTATTGGGCGGCGGCTTGGTTGAAGGTGGCGTAGTGTTGATTGGCGGCGACCCTGGTATTGGTAAATCCACTTTACTACTGCAAGTATTATGTCATCTCGGCAAGTCTGCTCAGGCGATTTATGTGAGCGGTGAAGAATCGCCACAGCAAATCGCTATGCGCGCCAAGCGTTTGGGTTTAGATGCCAGCCAAGTAGAATTACTGGCAGAAATTAATCTTGAGAAAATTTTAGCCACGCTGCAAACACATAAGCCCAACATTGCCGTGATTGATTCCATTCAAACGGTGTATTCAGAAGTGTTGCAATCAGCCCCTGGTTCTGTGGCACAAGTGCGCGAATGTTCTGCGCAGTTAACGCGTTTGGCCAAGCAATTAGGTATTACGGTGATTCTGGTTGGACATGTCACCAAAGAAGGCTCACTCGCTGGTCCGCGTGTGCTGGAGCATATTGTCGATACCGTATTGTATTTTGAAGGTGATCAAAATTCCTCTTTTCGGTTAATCCGTGCCTTTAAAAATCGCTTTGGCGCAGTGAATGAATTAGGCGTATTTGCCATGACTGAAAAGGGTTTGCGCGAGGTAGCAAACCCTAGCGCGCTATTTTTATCGCATCATGAGGCGCAAGTGGCAGGCAGTTGCATCACCGTAACCATGGAAGGCACGCGACCGCTGTTAATCGAGATACAAGCCTTGGTAGATGAAAGCCATGCGCCCAGCCCGAAACGTTTGGCGACAGGGCTTGAGCAGAACCGTTTAGCCATGTTGCTCGCGGTGTTAAACCGTCACGCGGGGATTCCATGTTTTGACCAAGATGTGTTTATCAACGCGGTCGGCGGCGTTAAAATTGCTGAGCCAGCAGTGGATTTAGCCGTGTTGTTATCTATCGTTTCTTCTTTAAAAAACAAGCCGTTAGATAATAAACTGATTGTATTTGGTGAGGTTGGTTTAGCAGGAGAAGTACGGCCAGTACAGGGCGGACAACTGCGGTTAAAAGAGGCCGCAAAATTAGGGTTTACCAAAGCCATTGTGCCTAAAGCCAATGCGCCAAAAATTAAAATGGCAGGGCTAGAAGTGATTGCAGTGGAGCGATTAGAGCAAGCACTAAACAAAATTCGTGAAAATTAGTGGTTAAGTAACATAACTATTTGTTAAAAATATAAAAACGGGATTTAAACCCGTTTTTATATAGAGTTAGCGATTTATCTGTTAATTAAATTTGACGACGACGTGCAAGTCCAAACATTGCCAAAAATCCAGCCATTAAAGGTAATGCAGCAGGCAATGGTACAACTGATGGATCAACTGGAGGCGCACCAGTTTCACCTTCTAGCAAATTCTCAAACAAGCGCGCATTGTTAAATCCACCTGGCCAGTTGGGCGAATTATCCCAAACATTTTGATCGGTAATTAAGAAAATACTGCCGGGGCCAATATTTTGGAAAGCCATCATAATACTAGGATTGCCTAAGTACGATTCCTCACCCAACATTAAGGCTTGCGCGGTACCACTAATTGTTAATGGAGCAAACGCAGCATATTCGTAAGTATTAACGCCGGTGGTAAGCGGGTGACTCAATATTTGACCATCTGCTACACTGGCACTACGAAAACCAGAATCAAGAATCACATTGTTAATGCTAATTGTGCTACCTAAAAAATTTCATGCAGTATTAATACGATTATTTTCGTTTGGTGCGAAAGTACCATGCTCCCCTAAAAATGCGATACGACCACCACCAGAAAGAAAGTTAGACATGGTATTCAATTCTGCAGCCGTATAAGCATCAGCTGGTTGTGTAGCCCACAGCAAATTAACGCCTGTTAAGTTAACAGTATCAAGCGTGCCAACTGCAAGTGTAGAAGAGTGGCCTGTCAAACCGTTATAGAAATTATTGATTGTACTGGTGCTGAAACCGCTAAGCTGCTCGCCAAATACCGAAACAACGCCAGCATTTGCAAATGATGCATAGGCTGTCATCAAGGACAGCAAAATAATTTTTTTCATTACAAACTCCCTTAAATAATTGTTGAATTTGAAAATTAAAACAAAATTAAATTGTTTGCAATAGCCCAAATGGGTTATATGCGTGTTTGTTATATAAACTTTATACGTTATTCAACAATACGCTAGTTGATGGCATCAGTGTTTATTCACAATCAAATTAGCGCAAGCGATACCACTTCTCACCGCACCTTCAATCGTGGCAGGATAATCCGCATAAGTGTAATCACCCGCTAAAAGTAAATCTGGATAAGGCATGATATTGGCTGGCCTTGGTAAATTGACAATGCAAGAAAAAGTCGCGCGTTTTTCAGCGATGACTTTATGCCAAAGCGGTTTGGTTAAATGTGGAAAAGCAACATGCAGCTCTTGCGCTACTTTGAGCGCCAGTGCATCTTGGGTTAATTTTTGGTGCCTTCCTTTCGCGCTGATGACTACCGCCATTAATCCGTGTTGCCCACACAATTGACCACGATCAAATATCCATTGACTGGTTAAATCGACCAAGCCATGCATGGGTTGCGGCAAAACGGTTTGACTGGGATATTGCAAATAGACTGTATAAATTGGCTGGTAATCGTATGCTTCTGTTTGTGCTGTAACAAAATCTAATTTAGGTAAATCAGCCGTCAATTCTTTGAGTTTTCTGGCAGCAGTGGCGATAATCACGTGGCTAAATTCAAGCGTTTCTAGTCTTGTTGCGACCTGAAAGCCATTTTCGACTGGCTTGATATTGCGAATACGTTTGTTGCTGAACAAAATGGTTTGTTTGGATTGCAGATAACGCAAAATAGGCGTAGATAAAATTTGTGATAAATCCAATTTAGGAATTAAAAAATCACTGCTTTTTTTATCCTGATTAAATGCATCATGCAACACATTCAAAAATACTTTACTGCTGGCTGATTCAATTGGCGTATTTAAAGCAGCAAGACAAAGCGGCTCCCACAAAAACTGAATTAAATAACGAGACTGGCTATTTTTAAGCAGAAAGCTTTTCAGCGGCTCATCAGTCGTTAAACGATAGCTAGTTGTTTTTAATCTGAACAAAAACTTGACTACCGAAAACCGCTCGCTAAAACTAAGGCCTTGGCAACATAAAAAACCCAATAATTGATTCAATGGATGCGGTAAATAATGAATGCTAGCCAGTTTAAATAGTTTTTTATGGCGAGGAGAATGCATGCTCAACGACAATGGCAGGCGCATAAATGCGTCTTTTTCTTGCACGCCCACTTTTTCAAGCAGTTTAAGTGTTTCGTGATAAGCGCCCAATAAAATATGTTGGCCATTATCTACTTGAAAGGTTTGGCTATTAAACTCAATCGCCACACTGCGCGCGCGCCCACCGAAATGTGGTCCAGCTTCAAATACGCTTGTTCGAATACCCTGCTCGGCAAGTGTAGTGGCGGCAGACAATCCTGCCATACCGCCGCCAATGATGGCTACATGCGCTTTGCTTTTATTGATCATGCTAGCTTATATTGTTTTATCCAGATGCAAAATACCAGCCAAATTTTACGCAAACCGCCAAGCGAAATGCGCGCATTTAATACTTTTTGTGCGCCATCTTGTTTAATTTCACGTAATAAAGTGCGGTATATTGCTGCCATCATTAATCCTGGTTGTTGCTGTTTAGCGTCTTCAATTGGTAATTCACGCAAGGCTTTATCATAATAGCTTTCGGCACGCTCTATTTGAAACTCAATCAGCGCTTTTACCGCATCGGTTTCGCGGCTTTGCAAAATATCTTCTTCAGTCACTTTTGCTTTTCTTAACTCATCCAAAGGCAGATAAATACGCCCACGACGCGAGTCTTCGCCCACATCGCGAATAATATTGGTGAGTTGAAATGCCATGCCTAAATCGTGCGCATATTTCAATGTTTGGCGATTATTAAAGCCAAAAATCTGTGCAGACAGCAAACCAACAACGCTAGCCACACGGTAACAATACAGTTGCAGTTGTTTAAAATCTTCATAGCGATTGAATTTCAAATCCATTTCCATGCCATCAATCACCTCTAAAAAATGTTCTTGCGCCAGATTAAATTGATGAACAAAAGGTAGTAAAGCTTGAGTGACAGGGTGTTGCGGCGAACCGGCGTATAAGTTGGCGATTTCGTTTTTCCACCAATTTAAGTTAACTTGCGCTACATTAAAATCGGTGCATTCATCCACCACATCATCGACCTCGCGGCAAAACGCATAGAGTGCTGTCATTGCGTCACGTTTGGTTTTAGGTAGAAACGCAAAACTCAATGTAAAACTAGAGCCGCTACTGGCGGCTTTTTGTTGGCAATATTGCTGAGGCGTCATTGATTGAGGATTTTGCTTCAAATAAATGGTTAAGTTATCACTGATTTGAGCAGAATTAATGGCCAATCCCACGCTTTTAATTCCGGTCTATGCTTAAAAACATCACCGCGCACAGTTCTGAGTTTATACAAAATACGGTCGCCGCCGCCAATAATCATGCGCATTTCTAAGCCAATTCGTCCAGGCAAAATATGCTCTAATGGCTTGCCTTCATTGAGCATGGTTTGTGCGCGTTCAATGTTAAACAGCATGAATTTTTCCCAATTTTTATTCACATGTTGGCTGGCTATCTGTGCTTCAGACACACCAAACTCAGCCATTTCATCTTGACATAAATAAATGCGGCTGCGGTGGAAATCATTTTCAAAGTCAATTGCAACATCTTGATAAAAATTAATCAGCTGCAAAGCCGTACAAACTTGGTTTGAATAGATGAGATTTTCAGGTGTTGCTTTGCCAAAAAGATGTAAAAGCAAAGCACCTATTGGGTTGGCAGAACGACGACAATAATCTAACAACTCAAAGAAATTGGCGTACCGTGTTTTGGTGACATCTTGGCTAAAGGCATCCAGTAAATCATAAAAAGGCGTTAGCGGCAGATGATACTCGCGCAGCATATCGCCAAACTCGGTAAAAAAAGGCGACTTGGTTTTGCTGTTATTTTTAATTAAATCTAGCTGCGCTTTAAACCCTTGTAAATTGGCAAGTCTAGTTGCTGGGCGATGGTTCCCTTCGTCAGCAAAGTCATCAGCCTGACGCGCAAATGTGTAGATAAGCGCAATAGGATTGCGTAAATGCTTTGGCAAAAAATGCGAGGCAACAGGGAAATTTTCATAATGCGTCTGTGAAAGCAACAAACTATCCGCAAGGCTGTGGTTCATGCCATCTAAATTTTCTGTGTCTGCAATCTTGGTGTCTGTACTCATATATAAAGTATGCCATAAAACCGTTAAATCCTACAGCGCTGGCACTTGCCATGCGCTACAATAATCAAAATTCAAGTCATTTATCAGTTAGGTTTACATATGTTGGGCATTATCGGTGGCACAGGGTTAACGCAATTAGACAACTTAAAAGTGACCGGTCGACAAATTGCCCGCACACCTTATGGCGAAGCTTCGCAGCCGCTTATTTTTGGTGAAATTGCTGGCATTAAAGTAGTGTTTTTAGCACGCCATGGCGGTGGTCATACTATTCCGCCACATGCGGTAAATTATCGCGCCAATGTTTGGGCTTTGCACTCTGTGGGCGTGACCAGTTTATTGGCCATTGCAACCGTCGGTGGCATTAGTAACAATTTAAATGCTGGTGATATTGTGTTGCCCAAGCAAATACTCGATTACACGCATGGTCGTAAAAATACTTATCACGATGGCATAGAGCTACCCGTTAAGCATATTGATTTTACCGAACCTTATGCTGAAGATTTACGTCAGATATGCTTGAAAGCATCGCGCAATATTGGGCAAGCTTTAATAGAAGTGGGCGTTTACGCGTGCGTGCAAGGGCCAAGGTTAGAAACCGCAGCAGAAATTAATCGCTTAGAACGTGATGGCGCAACGCTAGTTGGGATGACAGGCATGCCAGAAGCGGCATTGGCGCGTGAATTAGATATTGAGTATGCCGCACTTTGCCCAATTGCCAATCAGGCAGCAGGGCGAGGCACTAGTGTTAATGGCATTCAATATGAAGATGTGATGAAAAAATTAGAATTAACCATGCAAAATGTACGCAATTTAATTGCAGAAATAGTGCGCGTTTATCATGCACAGGAATAGTTAAGTTAAGGCGAATCAAAATGGCAGTCAAAGTAGTTTTAAAAATGGGCGATGCGCTATTATTGCAAAAGGCATTGCCTGTCACACAGTTTAACAGCGCAGAGCTCAATGGCTTGATTCAAGACATGCAAGATACGATGACACAGCTGAACGGCGCGGGCATTGCTGCGCCGCAAATAGGCGTGAGTTTGCAAGTGGTTATATTTGGTCAGAAAGAGTCGAATCATCTTGCAAATCCACGCTACCCAGATGCAGAACAAGTACCGTACACTGTGCTGATTAATCCAACATTAACCCCTATACAAAACGAAATGGACGACGGTTGGGAAGGCTGCTTATCCGTTCCTGGCATGCGCGGCATCGTGCCGCGTTATACGCGCTTGCATTACACTGGATTTGATCAATTCGGTGCGCCCATTGATCGATTAGTCAGTGGTTTTCATGCCAGAGTAGTGCAACATGAATGCGATCATCTGGACGGTATTTTGTATCCCATGCGCATTAAACACTTAAAAGATTTTGGCTTTACTGACGTACTTTTTCCAAATCAAGATATTCAAGACGATTAATTGTTTGCTATAATGCTGACTTTCGCGAATGTGACATGACGCGAAACGCAATAGGAAGAGTGGCAGAGCGGTTTAATGCTACAGTCTTGAAAACTGTCGTGGGTGCGAGCCCACCGTGAGTTCGAATCTCACCTCTTCCGCCAGTATTTAGATGCCGCTGATATTCCGAACAAACGGGTTCAAGCGGCATTTGTTTTTTAATGCCAACATTTTATTAACTTTAATTAAGGATTAAGTATGAGCCAAATTATTATCGATCACAGCCCAACCCCAGAGAAACTAAAAGAGCTTGGCGTTTCAAGCTGGTCTATTTGGGATTGCGCGCCATCAAAATTCCCACTCGATTTTGGCATGACAGAAAGCGCTTATGTGCTTGAAGGTGAAATTAAGATAACACCACAAGGTGGCGAAACAGTGACCATTAAAGCTGGTGATTTTGTTGTGTTTCCAAAAGGCATGAAATCACAATGGGAAGTGACAAAACAACTGAAAAAACATTATAAACATTCATAATGTTCATCAGTTTAACTCGTTGAATTTAAATAGTTAACGCTCAAAAAAGCCTATTTTTTAACTGAAATAGGCTTTTTTACTTTTTGAGCATTTTAATGGGTTAAGTCTCTGGTTTTAAGTGCTTTTTTGGTGTTATAAACTGGTTAAGTGTTGTGTGAGTTGTTCAATTTCAATGCTGTTTAGTCGTTGATTATGTTTAGCCGAAATTAAAAAACTGTCTTCTGCACGATTGCCTAGCGTGTTAATTTTAGCGTTATGCAAATCTATATTTTGCTGCAAAAAAACATTGGCTATTTTAGCCAATAAGCCAGGTCGGTCGCTGGCGATGATGTCGAGTGTATAATTCACGCCTTGCGACTCAGCTGTGAGTTTAATTTGCGCTTGAATCGGCATATATTTCACTTGGCGGCTAACGCGGCCTTGTAATGGGGGTTCTAAATGAACAGCACTACTCATCTTAGCAGTCAGTTCTGTTTCAATAAATTTTAATAAACCACTGTAACTAACTGATTTACCTGATTGATCTAAAACAATAAAATTATTTAAAGCATAGCGATGATTAGTCGTATAAATTTTAGCTTGCACGATGTTATAAGCCATTCGGTCAAAAAAGTTACAGATGCGGGCAAATAAATCGTCTTGATTGCGCATGTAAATCATGACTTGAATACCATCACCATTGGGGCTTAGCCGAGCACGCACAATTGGTTTTTCACTGAATATATGTGGCGTCAGCAAGCGGCTTTGCCAAGCAATTTCTGCCGATTCAAAGCGCAAAAAGTAATCAGCACCTACGTTTTGCCACAGTGCAAGATAGGATTCTGGTTTTAAACCATATTGCGAAAGCTTAGTTGTTGCTTCTTGCTGGCGGTTTTCAATCATTTTATGTGTACTGAAGCCATCATTTCTTAACGCATTGCGCGTTGCATAAAACAAGTTCTCCAATAATCTGGCTTTCCATGCGTTCCACACTACTGGGCTGGTGCCGCGAATATCGGCTACCGTTAGTAGATATAAAGCAATTAAGCGCTTTTCCGTCTTTACTAAATGCGCAAATTGCTGAATCACTTCTGGGTCAGATAAATCCGATTTTTGGGCAGTACTGGACATTTTAAGATGCGCATCGACTAGCCATGCCACTAAATCGATCTCATCTTTTGTTAATCCATGCAGCTTGCAAAAGTGTTTTGCATCAATGGTACCTAATGTGGAATGATCGCCGCCGCGACCTTTAGCAATATCGTGAAATAAAGCCGCTAAGTAGAGTAAATGCGGTTTATCAAAATCGCTAAATAGTTGCGTACACAGCGGAAATTCGTGCTTGAGTTCAGGTTTAGCGTAGCGCCGTAAATTAGCTAACACATTTAAAATATGCTCATCAACTGTGTAAACATGAAATAAATCATGCTGCATTTGGCCCACAATTTTACCAAAAGCAGGGATATATTGACCTAAAATACCATAACGATTCATGCGGCGTAAGCTATGGTTAACCCCATTTTCTTGCGCCAAAATAGCTAAAAATGTGGCTTTATTTTCTGCTGATTGACGAAAATCGCGGTTGACTATTTTTTTAACGCGCTGTAATTCACGAATTAAATCAGCGCTCATGCCTGTTAATTGCGGGTATTGCTGCAACAGTAAAAAGCTTTCTAAAATCGCATTTGGATATTGCTGTAATACATTGGCTGTTCTCATTTCCAGCAAATCGTCATGCGCTTCAAATCGTGCATTAATCTGCATGATTTTAGGTCGGGTTTTATAGGCTATCTTCTCAAAGGTTTTCAGTAGAATTTCATTGATTAAGTTGATGAATTTTGCGCTGGTGTAATAGCTTTGCATCAGCTGTTCGCTAGCGCGTTTGCGCAGCGTGGTTACGCAGCCTAAATCGCTTGCCAATGCATTTTGGAAGTCGAATAACAACCGGTCCTCTCGGCGTTTAGCCAAGTAATGTAGACGTATACGCAGGTTTTGTAGATTGCGTTCATGGCGTTTAATTTGGCGTAGTTCTGCTGCTGTAATGACATTATTTTTAGCTAAATCAGCCCAGTTTTTGCCTAGTTGCTGACTCAAAGCAAGCCACAAAATCATGTGTAAATCGCGTAAGCCGCCTGGGCTTTCTTTAACATTCGGCTCTAAGTTATAAGTGGTGTCATTAAATTTAGCGTGGCGATTATCCTGCTCTTTAAATTTTGCAGTAAAAAAACTAGCTGTATCCATGGTCTTATTAACGGCTTTTAAAAATGCAAGATAGTGACTTTTTTGACCACACAATAAGCGCGCTTCTAACAAGTTGGTTTGCACGGTAACATCTTGCGCAGATTCATTCATACACTCTTGTAACGTGCGCACGCTATGGCCAACATGAAGACCAATATCCCACAGCAGCCCAATTAGATTTTCGATTTTTTGGTTTTGTATCACATTCACTTCAGTTGCTAAGTCTGCATCTGGCAACAGAATCAATAAATCAATATCAGAATAAGGAAACAACTGACTGCGGCCATAACCGCCCACGGCAATTAAGGCAATACCAGCATGCATATTGGCTTGCAGCCATATTTTTTTGAGTAGATTATCGATTAATACAGATTGTTGTTTTAACAGCTTGGCAGGTTTTTTGTGCTCAAAAAAAGCCACTTCTAAAGCATGTTGCTGTGTTTTTAAATCAACTCGCCAAGTTTGAATGGCTTGTTTTGTTTGCGTTTGCAAATCTAACATTAGTAATTAAGTTGGCGTAGCAGGCGAACCCGCAGAGAGCGTTAACACTTCAAAACTTTTTTCAGTCACTAAAATCGTATGTTCCCATTGTGCAGATAAGCTGCGGTCTTTTGTCACAATGGTCCAACCATCTGGCATTTGTTTAATATCGCGTTTGCCCGCATTAATCATCGGCTCAATCGTAAAAATCATGCCTGCGCGCAGCTTTAAGCCGGCACCTGGTTTGCCGTAATGTAATATTTGTGGGTCTTCATGGAATTTTTTGCCAATGCCATGCCCGCAAAATTCGCGCACGACACTAAAACCATTTTTTTCAGCAAAACTTTGAATCGCATAGCCAATATCGCCCAATGTCGCCTCAGGTTTCACTTCATTAATACCTAACCACATCGCTTGATAAGTCAGTTCTGACAAACGTTTAGCTTGAATAGACACTTCACCCACATGAAACATGCGCGATGTATCGCCGTGATAACCATCTTTAATCACCGTAATATCAATATTCACCGTATCGCCATGTTTTAGCACCTTTTCAGATGGAACGCCATGACAAATCACATGGTTAACCGATGTACAAATGGATTTAGGATAGGGCGTATGGCCATCTGGCGCATAATTTAACGGCGCCGGAATTGCTTGCTGCACGTTTACAATATAATTATGACAAAGCTGATCTAGCTTTTCAGTTGTCACGCCATTGACAACAAAAGGCGTAATATAATCAAGCACTTCTGATGCCAGCTTGCCAGCAATGCGCATTTTTGCAATGTCATCTGTATTGTTAATAGTAATCGTCATCATGATTTAAAAGTATTCAAGTTTTATTTGAGCTTTAGCGGATTTTTTGTTATTATACGCGCCACTTGATTGACCTTTAAGCCAATTAGGTAAATTTTTTAATTAAATCAATGCATCGTCCCGTACAGGGTGTTTGAACAAGCTTCAAATATTGTGGATGAATGTAGTGTTAACCCTTTACATGGAGTAATTATGTCAGTAACTATGCGTCAAATGCTAGAGGCCGGTGTTCACTTTGGCCACCAAACCCGTTATTGGAACCCAAAAATGGCTGAGTACATTTTTGGTGACCGCAACAAAATCCATATTGTTAACCTTGAAAAAACATTGCCACTATTTGAAGAGGCAATGAAATATACGCGTACGTTAGCGGCTAACAAAGGTCGTATTCTATTTGTCGGTACCAAACGTCAAGCGCGTGACATTGTTAAAGAAGAAGCGGCGCGTGCAGGTTGTGCTTATGTGAATCATCGTTGGCTGGGCGGTATGTTAACTAACTTTAAAACTGTCAAACAATCGATCAAGCGTCTGCATGACTTTGAAGCGATGTTATTAGACGGCAGCTTAGATAAGTTCGGCAAAAAAGAAGCCCTAGGTTACAAGCGTGAAATTGAAAAATTAGAGCGCTCAATCGGTGGGATTAAAGAAATGGGCGGCTTACCAGACGCAATTTTCATTATTGACGTCGGTCATGAAAGTGGCGCGATTACTGAAGCCGCTAAATTAGGCATTCCAGTGATTGGTGTTGTAGATACAAACAACTCACCAGACGGCGTGGCTTATGTCATTCCAGGCAATGATGACTCTAGCCGCGCGATTCGTTTATATGCACGTGGTATGGCCGATGCGGTTTTAGAAGGCCGTGAAAATGCGATAACAGAAATGGTGAAATCTGCTAAAGAAGAACCAACAGAAGTATTAGCGGAAACCGCTACAGCAGAATAAAGTATTGCAGTAAAAAGGGGCGCATAGCCCCTTTTTGTATTTATAAAATATACATTAAATATAAGTTTTAGGAGCTAAAAATGGCTGAAAACAAAATTGACATCACGGCAAGCATGGTAAAAGAATTACGTGAGCGTACCGATGCGCCAATGATGGATTGCAAAAAAGCATTAACTGAAGCTGAAGGCGATATGACTCGTGCAGAAGAGATTTTGCGTGTGCGTTTTGGTAATAGGGCCAGCAAAGCTGCAGGCCGTGTAGCCGCTGAAGGTACAGTAGGTGTTTCTATCGCAGCTGATGGTAAATCGGGTGCCATGATTGAAGTGAACTCAGAAACTGACTTCTGTGCTAAAAATGAAGACTTTTTAAAATTTGTCAGCGAGCTGGCAGCTATCGTATCTAACAGCAATGCAACTGATATTGAAGCAGTTGCTGTATTGCCGATGCGCGGTGCAACGGTTGAAGAAACCCGTGCGCAATTAGTAGGTAAAATTGGTGAAAATATCACGCCACGTCGTTTCGTGCGCCCATCAGTGCAAGGTAAATTGGCGAGCTATATTCATGGCAGCAAAATAGGCGTGTTAGTAGACGTAGTTGGTGGTGATGATGCATTGGGTAAAGATATTGCCATGCATATTGCTGCAGCCAAACCAAAATCATTAGATGCTTCAGGCATCGATGCTGGCTTGATTGAAGCAGAGCGTCGCGTGGCGATTGAAAAAGCAAAAGAGGCAGGAAAACCAGAAGCGATGTTGGAAAAAATTGCAGATGGCACTGTGCAAAAATTCTTAAAAGAAGTCACTTTATTAAGCCAAGTTTTTGTTAAAGATGATAAGCACACAATTGAATCATTATTAAAATCTAAGAATGCTTCAGTAGCGTCATTTACAATGTTCACTGTAGGTGAAGGTATTGAAAAAGTAGTGGTGGATTACGCCGCAGAAGTGGCTGCAGCAGCCAAGGTTTAAAACAAATGAAAGCAAAAAGTGGGTTAAAACCCACTTTTTTTTCGTCATTTTTTAAGTCAATAGACTTTAAATCTATACTTAACCCGTTTTATTGCTGAATATTTATGCATAAAAGCGCATGATAAACAGCGGAAAATTTAGTAAAATCATAGGGTTTATGATTAAATACTCAAACTATTTAAACAAGGTAAACCATGGCAAAACCAGCCTATAAACGCATACTGCTTAAACTCTCTGGCGAAGCATTAATGGGTGACGACGCATATGGCATCAATCGCGCCACCATTAACAATATTGTTACGCAAATCAAAGAAATTGTTGATTTAGGCGTTGAAGTGGGTGTGGTGATTGGTGGCGGCAATATTTTCCGAGGCGTAGCGCCTGCTGCTGCCGGCATGGATAGAGCCACCGCGGATTATATGGGCATGCTAGCAACTGTGATGAATGCATTGGCTTTACAAGATGCCATGAAACATATTGGCATTAAAGCGCGCGTGCAAAGTGCGCTGAATATTGAGCAAGTGGCAGAGCCTTATATTCGCGGCAAAGCAATACGCTATTTAGAAGAAGGCCGTGTGGTTATTTTTGGCGCAGGTACTGGTAACCCATTTTTTACAACAGATACTGCCGCCGCTTTGCGTGGCATGGAGATTAATGCGGAAATTGTGCTAAAAGCCACCAAGGTTGATGGTATTTATACCGACGATCCAAAAATAAACCCGAATGCAACGCGTTATGAAACGGTAACGTTTGACGAGGCCATTATAAAAGATTTAAAAGTGATGGATGCAACCGCATTAACCTTATGTCGCGATCAAAAATTACCGATTTCAGTGTTTAGTATTTTTAAACCAGGTGCGTTAATGCGCGTTGTGATGGGTGAAAATGAAGGCACGCGTGTTGTTATAGCATAGTATGATTTAAACAAAAAAGTTAAGTTGGAGAAGCAAATGCTAGAAGATATTAAGAAATCAGCCGATTTTAAAATGCAGAAATCATTGGAATCCTTAAAAAATGATTTAGCCAAAGTGCGTACAGGCCCTGCGCATACAGGCTTGCTCGATCATGTGATGGTGGAATATTATGGATCGATGGTGGCTGTTAACCAAGTTGCAAACGTGAATTTAGGTGATGCACGTACCATTAACGTGCAGCCTTATGAAAAAAACATGATTGGCAAGGTAGAAAAAGCAATCCGTGATTGTGATTTGGGTTTGAATCCTGCGACCAATGGTGATTTGATTCGCGTGCCAATGCCAATGCTTACCGAAGAGCGTCGCCGCGATTTAACCAAAATTGTGCGCAATGAG
Source organism: Methylotenera sp. (assembly GCA_046594885.1). Classification (GTDB taxonomy): domain Bacteria; phylum Pseudomonadota; class Gammaproteobacteria; order Burkholderiales; family Methylophilaceae; genus Methylotenera_A. Next base: position 19,532 of record JBKJRD010000096.1, on the reverse strand, counting down.
GGCGAAGGTGCGAAAGTAGCGATTCGTAATGTGCGTCGTGATGCTAACGATGCGCTCAAAAAACTATTAAAAGATAAAGAAATCAGTGAAGATGATGAGCGCCGCGCGCAAGATGAAGTGCAAAAAATGACTGATAAAGCCGTAATCGAAGTGGATAGATTGCTACAAGCTAAAGAAGTTGATTTAATGGCCGTTTAATTTTTCAGGCTAATTTAAGGGTTAATCATTGAAGTTTTTTTCGAGCGCCACGCAAAGCATTCCCCATTTGTCTGAAATCCCGAATCACATTGCTGTGATTATGGATGGTAATGGCCGCTGGGCGCGTAAACGCTTTTTGCCACGTGTTGCAGGCCATAAACGTGGCGTAGAAATTGTGCGCGATATTGTCAAGCAGTGCGCAATGATGAATGTGAAGTTTTTAACTTTGTTTGCTTTTAGCAGCGAAAACTGGCGCAGACCTGATGACGAGGTCTCATTTTTGATGGGTTTGTTTATGGATGCGCTTAAACGTGAAGTCGTTAAGCTGCATGATAATAATATTCGCTTAATACTGATTGGCGACCGCACGCGCTTTAACGCCGAGTTGGTAGCGCAGATTGAAGCTTCAGAGCAATTAACTGCCGACAATACAGGTTTAATTTTGACTGTAGCAGCCAATTACGGTGGGCGTTGGGATATTCTGCAGGCAACCAATCAGATGGTGAGCGCACTTCCAGACAAAAAAGGCCAATTTACAGAAGAAGACATTGCACCTTATTTATCCATGCATTATGCAACTGAGCCTGATTTATTTATTCGCACAGGCGGAGAGAAGCGCGTGAGTAATTTCTTGCTTTGGCAACTCGCGTATACCGAATTTTATTTTACAAACACGCTCTGGCCAGATTTTGACTCAAAAGCTTTTAACGATGCTATTAGCTCTTATCAACAAAGAGAACGTCGTTTCGGCCGCACCAGTGAGCAATTAACGGTAGGCAATTAATATAAATATGCTCAAAACTCGCATTATTACCGCTGCAATTCTAATTGCGGTTTTTATTCCTGCACTGTTTATGCTGGATAATATCAGTTGGGCATATTGCATGCTGGCGCTCAGTTTGCTGGCGTTGCGTGAGTGGGGCGCCATGATTAACTTAAGCGCATTTCAAAGCAAACTTTATTTAAGTTTTGCCGGGTTAGCAGGCTTGCTGATCGTTTATTGGTTACAGCGATTTGGCTTTCATTTGTTCTTTTTAAAATCACTCGTTTTGTTTGCTATTGTGGCCATTTTTTGGCTATTCTTGGTGCCTATTTGGTTCAAAACAAAGTGTAAAATCAATAGTCAATTAATGATGGCAGCGCTGGGATTATTACTGATTGCATCGCTTTGGTTAGCCTTAATTTGTGCTAAAGGGGCGGATCCATGGTTGTTATTGTTACTGCTGGCCACTATTTGGATAGCAGACAGTGCAGCTTATCTCGCTGGTAAAAATTTCGGCAAACATAAACTAGCGCCACATATAAGCCCAGGAAAAACATGGGAAGGCGTGTTAGGTGCTTTGCTTGCTGTCACGTTATTAGGTGCAATTTTGTATTTTAGCAATGGCATTGGTTACCAACAGTTGGCCGTTTTTCCTGCGCTATGGATAATCACCGCTTTGGGCGTTATAGGTGATTTATTTGAGTCATTAATGAAGCGTCAGGCTAATCTTAAAGACAGCGGCAACTTGTTACCTGGACATGGCGGCGTACTAGACCGTATTGATGGGATAATCGCTAGCCTGCCTGTTGCGCTATTAATGATTTATTCCTATCACTATCTAAACCCGACTGCTTAAAATTGCAAAAAATTACTATTTTAGGTAGTACAGGCACTATCGGCTTACAAACATTAGATGTCATTGCACGGCACGCCAATGCTTATGAAGTGTATGCGCTTGCAGCTAACTCAAATGTTGAAGTCATGCTAAAACAATGCCTGCAGTTTAAGCCACAAGTTGCGGTGTTGTTAAATGAACAATCTGCGCTTGATTTACGTATTAAGTTGAAAGCAGCAGCCAGCCAAACCATTGTTGTTTCTGGTATGGCGGGGCTAGAGCAAGTGTCTAGCGAGCCTTGCGTTGACATCGTGATGGCGGCAATTGTTGGTGCGGCAGGATTGAAACCTGCAATGGCAGCGGCGCAAGCGGGTAAGAAAATATTGCTGGCCAATAAAGAAACTTTAGTGATGGCGGGCAATTTGTTTATGCAAGCGGTTAAAACTGGTGGCGCTACTTTACTGCCAATTGATAGCGAACATAATGCGATATTCCAAGTGATGCCGCCACAGCAATTAAGTCATTTAAGCGACAGCGGTATTCGTAAAATCTTATTAACCGCATCTGGCGGGCCATTCAGGCGCTATTCACAAACGCAATTAGAAGCGGTCACGCCAGCCTTAGCATTAAAACATCCTAACTGGGTGATGGGCGCAAAAATTACCATTGACTCAGCTACGCTCATGAATAAAGGTTTAGAGGTGATTGAAGCACATTGGCTATTTAATGCAAAACCTGAGCAAATAGAGGTGGTGGTGCATCCGCAAAGCGTGATTCATTCAATGGTGGAATATATTGATGGAAGTGTGCTGGCGCAACTAGGTAACCCCGATATGCGTACACCAATCGCTTATGCGCTGGCTTATCCCAATCGGATTGAGTCGGGAGTCGCCTCACTTAACCTGTTAGAAATCGGCAAATTAGAGTTTGAAGCGCCCGATACTAAACGCTTCCCTTGTTTACAATTGGCTTATGATGCACTAGCGCTGGGTGGTACTGCGCCAGCCATATTAAATGCCGTCAACGAGGTGGCAGTGGCAGCGTTTTTAAATAACCAAATACATTTTTTAAGTATCCCCATTTTGATTGAAGAAGCTTTAAATTCCATACAATCTGAGCCAGTTGCATCATTAGCGCAGTTGCAGGCTATCGATGCACAAGCCAGACGGTTTGCGCAAAATAGTTTAGCAAAAGTTGCACATAAAAAAGTGTTAAGTGCATGATTACTTTCTTTGCATTTATCATCACAATCGGCTTATTAGTCACCATACACGAATATGGTCACTTTCAAGTGGCGCGCTGGTGCAATGTTAAAGTACTGCGATTTTCAATCGGCTTTGGCAAACCTTTATGGAAAAAAACATTCGGTCACGATAACACTGAATTTGTGCTGGCAGCCATTCCATTGGGTGGTTTTGTGAAAATGTTAGATGAACGCGAATTAAAAGCGGAGCGTGAATCGGCCATAAAAAATGGGCAATATACTGAGCAAACCGTTTATTCTGAAGCCGAACTCAAGCGCGCATTTAATCGCCAAAGTGTTTGGAAGCGCATTGCGATTGTATCGGCTGGGCCAATTGCCAATCTACTGTTAGCCATTTTGCTGTACTGGGTTTTATTGATGCAAGGTGTGACAGGCATGCGCCCAATTGTAGGCGAGGTGGCAGCGAATAGCCAGGCTGCCAGCGCAGGTTTTAAAAGCGGAGAATTGATTCAAAAAGTCGCTGGTATGGCTGTTAAAACTTGGACAGATGCACGCTGGATATTATTAGAACAATCTCTAGAGAGTAAAAGCGTTGAAATTGAAACCTTAAGTAAAAACAATGATTTAAATATGCGTGTGCTAAGCTTTAATGGCATCGATAGCGACCCGGAAATCGATATTTTAAACAAAGTAGGCTTGGATATGATTAAGCCAACAATCAAGCCTGTCTTGGGTGAAATATTGCCCAACAGTGCCGCGCAAAAATCTAATTTTCAAGCAAATGATCAAATTCTGAGCATTGATGATATCAGCATGCATGATTGGGAAAGCGTGGTTAAAACAGTAAAAGCCCATCCTAATCAAGCTTTAACATTTGAAATCAAACGCGCGCAAGAAATACTGACGCTTTCTGTTGTTCCTGAACAAGTAACCGAAAATGGACAAAAAATTGGCCGCTTAGGTGCTAGCGTAAAAATAAATCAGTCAATATTAGATGAATTATTGATAGAGATACAATATTCACCCCTAGAGGCTTTTCAAAAAGCCATTTTAAAAACCTGGGACACCGCAATATTCAGCTTAAAAATGCTGGGGAAAATGCTTACTGGCCAAGTATCCATTAAGGGAATTAGCGGCCCAGTAACAATTGCCACATTCGCCGGAGAAAGTGCAAATTTGGGGCTTAATACGTTTCTCAGCTTTCTTGCATTAGTGAGCATCAGCATTGGCGTACTTAACCTTTTGCCTATACCTGTATTAGACGGCGGCCATTTGATGTATTATATCATTGAAATATTCAAAGGTTCTCCAGTGTCTGAACAAGCGATGTTAGCTGGACAAAAAATAGGGTTTGTATTGTTAGGTTTACTCATGACCATTGCCATTTTTAATGACTTTAATCGACTAATTACGGGTTAACCATTTGCTTAAAATCCGCCATATCTCAGCGATTGTTTTCGCACTCTTCAGCCAGCATGCTCTCGCGCTTGAGCCTTTTGTCATCAAAGATATTCGTGTAGAAGGCTTGCAACGTACCGAAGCGGGTACCGTGTTTAATTATTTACCTGTAGTAGTGGGTGACACCATGAGTGACGAAAAAGCCACGCAAGCGATTAAATCACTGTACAACACGGGCTTTTTTAAAGATGTGCGCATAGAGGCTGAAGGTGAAGTATTGGTCATTACCGTACAGGAACGATCGGCAATTGCCAAGATTGATTTTAGTGGTAACAAATCTTTTCCTTCCGACAAAATGACCGAAGGGCTAAAACAAATCGGCATTTCAGAAGGCTTAATCTTTGATAAATCGCAACTAGACCGTGCCGAGCAAGAAATTAAACGGCAGTATTTAGCGCAGGGTAAATATGGTGCAACAGTTAAAACGGTTGTAAGTCCGTTAGAGCGTAATCGCGTTGCGGTACGTTTTGAGATTGAAGAGGGTATTGTTGCCAAGATTCGTGATATTAATATTGTCGGCAACAATATCTTTACCACTGAAGATTTGCGCGCAGAACTTTTATTAACCACGCCCAATTGGATGAGCTGGTGGAATAAAGATGACCAATATTCTAAGCAAAAACTAACGGCTGATTTAGAAACGCTAAAATCTTTTTACTTGAATCAAGGTTACCTAGAGTTTTCGGTTGATTCAACGCAAGTATCCATATCGCCCGATAAACGTGATATCTACATTACGGTTAATGTCACTGAAGGCGAAAAATATACCATTAGTGATGTGAAGCTAGCTGGTGAACTACAAGTGCCAGAAGCTGAATTATGGCCACTTATCAAAATTGCAAAAGACGATACGTTCAATCGGCAGAAAATTACCGAATCGAGCAAAGCCATTAGTGACCGCTTAAGTAATGATGGTTACGCATTTTCTAATGTCAATGCTATTCCTGATATCAATAAAGAAAATCGTACTGCCGCATTCACTTTTTTTGTTGATCCAGGTAAGCGCGTTTATGTTCGGCGTATCAATTTAACCGGTAATGTACGCACACGTGATTCTGTTTTGCGCAGAGAAATGCGCCAACTCGAATCTGCTTGGTATGCAGGCGATAAAATTGAGCGCTCAAAAGTACGCCTAGATCGTTTACAGTATTTTGATAACGTGAATATTGAAACGCCTGCTGTGCCCGGCAGCTCTGATCAAGTGGATATCAATGTGAATGTAACGGAACGATCTACAGGTAGCGTGCAGTTTGGTGCAGGATTATCTAGTAACGAGGGCGTGGTTTTGGGCGTAACGGTTAACCAGCAAAACTTTTTAGGCACAGGTAATCGTGTTTCGGCACAAGTCAATACGGGGCAAGTAAATACAACTTACTCATTATCTTACACAGATCCTTACTTTACACCCGATGGCATTAGCCGTGGATTCGATGTTTACAGGCGCGATGTAGACACGCGCTCACTGGATATTGGTACCTATAACAGCTCGTCTTACGGCGCTGGTGTTCGATTCGGTTTACCGCTAACAGAACGTGATTTTTTTAGTGCAGGCCTAACAGTCGATTTTACAAAAATTGATTTATCCAATAATAGTCCCAAACAGTACTTAGATTTTTGTGGCAATGGTCGCGGTTGTAGCAGCGACTCTCTGCAAACGTCTGTCGGTTGGACGCATGACTCACGTGATAACGTGCTGTTCCCCAATAATGGTGTTTTACAACGCTTAACGGGTGAAGCGAGCTTACCAGGCTTGGATTTGCAATATTACAAAGTTGAATACAAGCATGCCTGGTACAAACAAGCCTTTAAAGATGTGATTTTTTTGCTCAACGGTGAGTTGGGTTATGCTGATAGTTATGGTGGCAAAGCATTCCCTTTCTTTAAAAACTTCTACATTGGTGGTGTTAACTCTGTAAGGGGCTATGATAACGGCGCAATTGGCCCACGTGATAATGATCCCACAACTGGTCAAGACTTTGCGGTTGGCGGCACACGCCGCGTACTGGGCAGCGCAGAAGTGTTTATTCCAGTACCTTTGCTTAAAAACTCATCGCAATTCCGCTTAAGTGCATTCTTTGATGCTGGTAATGTTTATGCCGAAAATCAATCTCTGTCTTTAGGTGAGCTAAGGTATTCAACAGGCGTTGGTATCAGCTGGTTCTCGCCATTTGGTCCATTAAAATTAGTATTTGCAAAAGCCTTAAATGCAGATGCAAATGACCGTACACAAACTTTGCAATTTCAACTTGGCCAACAGTTTTAGTGTGATAACTAGCACACAGTTTAAGTGTTAAAATTAACTGCAATAGTAAAATAGAAAAGTGAGTACATAAACTCATGCTGTTAGGAGATTGAATTGAATCAAAAATTAAAGCATTTAGTATCTGCCAGTTTATTGGCAATAGTCACCAGTTTAAGCACTAGCTTGATTGCTGCTGAGCTTAAAGTGGGCTATGTGCAGGTGGATAAAATTTTACAAGAAGCGCCACAAACTGCTGAAAGCGGCAAGAAGTTAGAGCGTGAATTTAGTCCACGTTCACTAGAGCTTGATCGTACGCAGAAACAGATTCGTGATATTGAAGCAACTTTAGATAAAGAAGGTGTAACACTTTCAGAGACAGAACGTCGCAGCAAAGAGCGCGATGTGTCTAATCTTAAAATCGAGTTTCAACGCAAGCAACGTGAATTGCGTGAAGATATTAACCTGCGTAAAAACGAAGAGCTTGCGCTATTACAAGACCGCATTAATAAAGCAGTGCAAACCGTTTCTGAAACAGATGGTTACGACTTAGTGGTATACGGCGGCGTTGCTTACGCCAGCAAGAAAATTGATATTACTGATAAAGTATTAAAATTATTGGGTAAAAAATAAGGTTAAGTATACGTTTACGTATTCATACATTTAGTCTTTCGGCTTAAACTATCCAGTTGTTTTTATGAGTACCTCATTATCGCTTCAAGAAATCACAGAACAATGCGGTGGCGTAGTCACAGATAAGTCTGATACCCGCATTTTTCGCGTGGGTTCATTAGCCCATGCGCAGGCGGGCGCTATCAGCTTTTTTAGCGATACAAAATATACAGCGCAACTAAACAACACCGCCGCTAGCGCAGTGATTATCAAGCCAGAACATGCCTCATTAACAAATCTCCCCAAAATTATTACCGATAATCCCTATGCGTATTTTGCACAGTTATCACAATTATTGAACCCAGAGTTTGTTGTGGCAATCGGTATACATGCCAGTGCGGTCATTGATCCATCTGCGCATATTTCACAAAACTGCACGATTGGCGTAAACGTAACCATAGAAGCCAATGTCACCTTGGGCGAATATGTAACCATTGGTGCGGGCAGTGTTATTGAGCGCAACTGTAACATTGGCGACCATACAAAAATAGAAGCGAATGTCACCATTAAACACGGTTCACAAATTGGGCAAAATTGTCATTTGTTTTCTGGCTGCGTGATTGGTAACGATGGTTTTGGTTATGCAGAGACTGTCAGTTCAGACAATCAAACACACTGGGTAAAAATTCCGCAAATAGGGCGTGTTATTATCCACAATCATGTGGATATTGGCGCTAATACGACTATTGACCGTGGTGCAATTGACGACACCATCATTGAAGAGGGTGTAAAATTAGACAATCTGGTTCAGATTGCGCATAATTGCTACATCGGTGCACATACGGTCATCGCTGGCTGTGTTGGAATTGCTGGTAGCGCCGTCATCGGTCGCTATTGTAAAATTGGTGGTGCAGCGATGATTTTAGGGCACTTAAGCATTGCTGATCATGTGACTATTTCGCCTGGCAGCATGATTATGCGTTCTATTCAAAAAACTGGCACTTATACCGCATTAATGCCATTTCAAGAGCACGCCACCTGGCTTAAAACTGCAGCAAATATTCGCCACCTAGACCGATTTACAGATAAAATGGGTCAATTAACAGATAAAATAAAAGTCTTAGAAGAAGCGATTAAAAAACTAACTTCTCAACGTCAAACATAGAGAATGATATGACCGAGTCAATAATTAACAATAACGAAGCAAATGGCATGGATATTCATGCTATTTTAGATCATTTGCCGCACAGGTACCCATTTGTATTGATTGATCGCGTTATTTCGATGGAAATTGGCAAAGAAATTACTGCTTTAAAAAATGTCAGTGTTAACGAACCTTTTTTTCCAGGACATTTTCCCTACCATCCCGTTATGCCTGGCGTACTTATCGTAGAGGCGATGGCGCAGGCTGCGGCCATACTTTCCTTTAAAACAATGGGTACAAAACCAACAGACGATTCTGTGTACTATTTTGCAGGTATTGACAGCGCACGCTTTAAAAAGCCAGTTTCGCCAGGGGACCAGATTATACTTAACGTTAAAATTGACCGCATTTTAAAGGGCATTTGGAAGTATTCTGGTGTTGCTACAGTAGATGGCTTAATTGTTGCAGAAGCCAGTATGATGTGCATATTAAAGGCAATAAAAAAATAATTAAATCAACTAGTTATTGAAGAAATTTAAAGTAAATAATAAATATTGTTAAGTTAAATAAATGTCTGTAAAAATACACCCAACTGCAATTATTGACCCCAAAGCAGAACTCGATTCGAGCGTCACTGTGGGCGCTTATACTGTGATAGGTGCCGATGTTCAAGTAGGTGCAGATACCACAATCGCTAGTCATGTCGTTTTGCTGGGGCCAACGACCATTGGCAAAAATAATCAAATTTTTCAATTTTCATCCTTAGGCGAAGCACCACAGGATAAAAAATTTCGCGATGAACCAACGACTTTAGTGATAGGTGACAACAACACTATTCGTGAATTTTGTACTTTTAATCGCGGGACTATTCAAGATAAAGCTGTGACTAAGATTGGCAATGACAATTGGATTATGGCCTATGTGCATATCGCCCACGATTGCACAATTGGCAATAACACCATACTTGCTAACAATAGCTCGCTTGCGGGCCATGTTGATATCCATGATTACGCAATTTTAGGTGGCTTTACGCTGATTCATCAATTTTGCAAAGTGGGTGCGCATGTGATTACAGCAGTTGGTTCTGTGGTCTTTAAAGATATTCCGCCATATATAACCGCTGCTGGATATGATGCAAAGCCGCATGGCATCAATTCAGAAGGCTTAAAACGTCGCGGCTTTAGCCCAGCCAGCATTACCCAAATAAAACGTGCTTATAAAAGCTTATATCGCAATGGTTTAAGCTTAGACGAAGCCAAAGTTGAATTATCCAACATGCAAAAAGAGTGTCATGAAATTAGCATGTTAACCGATTTTTTAAACATTACTACTCGCGGCATCGTCCGCTAATCAGTGTCATCATGCCAAAAATTGCAATAGTGGCTGGCGAAGCCTCAGGAGATTTGTTGGGCAGCCACTTGATTCGCGCTTTAAAGGCGCAACGCAGCGATTTAACCTTTGTTGGAATCGCAGGGCCAAAAATGAAGGCTGAAGGCGCCCAGTCATTATTCTCAATTGAAAATCTATCTGTTCGTGGCTATGTAGAAGTGCTGAAACATCTTTACGGCTTATTAAAACTACGCAAAAACTTGTTTAAGCAATTATTAACAGAAAAACCTGACATTTTTATTGGTGTAGATGCGCCTGATTTTAATCTTTGGCTGGCGCGCAAGTTTAAGCAAAAAGGCATCACAGCCATCCATTATGTTAGCCCCTCTATTTGGGCGTGGCGTGGCGGTCGCGTGGCTAAAATTAAACGTGCCGTCAATCATATTTTGGCTTTATTTCCGTTTGAACCTGCCTTGTATGAAGCCGCAAAAGTACCTGTCACTTATGTGGGTCACCCATTAGCGGACGAGTTGCCACTTGAACCAGATATCCACGCTGCGCGTGAAGCATTAAAAATTAAGCCAAATAAATTAGTGATTGCGATGTTACCTGGTAGCCGGCAAAGTGAAGTGAAACAACATGCCAGTTTATTTGTTAAAACCGCATATTTGCTGACCAAACAACAGGTTAGCGACCTCACACTACCTGCAGAATTGCATCCCATACAATTTTTAGTGCCCTTAATCACGCGTGAAACACGTGAAATTTTTGAGCACGCCATCCATCAAAGCCATGTTGAACATGCAGATATTGAATTAAATCTGCACATTTTATTTGGCCATGCACATGATGTAATTGAGGCCGCCGATATTGTGATTGTGGCTTCTGGAACCGCAACGCTAGAAGCCGCTTTGCTCAAAAAACCCATGGTGATTACTTATTGCATGCCCGCATTAAGCTGGTGGATATTAAAGCGCATGCGTTATCAGCCTTTTGTTGGGTTACCCAATATTTTGGCAGGCAAGTTTTTGGTGCCAGAGTTACTGCAACATGAGGCGACAGCACAAAACCTAGCTGATGCCACCACAAGATTATTAGCGGATACTCATTATTGCGCTGAGATTAAACAAATATTCATGCAGATTCATTTGAATTTAAAACAAAATACTGCACAAAAAGCAGCAGCAGTGATTTTAAGTTACTTAAAATAAGTTTGCTGAATCAACAGTTGATTTGTGGGGTAGATGAAGCAGGGCGAGGCCCTCTGGCTGGCAGCGTTTATGCAGCGGCCGTGATATTGGACAGTAACAATCCGATTGCTGGCTTGGCTGATTCTAAAAAGTTAAGCGAAAAAAAGCGTGATTTTTTAAGCGCAGAAATCAAAAAAAAATCGCTTGCTTGGGCAATTGCGAGTTGTTCTGCACAAGAAATTGACCAGATGAATATCTTGCAAGCCAGTTTGTTGGCCATGAAACGGGCAATTGAAGCGTTAGACTTAACACTTATTTTTGCACAAAAATTAAAATCCGATTACACGCAAGAAAAAATTGCAATCTTAGTGCAAGTGGATGGCAATCAATGTCCGAAAATTTGCTGGCCATGCGAGGCGATTGTAAAAGGCGATAGCAAAGTGCAAGCGATTTCTGCAGCTTCTATTTTGGCAAAAGTTGCACGCGACGCTGAGTTGTACGAGCTAGATAAAACCTATCCGCAATATGGCTTTGCCAAACACAAAGGTTATCCAACTACTTATCACTTACAAATGCTCAATTTACATGGCATCAGCCCATGCCACCGCTTAAGTTATGCGCCTGTTAAAGCCTTAATTAAATAGATTAGCCAAGCTAAGCCAGTAATAAAAATACGGCTGGTCTTTTATGCAAATCAGGCAAAGGTGATTTTTTCCAAGTCGTAATCGTTTTCGTGACAATATATTCACTTGCTAAACTGATATCGCAAGCAATACAAAGCCTGCTATTAGGCTGACAAGTACTTAAAATCGCTGCTAGCATATGCTGATTGCGATAAGGTGTTTCGATAAAAATTTGTGTTTCTTGATGTGTTAAGGAGCGCTTTTCAATTTCTTTTAGTTTGCTATTGCGCGCTAGCTTATCTACTGGCAAATAACCTAAAAAAGCAAACTGTTGTCCATTTAAGCCGCTAGCCATCAAGCTTAATAAAATAGAGCTAGGCCCAACAAAAGGCACAACTTTTATATTTTTAAAATGCGCCAATTCAACTAATTTTGCACCAGGGTCAGCCACGCCTGGGCAACCAGCATCTGACATTAGCCCAATATCTCTGCCCGCTAATATTGGCGCTAATAGTGCAGAGATATCTTTATCTACAGTATGTTCATTTAACAAATGCAAAGCGAGTTCGCGCACGGGTTTGATGGTCTTAATCGTGCTTAAAAAATGACGCGCTGACTTTTCACTTTCAACCACAAATACGTCTAGCTTTTGCGCAATTGCAACCACATCTGGCGGCAATACTTGATGGATGTTGTCACCACCAAGTGTGACAGGTATTAAATACAGTGTGCCGAGTGCGCTCATGCTTATAGCATTTAATATTTTACTTGTACTCGGTAAGTGAGCGTTACTTTACTTTCTGCTGGAATTTGTATTTTCCACTGTGCCAAATGACTGTTCACTTTAGTATGTGTTTTATTTTCGCTTAACATGTTCCAATTACCGCTAATCGGCTCTTGCACCGTAACAATTACCTTTTCTTTTTTAGCATTTTTAAGGGTTAACTCATACGCGCTTTCGTATAAATTGTTACCTTTTGCTGGGCTTGGCAGCACTTTGAAATCGGTTTGTTTTTTATCAGCAGTCACATCAAACGCCTCACCTAGCTTTAAACGCACCGTTTCATTTTTAGGCGTGTGGTCAATATTATTTTCACCTACAAATTGCGCATTGCCCGCGCTATCTTTTTTGTATACGCGCAATATACCTTTAGGTAATGGCATGCCTAATTTTGCTGCTTCTTTGTTATCAAATTCAATAAACACGCCTACTTTCATTTTGTTACCTATTTCACCATATTGCCCTTGATAGTAATAATCTTCACCACGTAACACCAGTTCTTTACGCACAGGCACACCGTTTGCAGACAGCAGTGCAACTTGCTTGGTTTGATTTTCTGCAATAGTGGTAGGGCGCTCTAGCGAGTATAAATGATACTCAAGCAATGATTCTTCTACCAAGGGCGCGGCGGTCTCTGCCATCGCCATGTCATTTTTACGCATTTGCATGGCCATGGTTTGTGGTGATTGCACGCGATTGACATCGCCCGCTACCAATTGTAATTTGGCGTTTTTGTAAGCGGCGCCACTAGTGTTGGTTAAAGTAACCCAGCCAGATAAATCCAATAGGTTTTCTTGACTATTCAATTCGGCCACATAATCGGCTTTCCAGCCTAGACCGCCAGTTAAATAACTTAATTCAACGGCTTGATTGGTAGCGCCTTTATTGTTAATTTTTGTGACTAAAGTAGGGCGGTCGCGTAAATTAGCAGGCAAAGTATCATAGACAATATGGTTTAAAGAATCGCTAGTTTCAATGCGGTTACCTACGCTTAATACCACGCCATTATTAGCCGATAAAACCGTAGCTTGCTCAATTGTTTCAACGCCTGTAGTTGGGTGTATTTTAGCCAAGCCGACACTTTTACCAACATGTTTTTCGAGTAATTTTACAGGGGTGAGTAAATCAAACTCAAAATATTGCTCTAGTAAACTTAAACTGCCTGCAGCGCTAATACTGCGTAGCAATGCGGTTTCAGGTCGAATCTGGGCGCTTACATCTCGCAATGCAAGTGCATTGATGCCGGTATTTAATTGCACTTTGCGTGTATCTTTCACCAGGGCTAAATCACCGTTATAGATAGTGACTGCAACATTTTGCTGGTCGTTAAGTGTGCTCATGATTTCCTTAAGCACATGGTCTGCAGCGTATGCGCTGATGCATAAAACATTGGTCAGTGCTAAAATCATTAAGCGGCGTTTAAACATGAAAATTCTCCAAAACAATGGTGGTTGGCTAACGTTTGCAGATTAAATGACACCGACACCTTCATGACTTAACATGCTAATGAGCTTAATAATGGGTAAGCCAATTAAAGCGTTTGGGTCATCACCCACCATACGCTCAATTAATGCGATACCCAAGCCTTCAGATTTTGCACTGCCTGCACAGTGATAAGGCTGCTCTTTGGTTAAATAATTTTCAATTTGCGCGTCTGTTAATGGCCTGAATTGAACCAGATAAGGCACAACTTCGGCTTGCATATCGCCAGTCGCCGCATTGTATAAACAAAGTGCACTATGAAAAGTCACTTCACGTCCCCGCATCATTTTCAATTGTTTGGTCGCATTACTGTGGTTAAGAGGCTTGCCTAACTGTTCACCATTTAAGGTAGCTACTTGGTCACAACCAATAATGAGTGCATGTGGATATTCGCTACCAATTTTTCGGGCTTTATCTTGCGCAAGTCTTAAAGCGGTTTCTTGTGGTTGCTCATTTTCTAAAATGGTTTCGTCTACATTAGGTGAAACACAGCTAAATGGAATTTGCAATTTTTGCAAAAGTTCGCGTCTATAAATAGAAGATGAAGCGAGAATCAGAATCTGTTTCATGGTGTTATGTTCATTTTAAAAAAATTAAAGCCAATAGTGGATTAACTATCGGCTTTAAAAAACAATTAATATTGATATTATTCAGGTTGAATTTCTAAAAGTGACTCGTCTGGCGTGACCGTATCACCTTTAACGACATGAATCGCTACCACTGTACCCGTTTTAGAAGCTTGAATTTCATTTTCCATTTTCATCGCCTCAATCACTAAAACACCATCCCCAGCTTTTACCTTATCGCCCACAGCCACTTTTACGGCAACAATTGTTCCGGGCATAGCGGTTGTTACACATCCTTCATGATGTGGTCGCGGACGGCCATTGGCGGTTTTTGCGTTACCTTTCTTTTTATCAACACTTTTGGCACCGCTGCTGGTTGCACCATTGCTAGAAACCTCAATTTCACTCAAGGTTTCAACAATCACTTCTTCTGCAATACCGTCAATTGAAACGTAGAATGGGCGTAAATCTTCGCCTTCATGGCCGCTGCCAGTGAGCTTGATATGGAAAGTTTCGCCATGTAAAGTGACATTAAATTCATTAGGTGCATAGCGTGATGCGCTCGTATTGGCCGCTTCTTTGGTAAGCAAAGCCTCTGGTTTTAAGCTACCCGCATTACGTTCTTGCAAAAAAGTCTTGCCAATATCAGGAAACATTGCGTAAGTTAAAACATCTTCTTCGCTTTTCGCAATGCGGTCCGATTCTGCTTGCAGTTTATTCATTTCAGGTTCTAATAAATCGGCAGGTCGGCAGGTAATCACATTGGCATCGCCCACCGCTTGCTGTTTAACCGCCTCATTGACTGGTGCAGGTGACTGACCATATTGACCCAGTAAGTAATTTTTCACTTCATTGGTCACCGATTTATAACGCGAGCCAGTCATCACGTTTAACACAGCTTGCGTGCCAACAATTTGCGATGTTGGTGTAACCAATGGCGGATAGCCCAAATCCTCACGTACGCACGGAATCTCAGCCAGCACTTCATCCATGCGATTCAATGCGCCTTGATCTTTGAGTTGATTGGATAAGTTAGAAATCATGCCACCTGGCACTTGATTCACCAAAACGCGCGTGTCAACGCCGGTAAAGTCACTTTCAAATTGCCAATATTTTTTACGTGTTTCGCGGAAATAGGCGGTGATTTCTTGCAGTTTTGCTAAATCTAAACCAGTGTCGTATTCCGTATCGGCTAAAGCAGCTACCATGCTTTCTGTTGTTGGATGGCTAGCACCTTCTGAGAAAGAGGAATTGCAAGTATCAATAACAGCGGCGCCATTTTCAATACTTTTTAGCATGACCATGCTAGCCAAGCCCGACGTAGCATGACTGTGTACATGAATCGGCAAACTGACGGCGGCTTTTAATGCTTTTACTAAATCTGCTGCGACTTGCGGGGTTAATAAACCCGCCATATCTTTAATACCGATACTGTCTGAGCCCATCTCTTCCAGTTGTTTTGCCATCGCCACAAAGTAGGCGATATCATGCACTGGACTAGTGGTGTAGGAAAGCGTACCAATCGCATGTTTCTTGACTTTTTTGACCGCATTAATGGCTTCACGCAAATTGCGCGTATCGTTCATTGCGTCAAAAATACGAAACACATCCACGCCGTTATCGGCCGACTTTTGTACAAAAGCATGTACAACGTCATCAGAATAATGACGGTAACCCAATAAATTTTGGCCACGCAACAGCATGTTAATCTGACTATTTGGCAGCGCCTTGCGTAGCTTGGTCAGACGTTGCCATGGATCTTCTTTTAGATAACGCACACAGGCATCAAACGTGGCGCCGCCCCAGGCTTCTAGCGACCAAAAACCAACTGCATCTAATTTGCTACAAATGGGCAGCATGTCTTCAGTACGCAATCGCGTGGCAATCATCGATTGGTGACCATCACGTAAAACAAGTTCGGTAAGTTGTATTTTGCTCATAATCAATTATCTTCTAATAAATACTTTTTAAACACCTGCAGGTCAAATGCCTTCGTGCGCTGCGATTGCAGCAGATATCGCAGCAGCAATGAGTTCTGGCGGCAGCTCAGTTGCGTAATTGGTTAATTCTGGATGGGTTTCTACAAAGCTCGTATTGAAATGCGCATTTTTAAAATCAGGATGCTTCAAAATTTCTTGATAATAAGGAATCGTTGTTTTAACCCCATAAACCACCATGTCACCCAATGCTCTGCGGCCACGTTCAATCACACCATTCCAATCGAGCGCCCAAACTGTTAGCTTTGCACACATTGAATCGTAATAGGGCGGAATTACATAACCTGTATAAATCGCCGCATCCATGCGTACACCTGGGCCACCTGGTGAATAATAGCGTGTAATTTTGCCAAAACTGGGTAAGAAATCGTTTTTAGGGTCTTCAGCATTAATGCGAAACTCCATGGCAAAGCCACGAAAGCTAATTTCCGATTGTTTATATTGCAACGGCAAACCATAAGCGACACGAATCTGCTCTTGCACAATATCCACGCCAGTAATGGTTTCAGTGACCGTATGTTCAACTTGTAGACGTGTGTTCATTTCCATAAAGTAGAAACGATTGTTGGCATCCAGTAAAAATTCTACGGTACCTGCGTTTTCGTAATTCACTGCTTTGGCGGCTTTGACTGCTAACCCACCAATATAATCGCGTTGCGCCTGACTTAACTGTGGCGAAGGTGCGATTTCAATGAGTTTTTGATTGCGCCGCTGAATCGAGCAATCACGTTCGAACAAGTGAATGACGTTGCCTCGACTATCGGCTAACACTTGCACTTCAATATGGCGTGGCGCGACAATACATTTCTCCAGAAAAACTTCTGGCTTGCCAAACGCTTTGCTGGCTTCAGAAATCACCCGATCATAATTGCCCAACAAGTCTTTTTCTGAATCGCAACGCCTGATACCGCGTCCGCCACCGCCATTGGTGGCTTTTAACATAACGGGGTAGCCGATCTTAGCGGCTAGCTTCACGGCGTCCTGTAAATTTTCTAAATTACCATCACTGCCAGGCGTACAGGGAATGCCCGCTTTTGTCATGGCATTACGCGCTTGAATTTTATCGCCCATGCGTCGAATAACAGCAGCGTTTGGGCCAATAAACTTAATACCTCTGCGCGCGCAAATTTCTGCTAATTCTGGATTTTCTGACAAAAAACCATAGCCTGGATGCAACGCATCACAGCCTGCAGCCACTGCCACATTGACAATATTATGTGCGTTTAAATAACCTGCAACAGGATCAGTGCCAATATTATAAGCTTCATCCGCTTTTTTAACATGCAAGGCGTGCCGATCGGCCTCAGCATAAATCGCGACAGATTTAATGCCCATTTCGGAGCAAGCGCGTACAATACGCACTGCGATTTCACCCCGATTAGCAACAAGAATTTTTTTGAACACTTGAACCCTTAAAAATATACATCAAACCAAGCAATTGTAACACGCGAGGGCAATCTGCAAAATAAGTACACAGCCAAAAAATGGCTGCTTTTGCGAAAGATGAATGAAAAATGCGTAAATTATTGCCAGTGATAAAGCCGTTATTGATGAATAATCTGGAATTCGCAACCGCTGCGCAAAGTGTATCTGGCCATGTGAATTGGCGTGATTTGCAACGCTTAAGCGATTTGCTGGACACTCAACTTAACCCTCAAAACACAGGCAAAATTGATTACCAATTAAGCGGCTCAACCCAGAAATATAAGCAGCCAAGCTTGCATATCAATATCCACGCAGAACTACCAGCCGTTTGTCAGCGCTGTTTGAGTGAAATGATTGTGCTGCTAAATTTAAACTTTGATTATTTAATTAGCGATAATGAACCAGCCGAGCTTGATGAAAATGCCGATTTAGATTGGCTTGAATCTAGCCGAGAGATGAATGTGTGGGAATTAATTGAGGATGAGCTGTTGCTGGCTTTTCCAATTGCGCCAGTGCATTTGCCAGAACAGCAGCAGGCATGCATTGCATATAATAGCCAAAGTGGCGAAAAACCAAACCCTTTTGCGGTGCTGAAAAACTTCAGCAAAAAAACGGGTTAAGTCTTATCTAAGCAGCCTTATTATGGGTCAATGTGTGTTTTTATTTACACAATGCTACAAAATAAATTATAATGTTGGATTAGCTATTTAACACACTTACTTAAAGCATTTCTTGTTCATAGTATTTCTTGGCTTAAAGCACTTCTTGGCTTAAAGCATTTTTTGGAGTTTCATCATGGCAGTTCAACAAAACAAAAAGTCACCTTCTAAACGTGGTATGCATCGTTCACATGACTTTTTAGTCAATCCACCGTTGGCGGTTGAGCCAACAACAGGCGAAACACATTTACGTCATCATATCAGTCCAACTGGCTACTATCGCGGTCGTAAAGTGTTGTCTACTAAAGGCGAATAAGTCTTTAATTGTCGAGTTTAATTGATTAACCTGTTTAATTTATTTAACGCCTGGTGATTAATCAAATTGCTGGAATAGATGCGCCGTACTATTATCAGTGCGGCGTTTGCACATATAGCTATTGTGCGTAATTATTATTCGATACTTAAAGGGATTTTTGCTGATTCAACTCTCAGCAAGCACTTCATCATGACATTGAATACTTAAATGGATATTACAATTGCAATCGATGCCATGGGCGGCGATCACGGGCCTCACGTCACCGTTCCCGCGGCCTTAAAAGCATTGAAGGAAGATAATCAGCTTAATATTGTGCTAGTTGGCTTAAATGATGCTATTCAGGCTGAATTAAAAGCCCATCAAACTAGCCCCAGTCCTCGTTTACGCATTCATCCAACAACGCAAGTTGTGTCAATGGATGAGTCGCCACAAAGCGCCCTCAAAAACAAAAAAGACTCATCCATGCGCGTGGCGATCAATCTAGTTAAAAGCGGAGAGGCGAACGCTTGCGTCAGCGCAGGCAACACCGGTGCACTGATGGCAACTGCACGTTTTGTATTAAAAACGCTACCAGGAATTGACCGGCCCGCGATCGCTTCTGCGCTACCTTCAGAAAAAGGTAAAACCTATATGCTGGATTTAGGTGCTAATGCAGATTGCACGCCCGAACATTTGTTGCAATTTGCAGTGATGGGCGCGATGTTGGTCAGT
>JBKJRD010000058.1:0-35318 GCA_046594885.1 Methylotenera sp. | reverse complement strand
TATGGTGAAGAACGGTTTGCTAAGCAGGTTGCAAGGGCGATTATTAAGGAGCGCACAGACGGGCGCGCCATCACCACTACAGGACAGCTTGCCAAGATCGTGGCAAGTGCAATCCCCAAGATCGAACCGGGGCAAAACCCTGCAACGCGCACCTTTCAAGCTTTACGGATTTTCGTCAATTCGGAGCTTGAGGAGTTATCGCTAATTTTGCCTAAATGTTTAGGTTTGTTGGCTGTGGGCGGGCGCTTGGTGGTGATTAGTTTCCATTCGTTAGAAGACCGCATCGTCAAGCAGTTTATTCAAGGCGAACAAAATCGAGATGATTTGCCCGCGCGTTTTCCAGTGAAAGCAATTGATTTACCGCAACCAAGATTAAAAGCAGTAGGCAAGGCAATTAAGCCAAGCGCGCTAGAAATAAAGCAAAACCCGCGCAGTAGAAGCGCTGTGATGCGCGTAGCAGAAAGAACGGCAGTGACTTAACACCATGACACGCTTAAATTTCATGCTTTTTTTTGTGTTAATAACGGTGAGCTTGGGCGTCATTACGGCACAGCACAAAGCACGTAAATTGTATTTTGAACTCGAGCAACAACAAAACTTAACCCAAAAATATGACACAGAATTTGGCCAACTGCAGTTAGAGCAAAGCACTTGGGCCATGCATTCGCGCATTGAAGAATTAGCCGCCAAGAAATTAAAAATGCAAGTACCTGATGCAAAACGCATTCAAGTGATTGCAAAAGAAGAAGTGATATTAGAAGTGATTCGTTAAGAAATTTATAGATTATGGCCTACAACTCAGCACAGCATCATATTGTCAAGCTGCCTTCTTGGCGGCGCAGGCTATTGTTGATTGTAATATTGCTGGGCTTTGGCGGATTATTTGCTCGCGGCATATATTTGCAAAGTTTGCATAAAGAGTTTTTACAGCAAAAAGGTGATGCACGTTACAGCCGCACATTATCTTTGCAGGCACATCGCGGCAAAATTACCGACAGAAATGGTGAGTTGTTGGCGATTAGTAGCCCAGTTGAATCGGTTTGGGCAAGCCCGCCAGACGTGAAAATTACCAAAGCGCAACAAGTAAAGCTCGCGCAGATTTTAGGTGCTAAAACCAAAGATATTGAGAAAAAACTCGCCAATTTAAAACGCGGATTTGTGTATTTAAAGCGACGCCTTTCACCTGATTTAGCGGCAAAAGTAATGAGTTTGGGTATTCCAGGCATTTTTTTACAGCGCGAATATAAGCGCTTTTATCCGGCTGGAGATGTTACCGCGCACATTGTTGGCTTTACCGATATTAACGATAAAGGCCAAGAGGGATTTGAGTTGGCGCAAAATGCATTGCTGTCTGGCAAAGCGGGTAGCCGCAAAGTGATAAAAGACAGACAAGGCCGCATTGTTGAAGATTTGGAAGACGTTAAAGTGCCAAAAGATGGACACGATTTAGTGTTAAGTATCGATAGACGCATTCAATATTTAACGTTTAGAGAGTTGTCACGCGCAGTAGAGCTACACAAGGCCAAAGCGGGCGCGGCAGTTGTATTAGATGCTAAAACTGGTGAAGTGCTGGCGATGGTGAACTTGCCCACTTATAACCCAAATAATCCAGTCAATATCCAAGGTAAAACCCGTAATCGTGTGATTACCGATGTGTTTGAGCCTGGCTCAACATTGAAATCGATTGCGGTTTCAGCGGCAATGGAATTTGGCGATTATAAGCCAGACACGACCATTCAGACTGCACCAGGTTATATGAAAGTCGGCTCTGCGGTGATTCATGACACACATGACTATGGTTTGTTGACGGTAGCAGGCGTCATTCAAAAATCATCTAATGTTGGCGCTTCTAAAATGGTGCTCAGTTTAAAACGCGAAGAACTTTGGAGCGCATTTAATCAACTAGGCTTTGGATCGCGCATGGATATTGGCTTTCCTGGCCAAGCGACTGGCCGGTTACGCCCTTACAAAACATGGCGACCCATTGAGCAGGCAACCATGTCTTATGGCCACGGTATTAGCGTGACTTTACTGCAACTAGCGCGCGCCTATACCGTTTTCGCCAATGAGGGCGAATTAATGCCCATTTCGATGTTGAAAATTAAAGATGCACCAGTAGGGCATCAAGTGTTTTCAGCGCAAGTGGCCAATGATATGAAAACCATGATGGAGCAAGTGGTATTGCCAGGTGGCACAGCTTTGAGGGCGCAAGTGGCTGGTTATCGCGTTGGTGGCAAAACTGGTACAGCGCATAAATTAGGTCCAACTGGTTACGAAAAAGATAAATATGTGGGTTCTTTTGTTGGTTTAGCGCCTGCATCAAACCCTCGTTTGATTATGGCGGTGATGATTGATGAGCCAACAAATGGACAGTATTACGGCGGCACAATTGCTGCCCCAGTATTCAGTGCGGTTATGTCTGATGCGCTACGTATGCTTGCCGTGCCGCAAGATGCACCCAATAATAATGTTGTGATACCACCTGGCGTTGAGGATGTAAAAGAGGTGATATGACAAAACCTACACAAAACTATCAAATTAAAACACCCGTCAAAAACATGACTGCCGATAGCCGAAAAGTGGCGCAAGGCAGCCTGTTTTTGGCGTATCCAGGCGATAAAAGTGATGGGCGCGATTACATTGCCGATGCAATCAAAAATGGCGCCAGCGCGATATTGTGGGAATCGCTGGATTTTGAGTGGAACGCAGCGTGGGACATAGAAAATATTGGCATTCGAAACTTGCGTTTGCAAACAGGCTATATTGCAGACCAATATTACCAAAAGCCATCGGAAAAAATGTGGACGATTGGTGTGACTGGCACCAATGGAAAAACTTCTATCACGCAGTGGTTAAGTCAATGTTTTAATTATTTGGGTCGCAAAACTGCGGTTGTCGGCACTCTGGGAAATGGCTTTGCGCATGCGTTAAGTGAGACGCAAAATACCACGCCAGATGCGATTTTATTGCAAAGTATGCTGGCAGATTACCTGCATCAAGGTGCACAAGTGCTGGCGTTAGAAGTGTCATCGCACGGTTTACACCAAGGTCGCGTCAACGGTGTGCATTTTGATGTGGCGGTATTGAGCAATTTATCGCGCGATCATCTGGATTATCACGCAACGCTAAAAGAATATGCGGCAGCAAAACGCCGTTTATTTGAATTTGAAGGCTTGAAAATGTCGGTCGTCAATTGCGATGATGCTTTTGGTCGAGAAATTGAAACCTATTTAAATTCAACGAATTCGCCAGTGGTTACTTACGGCATTGAACATGGCGATGTACAAGCAACACAGCTGCAATTTGAGCCTGGCCATTTTAGCTTTTTGGCAAAAACACCGCATGGTGAGGCAATGGTTAAAGCCAATCTCATAGGTCGCTTTAATGTCTATAACGTGTTGGCCGTGCTAGCCACTTTATTGGTTTCAAACATCAACTTAACAGACGCAGTAAGCGCAATTGCGCAGATTCAATCTGCTGCAGGCCGTATGCAGCTATTAGGTGGCAATCATTTGCCATTGGTGGTTGTGGATTATGCGCATTCTCCAGATGCGCTAGAAAAGGTATTAACCACGTTAAAAGAGCAAAAAGCACAAAACGCAAGATTGATTTGTGTGTTTGGTTGCGGCGGTAATCGCGATGTGGGCAAACGCGAATTAATGGGCAAGATTGCCAGCGATTTAGCCGATGCCATTGTGGTGACTTCGGATAATCCTAGACATGAAAATAAGCGCAAGATCATCAACGAAATCTTGCAGGGCACACAAGGCAATTATTTGATTGAGCAAGATCGCGCAAAAGCCATTTCAGTAGGCATATTTGCTGCCAAACCTGGCGATATTGTATTAATTGCAGGCAAAGGTCATGAACAGTACCAAGAAATAAAAGATAAAAAACATTATTTTAACGATGCTGAGCAAGCAGAAAAAGTGCTCAAAGCTTATGCGGAGTCATTAGCATGATGCTGCTATCCACCATCGCAAAAGTGGTTGGCGGCAGACTGTTGGGCGCTGATACCGAGGTGCAGAGTGTCGGCACAGATAGCCGCGCGATTGTTAAAAATCAGTTATTTGTCGCTATCCAAGGTGAACATTTTGATGGCAATGCTTATGCGCTAGCGGCTATTCAACAAGGCGCGGCGGCGGTATTGGTGTCAGATGCGCAAACCAAAGCATCGCCAGCAATAGTAGTGGATGACACGCGTTTGGCATTGGGAAAATTAGCACAATATTGGCGCAGTCAATTTGATCTGCCAGTGATTGCTATCACCGGCAGCAATGGCAAAACCACCACTAAAGAAATGTTAACGGCTATTTTGGCTGCGGCGACCAAAGATGCGCAAAAAGTGCACGCCACCTATGGCAACTTAAATAATGACATTGGCATGCCGTTAACTTTGCTGAAATTGCGCCACGAACATGCTTATGCGGTCATTGAAATGGGCATGAATCATTTGGGCGAAATTGATTACTTAACCCGTCTTGCGCAGCCAAATGTAGCGCTCATTAATAATGCCGGTACAGCACATATTGGCGAACTCGGTTCGCGTGACAATATCGCCAAAGCCAAAGGCGAAATATTCAATGGATTAAGTGCAAACGGGGTTGCGGTGCTCAATGCCGATGATGCTTTTTTTGGCTATTGGCAAACGTTAACTCAATACAAAAAAGTGATTACATTTGGTCTCAATAGCACAGCAGATGTCAGTGCTAGCTTTACTGAAATGGATGGCGTTAGCCACCTTGAATTAACCACCCCAGCAGGAAAAACCAGCTTTCAATTAAACCTATTAGGTAAACATAATATTAGTAACGCGCTGGCAGCCAGTGCTACTGCGGTAGCGCTAGGTGTGAGCAATGAGGATATCGCAAACGGTTTGCAAAACATGCAAGCCGTACATGGTCGCTTACAGCGCAAGTTAGGCTTTAACGGTGCTATGTTGATTGATGATACTTACAACGCAAACCCCGATTCGATGAAAGCAGCCATTGATGTGCTGGCTGGCACAGGGGCAAATACTAACACTATCTTTGTGATGGGTGACATGGGTGAGTTAGGTGCGGACGCTGCCAAAATGCACGCCGAAATTGGTTTATACGCCAAACAAATGGGTATACAAAAATTGCTGGCATTTGGTGCGTTAAGTATTCACGCGGCCAATGCTTTTGCAGATGGTGCACAACACTTTTTGGCATTAGAAGATTTGCAAATACACACCAAAAAGTTGCTGCAAAAAAATGTAACGGTTTTAATTAAAGGTTCACGGTTTATGCAAATGGAACGTGTGGTTAATGGCTTAGAGGAAGTCAATGCAGTAACAAAAGCCAATGACTTAATGCTCAAAAATCAGCAAAAAAGTGTAATGGAGAATGCGCAATGTTATTAGAACTCACTCGTTGGCTAGCAAACGATATTCGCGGTTTTAACGTGTTTAACTATATTACTTTGCGCGCCGTATTGGCCACACTGACCGCATTGCTTATTTCATTCATGGTTGGCCCAATCATGATTCGCAAGCTCACCCAATACAAAGTCGGTCAAGCCGTGCGCGATGACGGTCCACAAACGCATTTGATTAAAGCCGGCACGCCAACCATGGGTGGCGCGTTAATTTTAGTGGCGATTGGCGTTGCCACTATATTATGGGGCGATTTGCATAATAAATACATTTGGGTGGTATTAGTGACAACGCTGGGTTTTGGCGCCATTGGCTGGGTAGATGACTACCGCAAGGTCGTACATAAAAATCCAAAAGGCTTGTCAGCCAAAGCCAAATATTTTTGGCAAAGTGTGATTGGTTTGGGCGTGGCGATATTTTTATATCAAACTTCCAGCAGCCCAGCTGAGACGACACTACTCATCCCATTTTTTAAAACCTTGGCGCTACCTTTGAGTGCGGTGGGATTTATTGTGCTCACCTATTTTGTGATTGTTGGCTCAAGCAATGCGGTGAATTTAACCGATGGACTAGATGGATTGGCGATTATGCCAACTGTCATGGTGGGCAGCGCGCTGGCTATATTTGCTTATATGGCAGGCCACCTATATTTTTCTAAATACTTGGGCATTCCTTATGTGGCAGGTGCGGGTGAATTAATGGTATTTTGCGCTGCCATGGCAGGTGCTGGTTTGGGCTTTTTATGGTTTAACGCCTATCCAGCCGAGGTGTTTATGGGTGATGTTGGCGCGCTGGCTTTGGGCGCAGCGCTAGGGGTGGTAGCAGTGATTGTGCGTCAAGAAATTGTGCTGTTTATTATGGGTGGCGTATTTGTGGTTGAAACCTTTTCGGTGGCATTGCAGGTGCTGTATTTCAAATATACCAAATTAAGAACAGGTGTAGGCAGACGCATCTTTTTAATGGCGCCACTGCATCATCATTACGAACAAAAAGGCTGGAAAGAAACGCAAGTAGTCGTGCGATTCTGGATTATCACCATGATGTTGGTGTTGGTCGGCTTGGCTACTTTGAAACTCAGATGATTAAAACTTTAATCAATCGCACGATGTTGACGTTGGGGGAGGCTCATATGCGTGCCTTGGGCACGCATGTTATGACGACACCAAACGCCAACATGCGATTCTGGATTATCACCATGATGTTGGTGTTGGTCGGCTTAGCCACATTAAAGCTCAGATGATGCATAAAAAATGAACCTTAACTTAACAGACAAAAAAGTCTTGGTACTAGGCTTGGGCGATACAGGCTTATCTGCCTTGCATTGGCTTGAACGCCAAGGGGCGATTTTGTCTGCGGCTGATTCACGCGTTAATCCACCCAGTGTCGACGCTGTGACTAAGCGCATGCCACAAGTGCTTATTCATACTGGTCCGTTTGATGCAGAGCTATTCAAGCAAGCTGATTTAATTGTGATTAGCCCGGGCGTAGCCATGCGCGAGCCAGCAGTAAAAGCCGCGATTGCGCATGGCGTGCCAGTGATTGGCGACGTGGAACTGTTTGCGCAATTTCGCCCTAAACAGGCAAAAGTGATTGCGATAACCGGCTCAAATGGTAAAACCACAGTGACCACTTTAGTCGGTGAGATCTGCAAAGAAGCTGGCCTTAAAACTATCGTGGCAGGCAATATTGGTTTGCCAGTGCTAGAAGCCTTGTTGATGGAAGCGCCCGATGTTTACGTGTTAGAGCTATCGAGTTTTCAGCTGGAAACCACGCATCATTTACATTGCGATAGCGCAACTGTGCTCAATATCAGCGAAGACCATTTGGATCGTTATGACGACATGCAGGCATATATTGCTGCCAAAGCGCGCATATTAACGCATGCGAAAGTGGTGGTTTTAAATCGGGATGACGCAGAACTTTCAACATTATCAGTTCAAGACTTGCAATCCAAAAAGCGGGTGACATTTGGTTTAAACGCAGCGCCCACAGAAGATGATTTTGGTTTAGCAGTATTAAACGGCGAACATTACTTAACCAGTGGTCAGTGCCAATTATTACCGTCAAATCAATTAAAAATAAGCGGCTTGCATAATATAGCCAATGCACTTGCTGCCGCAGCTTTGTGTAGCCATATTGGCATCGAGCAAACGGCGATTGCCAGTGCTTTAATTAAATTTAAAGGTTTGCCACATCGTGTGGAATGGCTTGCTAATATTGATGACATTGATTTTTATGATGATTCAAAAGGCACTAACGTAGGAGCCACATGTGCCGCCATTGCAGGCATGGTGAAGCTTGGCAAGCCGCAAAAAGTAGTGCTTATCGCAGGTGGCGATGGCAAAGGCCAAGATTTTGCGCCGCTATTATCTGCCGTAAAAAATAATGCTCGTGCGGTGGTGTTAATTGGTCGTGATGCGGCATTGATTGAATCAGTTCTATTACCATCTGAAATACCACTTTACAGCGCCATCGATTTACCAGAGGCGGTCAATATTGCGCATAAAATAGCGTTAAGTGGCGATGCTGTTTTGCTGTCCCCCGCTTGCGCCAGCTTGGATATGTTCAAAAATTATGTGCATCGCGCAGCAGTTTTTGTAGAGGCAGTTAAGCATTTACAGCAAACAAAAGCGCAAGCGCAAAAGGCGGCAGCATGTTAGCCCCGGTGATGAACAGCCGCGAACGCATCAATGCCACCAGCTACGACCAAATGCTGTTATGGGTAACATTGGTATTGCTTGGATTAGGCCTGGTGATGGTGTATTCCGCCTCGATTGCAATTGCAGAGGCGGATAAAGCGGTTGGCCATCAAAGCACTTACTATTTGATTCGGCAGGCGATTTTTATTGTTATTGGCCTATTTGCAGGCTTGGTCGCGTTCCAAATTCCAGTCGCGGGCTGGCAAAAAATGGCGCCCTATTTATTTTTATTGGGTTTGTTTTTATTGGTGCTCGTGCTCATTCCTGGCGTTGGTCGCAATGTCAATGGTAGCCAACGCTGGTTATCATTATTTGTGATTAACTTGCAACCTTCTGAATTAATGAAGCTTTTTGCCGCGATGTATGTGGCCGATTACGCGGTGCGCAAAGCGCCACAAATGGACAGCATCGTCAAAGGCTTTTTGCCAATGGTTGCCGTGATGGTGTTAGTGGGATATTTGCTGCTGCGTGAACCAGATTTTGGGGCATTCGCAGTTATCGCTGCGATTTCAATCTCTATACTTTGGTTAGGCGGCATTAACGTTAAGATTTTTGTGGCCTTGCTGGCCTTGTTACCTGTTGCGATCTATGCACTGATTGTTAGCTCGCCTTACCGCATGCAGCGCGTGATTGGCTTTATGGACCCATGGGCAGATCCCTATGGTAAAGGTTATCAGTTGTCACATGCGCTGATTGCGTTTGGCCGCGGTGAATGGTTTGGCGTAGGTTTAGGCGCCAGTGTAGAGAAATTGTTGTATTTACCAGAAGCGCATACCGACTTTTTATTGGCGGTGATTGCAGAAGAATTGGGCTTTGTTGGCGTGTTAACTGTGTTGGGTTTATTTTGCTGGATCGTGATTCGCGCTTTTGGCATTGGCAAAGAAGCGGTGGCGAATGAACGTTATTTTGCTGCTTTATTGGCGCAAGGCTTAGGGGTGTGGATTGGCATACAGGCGATTATTAATATTGGCGTGAACATGGGCGTGTTGCCTACCAAAGGCTTAACGCTACCCTTACTGTCTTTTGGCGGTAGTGGCATTTTGGCTAATTGTATTGCTATGGCTGTATTGCTCAGAATTGATTTTGAGAACAGAAGACTACAAAAAGGGCTACCAGCATGATGCTTAGTAGCCCAGTCACCGAGTTTGGAAAATTCACCATCATGATTATGGCTGGTGGTACAGGTGGTCACGTCTATCCAGCAATGGCGGTGGCCGATCACCTGCAAGAGCATGGCTGGAATGTGGTTTGGCTGTGCACTGAAAACGGCATGGAAAATCGATTAATTGCAGGAAAAAACTACAGCAAAGCAACAATTAGCATGCGCGGTGTGCGCGGAAAAGGCATCTTAGGCTGGTTATTGTTGCCACTTAAATTAATGACCGCGTTTAAGCAAAGCTTCACAGCTTTGCGCCATTATCAGCCAAATGTGGTGTTAGGTATGGGCGGGTTTGCTGCATTTCCAGGTGGTGTCATGGCGAAATTGCTGGGTAAACCATTAGTCATTCATGAGCAAAATTCAGTTGCAGGCCTAACCAATAAAGTATTGCGCTTAATTGCGAATAAAACATTGGCAGCTTTTCCATCGGCGTTTGGCGACAAAGCAGAGTTAGTCGGCAATCCTGTGCGCCAAGATATGACGCAGCTGCCATTTCCAGCACAGCGCTACGCAACACATCAAGGCAAACTGAGATTGCTGGTAGTGGGGGGTAGTTTGGGGGCAACAGCATTAAATGATGTGCTACCCAAAGCCATTGCGAATTTGCCAGAAATTAATCGCCCACAAGTGATTCATCAGGCCGGTGAAAAGCACATTGCCGCCTTGCAGGCCAATTACAAAGCGGCGGGCGTAAATGCCGACACAAAAGCATTTATACACAATATGGCCGAATTATATAGCTGGGCCGATATAGTGGTTTGTCGCGCAGGCGCGCTAACGGTGGCTGAGTTAGCTTGTGTAGGCGTGGCGAGTATTTTGGTGCCTTTCCCGCACGCGGTGGATGATCACCAAACATATAACGCCGAATACTTGAGTGATGCACGGGCTGCGCAGTTGATTCAACAAAGCGAATTTAACGCACAAAAAGCCACCGAAATATTAAGCGACTTAACACGTGAAATTTGCTTAGAAATGGCGATTAAGGCGAAACAGCTCGCCAAGCCAGATGCAACTGTGGCTGTCGCTAAAATTTGTATGGAGTTGGCGCTATGAAACATAAGGTCAAAAATATCCACTTCATCGGCATCGGCGGTGCAGGCATGAGCGGCATTGCAGAGGTGCTGATTAATCTGGGCTTCAAGGTTTCAGGCTCTGATTTGGCCAGTAACGCTACCACGCAACGGCTACAGGGTTTTGGCGCAACGGTATACCAAGGTCACGCGACAGAGCACTTAAAAAATGCAGATGTCGTGGTGGTTTCTTCCGCAGTCAACGAAGCGAACCCTGAAGTGGTTGCTGCGCGCGAAAAAAATATTCCCGTGGTGCCGCGTGCGCTAATGCTGGCAGAACTGATGCGATTTAAACAGGGCATTGCCATCGCCGGTACGCATGGAAAAACCACAACGACCAGCTTAATTGCCAGCATTTTGCATGAAGCAGGCATGGATCCAACCTTTGTGATTGGCGGCAAGTTAGAAGCTGCCAGTGCCAATGCGCGATTGGGCACGGGCGAATATATTGTGGCTGAAGCAGATGAGTCAGATGCTTCATTCTTGCACTTAACGCCAGTGATGGCGGTAGTTACCAATATTGACCAAGATCATATGGATACCTATGAACATAGCTTTGAAAAACTAAAAAGCGCATTTGTAGAATTTTTGCAGCAATTGCCGTTTTGGGGCATGGCGGTTGTGTGTATTGATGACGCCAATATCCGCGAAATATTGCCACGTGTGACTAAACCAGTGATGACATATGGTTTTAGCGATGATGCGCGCATTCGGGCGACCAATGTGCGCGCTGACAATGGCCAAATGCATTTTACCGTTGAGCGTATTAATGGCATTACCACCACATTTGACGTGACACTTAACTTGCCAGGCAATCATTATGTATTGAACGCATTGGCAGCAATTGCGATTGCCAGTGAATTAAATGTGAGCGATGCCGCGATGATTAAAGCGCTGGCTGAATTTAAAGGCGTAGGCAGACGTTTTGAGCGTTATGGTGAAGTGGCGATTCAGGCAACGGAGGATAAAGCAGCAGGAACATTTACTTTAATTGATGACTACGGACATCACCCAGTTGAAATGCAGGCAGTGATTGCGGCGGCTCGTGGCGCTTTTCCTGATAGGCGTTTGGTCATGGCATTTCAACCACATCGTTACACACGTACACGTGATTGTTTTGAGGATTTTGTGCGCGTACTTTCTACCGCCGATGCAGTCTTGCTGACCGAGGTGTATTCCGCAGGTGAGGCGCCCATTGTTGCGGCAGATACGCGCAGTTTAATTCGTTCCATTCGTGTGGTTGGCAAAGTAGAGCCACAGTTTGTCGAAACTACAGACGAGCTGCCAGCAGCTATTTTAAGCGCAGTACAAGCTGATGACGTGGTGATTGTGATGGGTGCAGGTTCTATTGGCCAAGTGGCAAGTAAAACCAAAGAGTTAGCACTTAACACCACAGAAAGCTTAATAAGTTAATGCTAGAAACTGAGGCAAAAATGCACTCGCAATTGCTTAAAAATGAGCCATTGGCACGTTATACCAGTTGGCGCGTGGGCGGCAATGCTGACCAAGTGTTTATTGCGGAAAGTTTAAGCGAGTTGCAAGTGTTTTTGCAAAGCCTAAAACAATCAGAGCCGATTGTTTTTATGGGGTTAGGCAGCAATTTATTGGTACGCGATGGCGGCGTGCGCGGCACGGTAATTGTCATGCATCAAGCCTTAAGTGATTTAAGGATAGATGGACAATATATTTATGCCGAAGCAGGCGTAACTTGTGGAAAATTAGCCAGATTTAGTGCGAATAACGCAAAAGATGGCGCGGAATTTATGGCAGGCATTCCCGGTACAGTTGGCGGCGCGTTAGCGATGAATGCAGGCTGCTACGGTAGTGAAACTTGGGACATTGTGCATCAAGTGTTGACCATAGACAGAGCGGGAGTGACACGTGTGCGAAATGCTGCAGAATTTACCGCCAGCTACCGACACATTGCAATGCCAGTGCGCGAGGAATGGTTTTTGGGCGCTTGGTTCAAGCTAGAACTCGGCCAAACAGAGCAATCGTTGAAAAAAATTAAGAATTTATTGGCAGCGCGCCTAGCCAGTCAACCTCTTAATTTGCCCAGCGCTGGATCAACATTTAGAAATCCGCCAGGTGAGTTTGCCGCAAGATTAATTGAATCTAGCGGTTTAAAAGGCTTTCAGATCGGTGGCGCGCAAGTGTCACCTAAGCATGCCAATTTCATTGTCAACCTTGGCAGCTGTACGGCAATGGATATTGAATCATTAGTTAACCATATCAAACAGACCGTTTTTGAAAAGCAGGGCGTGGTGTTACAACAGGAAGTGAAAGTGATTGGCGAATATGCATGATGATATGAAGATATTTGGCAAAGTAGCTGTGTTGTTCGGCGGCAAATCAGATGAGCGCGAAGTGTCGATTAAAAGCGGCTCTGCGGTGCTGGCAGCTTTAAAACGTCAAGGAATCGATGCAACAGCATTTGATCCAGCAACGCAGGCATTAAGCGAATTAAGTCAATTTGATCGGGCATTTATTGCGTTACATGGTCGTTATGGCGAGGATGGCACGATTCAAGGCGCGTTGGAGTTAATGGAAATTCCGTTTACGGGTAGCGGTGTTATGGCGTCTAGTTTAGGCATGGATAAATGGCGCACCAAATTGCTGTGGCGTGCTGTCGGCATTGCGACGCCAGATTTTGAATTGGTCACGGCTCAGAGTGACTTTGGCGCAATTGAGCAGAAACTCGGTTTGCCACTGTTTGTAAAGCCAGCAAATGAAGGCTCCAGCATTGGCATCAGCAAAGTGAAGCTTACTGGCGAGTTAAAAGCCGCTTACCAGCTGGCAGCACAAGCTGACCCACTGGTGATTGCCGAGCAGTTTATTGCTGGTGGTGAATATACCGTTGGTATTTTGGGCGACGATAAAAATGGTTACCAGGTTTTGCCAATCGTCAGAATAGTCCCAAAAACGGAGTTTTACGATTTTGACGCGAAATATCTGCGCGATGACACGCAGTACTTATGCCCATGCGGATTAAGTGCACAGAAAGAAGCCTTAATCCAGCAAGAGGCATTGCAAGCATTTCGTGCGATTGGCTGTAGCGGTTGGGGCAGGGTAGATTTTTTAATGGACGGTGACTCAACCAATGACCCAGAACAAATTGAAAAGCAAAGCCATTATTTTTTAGAAGTGAACACCAGTCCAGGCATGACGGACCATAGTCTGGTGCCAATGGCGGCTAAAGCCGCAGGACTGTCTTTTGATGCGCTGGTGGTGAAGATTTTAGCGATGACACTTAACCCTCAAAAAGGGGTAAAAAATGTGGGATAAACCCCGCTTGCTGAATTGGCTTGCCAATTTACTCTATGCCATGTCTGTGGTGTTAATGCTGTACGCCTTGGTATTTGTGGTGGTGCATTTGCCGATTTTTCCACTACGTGAAGTGAAAGTGAATGGCGAATTAGGCCACGTTAATCGTGAGCAAATTAGATTGATTGTGGCTAAACATTTAAAAGGTAATTTTTTCACCTTAGATTTAGTTAAAGCGCGCGATGCTTTTGAAAAGTTACCTTGGGCACGCGAAGTCAGCGTGCGCCGTCGCTGGCCAGACCAATTGGACGTTTCCATTGAAGAGCATCAAGCGCTTGCGCGCTGGGGCAACATTGCCTTAGTGAATACACACGGTGAACTATTTCAAGCGGCGACAGAGGATGAATTGCCTGTGTTTTACGGGCCAGCAGATGGCGTGCTGGAAGTCACTAAAAATTATGGTGAATATAGTCAAATTTTAAATAAAGCCGCTATCAAAATCGCGCAGGTAACGCTTTCGCCAAGGCGTTCGTGGGAAATTAAAACCGATAAAGGTTTAACAATTGCGCTGGGGCGCATAGAAATGGATGCGCGATTGAATAAATTTACCAGCGCCTATCAGTCCACATTAAGTCGTTTAGGTTTACAAGTGACTTATGCAGATTTGCGTTATCCCAACGGTTTTGCGGTGCGAAAACCAGTGGGTTTAGCGGATTTATTAAACAAGCAATTACGGGAAAAAAAATCGCCTGTGCCTTCATTGACACAACCAGCAAAGGCGACATGAGTTAACGACATACAGCGGCTAAATATACTTAAGCTGAGGAATAAAATGAAAAAGGGAGTCAATAATGAGTAAGGTTCGTGAAGATAAAAACCTAATAGTGGGGTTGGATATCGGCACATCAAAAATTGTCACGATTGTGGCCGAGTTGTTGCCAGATGGCACTTTGAAAGTGATTGGCCTCGGTCAGCATGTATCGCGCGGCTTAAAAAAAGGCGTGGTGATTAATATCGATTCCACTATGCAGGCCATTCAGCGCTCAATTGAAGAAGCAGAGTTGATGGCTGATTGCAAAATTAATGCGGTGTTTACGGGTATTGCGGGCAGCCATATTAAAAGCTTGAATTCGCACGGCATGGTGAAAATTAAAGAGGCCGAAGTCACGCAAATGGATATTGACCGCGTGGTAGAAACCGCGCGCGCGATTGCCTTGCCAGCAGACCAGCAGATTCTGCACATTCTGACGCAGGAATTCATTATTGATGGCCAAGATGATGTGCGCGACCCACTGGGTATGAGCGGTATGAAGCTGGAAGCTAAAGTGCATATTGTTACAGGTGCTGTAGCGGCCGCACAAAATATTGTCAAGTGCATCAAGCGTTGCGGCTTGGAAGTCAGTGATTTGATTTTGCAGCCGTTGGCATCCAGCGTCGCCGTGTTGACAGATGACGAAAAAGATTTAGGTGTTTGTTTGGTGGATATCGGCGGCGGCACAACAGATATTGCGGTATTTAAAAATGGCTCAATTCGTCATACCGCAGTCGTGCCAATCGCGGGCGACCAAATCACCAACGACGTAGCCGTGGCTTTCCGCACACCAACACAGTCGGCAGAGGATATAAAAGTGAAACACGGTTGCGCGCTACGCCAATTAGCCGATGCGCGCGAAATTGTCGAAGTGCAGGGCGTTGATGGTCGCGAAGCGCGTCAATTATCAGTGCAAACACTGGCTGAAGTGATTGAGCCGCGCGTGGTAGAGCTATACGAATTTGTGTTGCAAGAGCTGCGCCGCAGTGGCATGGAAGAAATGATTGCCTCTGGCATCGTCATCACAGGCGGCTCCGCCATGATGCGCGGCATGATAGAACTGGGCGAAGAGATTTTCCATATGCCAGTACGTTTGGGTATGCCGCGCTATGTGGGTGGATTATCTGAGGTGATTAGCAATCCGCGTTATGCAACTGGTGTGGGTTTAATTTTGATGGGCAAACAGCAATTAGAACGACAAATGATTGGGCAAATGGATTCAAGCTCGGTGTTGCGATTATTTGAAAAAATGAAGTCGTGGTTTCAGGGTAATTTCTAGTAGTTTTAAGGTGTTAAGTAACAGTAATAGGGCAGCGTTTAACGCAAGTTAGGCGCAAATATCAAGGCAAAAAGGAGAAATACGATGTTTGAAATTATGGAAAAAGATTCACAAGAAGCGGTTATCAAAGTGATTGGTGTAGGCGGTTGTGGCGGTAATGCGATTAACCATATGATTAGCAAAAATGTATTGGGCGTTGAATTTATTAGTGCCAATACCGACGCGCAAGCGTTAAAGAAAAGCACCGCCAATAAAACGCTACAAATTGGTAGCGATATCACCAAAGGTTTAGGCGCAGGCGCTAAACCAGAAGTGGGTCGCGATGCGGCTTTAGAGGACCGTGACCGTATTGCAGAAATGATCGATGGCGCGGATATGCTGTTTATTACTGCTGGCATGGGTGGCGGTACTGGCACAGGCGCTGCGCCAATTATTGCCGAAGTCGCCAAAGAAATGGGCATATTAACGGTCGCTGTGGTCACTAAACCATTTGCATTTGAAGGCAAACGCACTAAAGTGGCAGCAGATGGATTGGAAGAGCTTTCACAGCATGTGGATTCGCTGATTGTGATTCCAAATGAAAAATTGATGGAAGTGTTAGGCGAGGATGTGCCTTTTACCGAAGCATTTGCCGCGGCGAACGATGTATTGCATAACGCAGTCTCAGGTATTGCAGAGATTATTAATTGCCCCGGTTTGGTGAACGTTGACTTTGCCGATGTGCGCACGGTAATGAGTGAAATGGGGATGGCGATGATGGGTTCAGCTGAAGCTAGCGGCCCAAATCGTGCCAATATTGCCGCAGAACAAGCCGTTGCCAGCCCATTGCTAGAAGACGTTAATTTAGCCAATGCGCGTGGGGTTTTGGTGAATATTACGGCCAGTGCCAGCTTTAAAATGAAAGAGTATTATGACGTGATGAACACCATTAAAGCGTTTACCGCAGAAGACGCAACTGTGATTGTGGGTAATGTGATGGATGAAGCGATGGGGGACAAATTACGGGTGACGATGGTTGCTACTGGTTTAAACGGCGCTGTTGCGCGTCGTCAGCAAAAACCAGAGTTAAGGGTAATGACAACCTTGATGACAGGCACCAACAGCCAGCCAGTGTATGTGAGCGGTGAGGTTGAAGATGAAACCCCAGCGGTATTTAGTCAAAATAATCGTCGCGCGCAAGTGGAAGCGATGAAAATGTCAGGTGTGGAAGAATATGACATACCAGCATTTTTGCGTAAACAAGCCGATTAATTGGTTTGAGCTTTGTTAAAATGCAAAGCATGAAACGATTATTTAAGTAATATAATTTGGATAATAAAGGGAACCAGCTAGAATTTTCTAGCTTGAAATTTAGACGGAAAAACATTAAGTGCTGAAACAAAGAACTTTAAAAAAACAGATTAGTGCAACTGGTGTTGGTTTGCATAATGGTGAAAAAGTCACGTTGACTTTAAAGCCTGCTGCAATTGATACAGGCATTGTATTTAAGCGTGCCGATTTGCCCGGAGCGCCCACAATACAAGCACAACCTGACGCAGTGCGAGATACGCGCATGTGTTCTGCCCTAGAACACAATGGTGCGCGCGTGAGCACTGTTGAGCACTTAATGTCGGCACTTGCTGGTTTGGGCGTAGACAATATCATTGTTGAAGTGACTGCGTCCGAAATCCCGATTATGGATGGCAGTGCTGGCCCTTTTATTTATTTATTGCAGCAAGCGGGCGTTGTAGAACAAGATGCCGCTAAAAAATTCATTAAAATCAACAAGTTAATTGAAGTAAAAGAAGCAGACAAATGGGTGAAATTTGAGCCGTATCACGGCTTTAAAATGGATTTCACCATTGATTTTGCCCATCCTGTTTTCGAAAGTTCTGGCAGCAATGTCAAAATTGATTTTAAAGATAATAGTTATGTTAAAGAAATTAGTCGTGCCAGAACCTTCGGCTTTATGCACGAAGTAGAGTATCTGCGCGCGAATGGCTTAGCGCGTGGCGGCAGTTTAGATAATGCGATTGTATTAGACGAATACCGCATTTTAAATACCGATGGCTTGCGCTATGAAGACGAATTTGCCAAACACAAAGTGTTAGATGCAATTGGCGATCTGTATATGCTTGGCCATCCATTATTGGGCGCATTTACTGCATACAAATCAGGTCACGCCTTAAATAATGCATTACTCATCGCATTGTTGGCTGATGCAGACGCTTGGGAATTTGCCACTTTTGAACATATTGATGAAGCGCCAAAAGGCTTTCAAGAACAAACCGCTTTTTTTACGCCCAATCTGATGCCGCATTTTGGTTAGATGGTTTTAGTTATGCCCGTCATCCGCTTAACGATTATTTTAGTTTTTATCGCCAGTTTGGTGTTGCTGGCGTTATACTTAACCACTCGCAACCAATCCTATTTAACCGCATTAAAACAATTACTTAAAGTCACAGGATTATTCTTTATCGTGGTTATTTTGTTGTATCTCATTACACGGGTTATCCGTCTTTAACTTTGATTATGCGCAAATTTTTCACATTTAAACCCATCATTTTTTGGGTCATTTTACTGGTTAACTCCAGTTTTGCTATCGCCAGTGACGACGATTTATTGCTGGCAAAAGCCGCTTACACGCAAAAAGATGCGATAGCCTTATCTGCCTACGTTCAGCAATTACAAAGTGAACAACATATGCTTGCTGCTTACGCCGAGTATTGGTTAATGTTGTTGACTTTAAATGAGCTCGATAATCAAACCGTTATGGATTTTATTAACGCACACAGCGATTACCCTTTTGCAGAGCGGTTACGTGGCGAGTATTTAAAGAAATTAGCCAGCGAACAAGACTGGGCTGGTTTTTCAGCTGAATTTTCAAATTACAAATTAGAAGATACCGCTGTTGCCTGCTATGCAGCTGAGGCTAGTGCTGTATTGGGTGACGTTTCTTTATTAGAAGCGGCAAAGCCTTTGTGGCTGCAATCAAAAGAGCAGCCCAGCAATTGTAATCAGCTGTTTGATCGTATGCAGAGCGCCAATATGTTAAGTGAAGAAGATATTTGGGCAAGGTTTAGATTGGCCTTAGCTGATAACCGCACTAGCCTAGCCAAAGGCATTGTTAAACGTAGTCGAACATTTGAGCCTAGTCAGATTAAATTAATTGATAAAGTGACGGCAAATCCAACCGCAGTATTGGCAAAAAAAAGTATTGCTTTTAACACACGCTTAGGTCGCGAACTAAATTTTTATGCACTTAATTTAATCGCAAAAAAGAATACGCAACAAGCGTTAAGTGCCTGGCAAAAAATGCAAGACGCATTTAATGTGGCAGATAAACAATATTTTTATGGCAGCTTAGCTTTATACGCCGCACAACGTCATGAGCCGCAAGCCTTGCAATGGTTTGAGTTAGCTAAAAATGATGCGCTGGACCAAGCGGGTCTTAACAAAGACCAACTGGCTTGGTATGCAAGAGCTGCATTACGCGAAAAAAACTGGCCGCTGGTTTCCTCGGTTATCGACAAGATGGATACTGTGCAATCGCAAGAAGGTGCATGGCGCTATTGGAAGGCGCGATCGCTTAGCATGCAAAACGAACTTGTAGCAGCAAACACCCTGTTTGCAAAGCTTACAACAGAACGGCATTATTATGGCTGGCTTGCACAAGATGAGTTAGAAGGTTTTATAACAACGCCCGTTGTTACCCACAAAACAACCGAAGCAGAGGTGCAAGTATTTGCAGATAAACCCGCTATTAAACGCGCGGTAGCACTGTATCAATTAGATTTGAAATGGGAATCGAAAGCAGAGTGGGCGCTTGCAACCAAAGCATTCGATGACGCACAATTATTGGCGGCTGCAGAATTTGCACACCGTAGAGGTTGGCACGATTTAGCCATTGTGACGGCTGATCAAACCACAGAGATGCACGATTTTGCTTTGCGTTATCCAACGCCCTATCGACATTTAATCAAGCCTGCAGCAGGGCAGCAAGCCATTGATGAGGCGTGGGTATACGGCATTACTCGGCAAGAAAGTCGATTTATAGATGCTGCAAAATCGGGTGTTGGCGCATCTGGCTTAATGCAATTGATGCCCGCTACTGCAAAGTGGATTGCTGGCAAAGCGGGGGTTGAGGATTATCATCAGGGTATGATTCATGAGCTAGAAACCAATATTGCGCTGGGCACTTATTATTTGCGTTACACCTTGGATTTAATGAGCGGACAATCTGTGATGGCAACTGCGGCTTACAATGCGGGCCCAAGCCGCGCTAAAAAATGGATGGCTGATGTACCATTAGAAGGTGCGATTTACGTTGAGACTATTCCATTTAATGAAACACGCCTTTATGTGCAAAAAGTAATGGCAAACGCCCATTTGTATACGCATCAGCTCGGTTTAGAAGCGATAACATTAAAGCAAAGATTAGGTGTTGTACCCAGCAAAACAGGTTTGGCAGCCTACAATATCAATCAGCAAAAAATCAGTGAAGACAATTCAAACTAACGCAATATTATCCAGCTGGTCAATAAAGCATTAAGGATAAAAGCATGACGATTCAATCAGTATGTGTATTAGGTGGTGCAGGTTTTGTTGGCAGCAGTATCGTGGCCAAATTAGATGCCGCTGGCTATCAGGTAAAAGTATTAACGCGGCGTAGAGAATCAGCCAAGCATTTGATTTTATTGCCAAATGTTCAGGTTGTAGCGTGTGATGTAAGGAATAACCAAGCCTTAAAACAAGCGTTAATTGGTGCTGATGCAGTGATTAACTTAATCGGTATTTTGCATGAAAATCGGCATAGCACTTTTGAGCAAATGCACCATCAATTGCCGCGTCTGCTGGCACAATTATGTGAACATTTAGGCATTCAACGTTTACTCCACATGAGCGCCCTGCAAGCCAGCAGCCATGCGCCTAGCCAGTACTTAATCAGCAAAGCAAGAGGCGAGGCTGCCATTGGTGATTTTGATAAAAAATTGCACATCACCATTTTTAGGCCATCCGTCATTTTTGGGCGAAACGACAGTTTTTTAAACTTATTCGCCAACTTGGTGAAATATTTACCCATTATTGCCCTGGCTAAACCTAACGCAAAGTTTCAGCCGATTTGGGTAGAAGATGTGGCGAGTTGCTTTGTGCATGCTTTGGAAAATACTGCAACCTACGCTAAAACCTATGAGCTTGGTGGCCCAACGGTTTACACTTTGCGCGAACTAGTGCAAATAGTGATGGATGTTTTGGATAAACAACGTCCGATTATTGGTCTAAATGATCGCTTGTCGATGGCGCAGGCGTTTGCGTTAGAGTTACTGCCGATTCAGTTAATGACGCGCGATAACATAAAATCGATGGCCGTCGATAATGTGACGCAGCATGCAATTGCGCAGGAGCTAAATGTAGTCGCCACTGCGCTAGAGGCGGTTTTGCCAGAATACTTAATCAATGCTACGCCGCGTGGCGCTTATGAAGGCTTTCGTAGCGCAGCAGGGCGCGCCATCAATGCCAGAAGATAACGCAACTTAACCCTTTAAAATGCATAAAAAACAAATTTATTGTGTCGGTGGCGCAGTGCGCGATGCGCTGCTAGGTTTGCCAGTAAAAGATAAAGATTACTTGGTTGTTGGCAGCAGCGCCGAGCAAATGACAGCCGAAGGTTATAAGCCAGTTGGTAAAGATTTCCCTGTTTTTTTGCACCCAAAAACGCACGAAGAATATGCGCTAGCACGTACAGAGCGCAAAACAGCCATTGGTTACAAAGGCTTTGCCGTACATGCCGCACCTGAGGTAACCTTAGAGCAAGATTTGGCAAGGCGCGACTTAACCATCAATGCGATTGCAAAATCTTCAGATGGTGAGCTGATTGACCCATTTAACGGCTTAGGCGATATCCAGTCTAAAACCTTGCGCCATGTTAGTGATGCTTTTGCAGAAGACCCCGTGCGAATTTTACGTGCCGCACGCTTTGCTGCACGCTTTGCCGATTTCACTGTAGCAGCCGAAACCAATCTATTAATGCAACAAATGGTTGCTGCTGGCGAAGTGGATGCGTTGGTGACTGAACGCGTGTGGCAAGAATTAAGTAAAGGTTTGATGGAGCAAAAACCCAGCCGTATGTTTGAAGTGCTACGTGCTTGTGGCGCGTTACAAAAGATTCTGCCTGAGTTAGATAGACTTTGGGGCGTACCGCAACCAGCGCAATATCATCCCGAGATTGATACAGGTGTGCACGTGATGATGGTGATTGATTATGCTGCTAAACGTAATTTTAGTTTGCCCGTTCGCTTTGCCGCTTTAACGCACGATTTAGGCAAAGGCACCACGCCAACTGATGTTTTGCCGCGTCATATCGGGCATGAGATTCGCAGTGTAGCGTTAGTGAAAGCAGTATGCCAACGCTTACGTGTGCCGAATGACTGCAAAGAGCTGGCACAAATAGTTGCTAAATTTCATGGAAAATTACATCAAGTTTGTAAAATGCGCCCAGAAACGCTACTTGAGTTTTTGATGGAATTAGATGCGATTCGCCAACCTGCGCGATTTGAAGATTTTTTAAAAGCCTGTGAAGCTGATTCACGCGGTAGAACAGGCTTAGAAAATTGTGATTTACCAGAAGCCGAGTTATTAAAAATTGCGTTAAAAAAAGTGTTAAGTATTGATGCTGGGGCGATTGCCCAAGGGTTTGATTCACCAGAAAAAATTAAGCTGGCTTTGTTAGAAGCAAGATTGCTTACTATTAAACAAATGGTTGATTTTTAACTGTTAAGTCGTTTAGCGATATGGCTTAGCGCAAGTGCAAAAGCGTATTAAAGAAGATTAACAAGGCTATTCAATAATTGTGGTGACGAGAGCAAGATAATAATCAAGCAGTTAACCAATACAGTTAACTTGTAAATTAACATGAACGATTGTTTTTTGTGTTTATGTTTAAATATTTTTTGCGCAAGGTAAGCACCGCCCCAGCCACCAAGTAAACTCAACCAATGTAAGGTATTTTCTGACGTACGCCACTGATTTTTAAGTGCTGACGTTTTATCTTGATAGTAATACAAGAAAACAATTAGATTGGCGCCTAAAAATACCAGTGGAAACCATAGTGGTAAAAAGCCTTTTAAACTTCTTTCCACTACGTAAGCGAAAAATATTAAGGTAAAAATCAAAAAACGATAACTGAATGAAGTCGAATTATCACGCCTTGGATAACCTATATTTTTAGAATGCTTTGGATTGGATAAATAACTGACATCGAAAGCACAAAAGCGAC
Organism: Methylotenera sp.; assembly: GCA_046594885.1. Taxonomy (GTDB): domain Bacteria; phylum Pseudomonadota; class Gammaproteobacteria; order Burkholderiales; family Methylophilaceae; genus Methylotenera_A. The sequence goes on along the minus strand of JBKJRD010000058.1, from coordinate 12,383 downwards.
CTTTTTCATCTCTGGTTATTTCGTAACTAACTAGCTCATTTATCTCGGGACTTTTTCTAAGTCGATGAAACTGCGAAATATGTACAAATACATCTTTGCTATCCTGAGTGGTACGGATGAAACCAAATCCTTTTTCATCGTACCACTTAACGATAATTCCCTCGTATCGCATTCTAATTATTTGCTAGTTGGATAAGATTTGCATCTGTTGTTGTACAAACTCCGTAGGTTTGCGTTTAAATCCACTTTTTGCATATTGGTGCCATCTGCCAATCACATAGCAGATGATCAAATTTGCTTGAATTTCAGGGTTCACTTTTAATGCTGAGCTGGTTTCTGCAATGCGGATGCTTTGCTTTAAACTCGCTTCAATGCGGTCATATAGTTGGTTAATACGCGTTTGCAACCATTCTTCTTCATTGACTAAGGCATCGCCAATCAGCACGCGCGTCATGCCTGGGTTTTTTTCGGCAAATTTTAATAGCATGGTGATGATTAATTGCACTTGTTTTTCGCCATCAGTTTCGTCAGTGGTAATTTTATTAATCACGCCAAAAATAGAGGCTTCAATAAATTCTATCAAGCCTTCAAACATCTGCGCTTTGTTAGCAAAATGACGATAAAGTGCGGCTTCACTGACGTCTAAATTTGCGGCCAAACTAGCGGTGGTGATTTTCTCACGCTTAGGGTTTTCCAGCATTTTGGCGAGTGTTTCTAATATTTGCTGTTTGCGGTTTGTAGTACGGTCTAATGCCATATTGATTCCCCTTGTTTTTTTATAACCAAGCTCTCATTATATATGAGTGTAAGTAAGCGCTAACACTGAATTAAGCCGGTAATCCACAAAATTAGGCTTTTTGAGTTGTTTGGATACCCAGATTGTTTTCATACCTAAGCGTTTCGCGGTCATTAAAGCCGGTAAATTGTCTTCTAACATCACACAATTTTTAGGCTGGGTTTTAAGCGTTTTGAGTAGTAGCTGAAAACCGCGCATGGAGGGCTTGCCATGAAATTTTGTCGATTCCACACTAAACACCAGCTCAAAACAATCGGCAATGCCCATTAATGTGAGTACGCGCAGTGCATATTCGCGCGGCGCATTGGTAAACACACATTTTCGCCCTTGCAGGTTTTGCAATAAATGCCGCAGTTGTTTTACCTGAATTACCATATTGGGCAAATCCATAAACGCATGTGTGGTTTTTAAAAAGTGCTGTGCATTCACATTGTGATGGCGCATTAAACCTTTAAGCGTTGCGCCGTAAACCTGCCAATAATGCTGGCGTAATTGCTGTGCGGCGATTTCATCTAAATCCAATTCGTCCATGATGTACTGCGTCATGGCGCGATTCATCACAGGAAAAATATGCGCAGAAGCGTTATGTAAGGTGTCGTCTAAATCAAAAATCCAGATTTTTTGTGTCATCGTAAACTATAAAAAAATTGGACTATTGAGATTCGCCATTCCCACGAAAGTGGAAATGACGGCTAAGTGATTGTCTTAAATTGCTTAAATTTTCTTGACCTTGTTTGGCAATTATTTCGCTTTAATCAGCGTACCCACGCCTTCATCGGTTAATACTTCCAGTAATAGAGCATGTTCTACGCGGCCATCAATAATATGCACGGCTTTTACACCACTTCTGGCCGCATCTAAAGCGGAACTGATTTTAGGTAACATACCGCCAGATAAGGTGCCGTCTGCCACCAAGTCATCAATCTGTTTGGGTGTTAGGCCAGTTAATAATGTGCCCGATTTATCCAGCACGCCAGGTGTATTAGTGAGCAGAATTAATTTTTCTGCACCCAAAATTTCGGCCAATTTTCCTGCCACCACGTCGGCGTTAATATTAAAGGTATCGCCATTTTCACCCACGCCAATGGGCGCCACTACTGGAATAAAATCGCCAGAATCTAAAAAGTTAATAATGCTTGGGTCAATCGCGCTAATCTCGCCCACTTGGCCAATATCAATCATTTTACTGGCATCATCTTTATCCGCCATCAACAGTTTGTGCGCATGAATAAAATTACCATCTTGGCCCGTTAAACCAACGGCTTTACCGCCGTGGCGATTAATCAAATTAACAATTTCTTTATTGACCTGGCCGCCTAAAACCATTTCAACCACATCCATGGTTTCGGCATCGGTCACACGCATGCCTTGAATAAACTCACCTTTTTTGCCCAGTTTATCCAGCATTTCGTTAATTTGCGGGCCGCCGCCATGTACAACGACTGGGTTCATACCAACCAGTTTCAGCAATACCACATCTTGCGCAAAGCATTCTTTTAAGTGCGCGTCGGTCATGGCGTTTCCGCCGTATTTTATGACAATGGTTTTGTCAAAAAAACGCTTAATATAAGGTAGCGCTTCTGCCAGAATGGTGGCTTTTAAAGCTGGCGCAGTGGTGTTTGGAATATTATCTTGCATGGCATTTCTCAATGATTAAATTTTGTTCATTGTATCTAAAAAAACCACTTTCAATGCAATAGATTGCCAATATTCTTCATAAAACTTAACCCTTTTTTTTGGTTAAGTTTTGGCTCATTACGCCATATTTAATCAGCAATAAATGCAGTTAAAGCGATTTAACAAATACTTTTGATTTGCGTTGAAAATTGTAGAGTTTTTGTTTTTCTTGTGGCAATTGCTCAATAGACAGTTCAATAAATCCGCGTTCTAAAAACCAGTGTTCGGTGCGCGTGGTTAAGCAAAATAGCTTTTTAAAGCCATTTTCTTTGGCCTGCACTTTACAAAAATTAAACAATCTATCGCCACGGCCATTGCCGCGATAGGCAACATCAATCGCCAAACAAGCGAATTCTGCCATGTGCTCATCTGCAAAAGGGTAAAGTGCAGCGCAGCCAATGGTGCGGTTATCGTGTTCCATCACATAAAAATGTGCAATCTCCATTTCAATGCGTTCGCGCCCACGCCGCACCAAAATACCGTCATTTTCCAGTGGTTCAATCAATTTCAATATGCCGCCAACATCGTCAATATTGGCTTGACGCATGGTTTCCAAGCCTTCTTCTGTGACCATTGTGCCAATGCCGCTGTGCGTAAAAAGCTCTTGGATAATGGCGCCATCGATATGCCGCGAGATTAAATGCGTGCGCGCCACGCCATGCTCGCAAGCACGTATTGCGGCTGGCAGGTAATAATCTACATCTTCAGAAAAATGAATCGGCGTTTCATGCTGCTGCGCATTATGTTGTACATTACGCAGTAAATTTTTGGCTTTTTCTGCCGTCATTTCACGCAATAAATCGCCGCGCAAATTGCGCACGCCGTCAGAATCCATCAAAAAAATCAGCTTGTCGGCATCCAGTGCAATCGCCGCACTGACTGCCACATCTTCTAAACTTAGATTAAACGCTTCTCCCGTGGGCGAATAGCCTAATGGCGAAAGCAACACCAATTCGTTGTCATCCAAGCGTTTTTGTATGCCAATCACATCGACCTTGCGCACTTCTCCCGTGTGTTGTAAATCAACGCCATCGCGCACGCCAAGCGGTTTTGCAGTCACAAAATTACCACTTGCCACGCGAATATCCGCGCCATCCATCGGCGAATTGGCAATGCCCATTGAAAGCAAAGCTTCGATTTCCACCCGCACCGCGCCATTCGCCTCTTTTACGGCTTCCATCGCAGCATTATCGGTAACGCGTAAGCCATGATGAAATGCTGGCGTGAGTTTATCGCGTTTTAAACGCTGCTCAATCTGCGGGCGCACGCCATGCACTAACACCAGCTTCACTTCAAGGCTGGCGAGCAAGTTTAAATCATGCGATAAGGCAATAAATTGCGCTTCACTGACCACTTCGCCACCAAAGGCAATCACAAACGTGCGCCCGCCAAATGCATGTATATAAGGCGTGACAGAGCGAAACCAATCGACAAAATTCTCATGGTTAAAACTTTCTGCAGAAGCGCTTAATTTAGGTTGATCCAATTTGGGTAAATGGGATTGATCTTGCTCTTGCACGCGTGTCGATGGGCTATTTTCTTCCTCGCTTAAGGCGTAAAGGTTAGCTGGCGTTGTATCTAGCGCAGCAGCAATTTTACGCAATAAAGTTTCAGAAATACCCAATTCACCACGCTCAATGCGGGACAAATTGCCAGCATCGGCACCTACTTGACTGGCTAGTTGCTGCAAAGTTAAGTGACTTAACTGTCTTTTTTGCCGAATAAATTGACCAAGAGAGCCCATTTGCAATCCATTAATTTGTATTATTTACATAATAAATGTTATATGTAAATAATACAAATTTAATTTAGTAATCGCCCCACAAAGTTTGCATGCTGGCAATTGCTGTTAGCGCAGCCGTTTCAGTGCGCAAAACACGTGGGCCTAAGATAATGGATTGAAAGCCGTGTGATGTTGCAGCCGCAATTTCGTTGATATTGAGGCCGCCTTCTGCGCCGATTAATAATTGAATCTGGGCTGTTGGTTTTGATAAATCAGCGATTTTTATTGCGGCAACAGGGTTAAGTAATATGCGTGTTGCGTTATGTTGCGGATTTTCTGCCAGCCAATGAGATAAGCTTAGCGGCGATAAAACTTGCGGCACAAACGCCCGTCCTGATTGTTCACAGGCCGAAATCACAATATTTTGCCAATGCTCAAGCCGCTTTTGCGCGCGCTCAAGATTTAGTTTAACCACGCTGCGCTGGGTCGATATTGGCTGAATCGCAGTGACGCCTAGCTCTACCGCTTTTTGAATGGTGTAATCCATACGATCGCCGCTGGATATGCCTTGCAATAAAGTAATACTTAACGGTGATTCTGATTCAATTTTTTGACTAGACTTAACACTTGCAATCACTGCATTTTTTTTAACGCTGATTAATTCGCAATTATAGTCAAATCCGTCGCCATTAAATAATATCAATGTATCGCTCACATTTAATCTTAAGGCGCGTGTTGCATGCGTAGCCGCGCTATCGGATAACGCAATTAGTGCGCCTACACTGAGTTTTTCTGGGCTATAAAAGCGCGTATTAGACATGATTGCGTTAAATGAAAGTGTTAAGATTAAATTATAGTTTAATTAAGGAGTAAAGCATGGCAAGTTTAAACCCGCCCGTATGCGATTTTGGCTGGAAAGCGCCCGACTTTAGTTTGCCCGCTGTGAATTATCGTGGCGTTGAAGGCAACTTGGTTTCGCGCGACATGATCATGGGCAAAAACGGCTTGCTGGTGATGTTTATCTGCAACCATTGTCCGTATGTTAAAGCCATTAAAACGAGGCTAGTAGTTACTTGTTTAGAGCTGGAACAATATGGCGTGAACAGTATTGCGATTCAAAGTAATGATACATTGAAATATCCAGATGATAATTTTGAGCGCATGGAACATGAAGCCACGCAAAACCGTTTTAGTTTTCCGTATGTGTTGGATGAAACGCAAGCAGTTGCCAAAGCGTATGGCGCAATTTGTACGCCAGATTTTTTTGGTTTTAATGCCAAGGGTGAGCTGCAATATCGCGGCCGATTTGATGCCGCAGGCCGCAACCCAGAACCGCCAGCAGATAACAGACGTGATTTATTTGATGCCATGAAGCTCATCGCAGAAACAGGCAAAGGGCCAGTTGAGCAGATTGCCAGTATTGGGTGCAGTATTAAATGGTTTGAATAAAGGAGTTAATTTTGAGTGAAATAAAAAAATTAAAATGGGGCATTCTAGGCGCAGCGCGCGTGAACGAACGTTTGTTGCCAGCGATTATTGAAGCACCCAATTCGGAATTGGTTGCAATCGCCAGTCGCCGCGCAGGTGCTGCTAAAGCCATTTTAGAAAAATATGCGCCAGCTGGTTTTTTAGAAACGCATCGCGATAAAACGCAAGGCCAGGTGCAATGTTATGACGACATGGATGCGTTAATTAATGACCCAAATGTGCAAGCGATTTACTGCCCCATGGCAAATGAAGAGCACGTGGAATGGGCGCTTAAAGCCATTAATGCAGGCAAGCATATATTGATTGAAAAACCCATGGCAACTACACTAAAAGATGTTGAGGCAATTGAGGTCGCAGCAATTGAAAATAAAGTCAAAGTGATGGAAGGTTTTATGTATCGCTTTCATCCGCAACACCAGCGCGTGCAAGAGATTATTGATTCTGGGCTGATTGGCGATGTGTTGTCTGCACGTGCTAGTTTTTCGTTTTTAATGAAACCCGCACGCATGTATCGCATTAATCGCAGCATGGCGGATGGCGGCGGTGCAATGTGGGATATTGGGCCGTATGCGATTCATAGTTTGCGCTGGGCTATGGGTTTGGCTAATGGTCAAAAAAATGGCAAACCAATAGAGCCAGTTAACGTTATCGCGCATGCCAAATTAAATGAACATGGCGCAGATATTGTTACCAGCGGCATATTAGATTTTGGCCCAGATGGTGAAGGCCGCGCGCGTTTTGGACATTTTGATGTGAGTTTTGAGCGTAGCCGGAAATCAGAATATGAAATGATTGGCACCAAAGGATGGATTAAGTGCCACGCCGCCTGGGTGTTTCAAAATGATGTGCCAGTGATTAGCTGGGCAACAGAAGATGGCAAATATACAGAAGAGCGCTTTGCGCCCGCCAATCACTTTAACTTAGAAATTGAGCATTTTAGTGATTGTGTGTTGCATGATAAGGCGCCGCATTTGACATTTGAAGATGCAAAAGGCAATTGTGCCGCAATTGAAAAGGTGTTGCAGGCTTGTAAGTAAAAATACTTAACCCTATTTTTGAGGCAAAAAAAACGGGGCTATTGCCCCGTTTTGAATTTTCTCCCAAACAAAACCCTTAGTGCGTTGCTTGGGAAAATTGAAGATTCAATTAAGTGTAGCGATTATTGCGCTACAACGATTTCGTTTTTAACTGAAGTAACACCTTTAACACTTTTAGCTAAAGCAACCGCTTTGTCAGCTTCTGCTTGTGATTTAGCATTGCCAGATAATTGCACCATGCCATTGCTGTCAGTATCAACTGAAATTTTAGTTGCGCTAACCATTTTATCTTTAGCAAATTCAGCTTTTACTTTAGTGGTAATAACAGCATCGCCTAATTTTATTTCTACTGGGTCGCCTTCTGCAGCAAATGCAGTTAAAGGTAAGGCTAAAGCACCAATAATCAAAAGCGTTTTAAGATTCGTTTTCATGAGATTTCCTTTTAGGTAATTAAATTTAAGTGACGACAACATGAATGTACTTGCATCAATTCAGTTGTGCAGAACACAAGCGCAACTATATACACGTGCAAAAAATATCGAATAAGGCAATGGCTGATAGTGGCGTAGGACTTTTCTGTCTAATGACTACAACCGAGATATAAGTGCTTTAAACGCAACACTGTTTTTTTTGACAGAACTGTCAAAATCGTGACAACTTGTTAAATGGAAAATAAACTTAACTCACTGATTAATCACAATATTGAGTTAACTATTTTTTGGCATTCAATTTGCAAAAGCTTAAATACATTTAAGTTTATTGTGAATTGGATATTAAGATGCTGAAAAAAATAAGGCTATTTGTAATCGCCATGATTGTTTCAATCGCCTGTGTTGAGGCTTATGCAGATATAAAAAGTCACACGCAAATGGTTGGCGTCACTAAAATGGGCAATAGCGCGCCCAATATAAAGCTTGCAGTGAATGATGTGATGCAATTGCAAAACGTGAATATAAAAAAAGTCAGCATTAAAGCCATGGACGCTAATCAATCAGCCAGTCAACTATCTGAAATACCTGCCCAAGCATGGTCAATTTTAGCGGCCTTGTTTTATTTCGTGATGCGTTCAAGCCGACGCGTGGTTTCGTGACCATATGACTGAATAATATTATTTTTTGCTCAATAAATAAGGTTAAGTGCTATTGCGCATTTAACCTTTTTCGACTTAACTTTGAAAAAATCTCAACTTTAGCCGTTGTTCGGCTGCCACACAGCTTCAAAATAAACTATAGCCGTTATGCATGAATGTTAAATTAGACGCGCATGAAACTTGCTGAAAATGCCTAATTAAGCCATAATCACGCTTGTATAAAAAATGTAATTAATTCAGATTTAAACCAAGCTTTTTTGCAATTTCTATTCGGTTTTAAGTAGTTTTATATTAATAAAAACCTGTTCAGTTTAGCTAAAATTAGGGAGAAAACAATGGCAACGCGTAAAGATTTAGCCAACGCAATTCGTGCGTTATCGATGGATGCAGTGCAAAAAGCCAATTCTGGCCACCCAGGCGCGCCTATGGGCATGGCAGAAATTGCAGAAGAACTTTGGAATAACCATTTAAGCCATAACCCCAAAAATCCATCATGGGCTAATCGCGATCGCTTTGTGCTATCTAACGGCCATGGCTCTATGTTGATCTACTCATTGCTGCACCTTACTGGTTACGCATTGCCAATGAGCGAGTTACAAACATTCCGTCAATTGCATTCAAAATGTGCTGGTCACCCAGAATATGGCTATGCGCCTGGCGTTGAAACAACCACTGGCCCATTAGGCCAAGGTATTGCAAACGGTGTTGGTTTTGCCATGGCCGAAAAATTAATGGCGCATCAATTTAATAAATCAGGCCATTATGAAGGCTACAATCAGCCTATGGACTTTAATATCGTTGATCACCACACTTATGTGTTTTTAGGTGACGGCTGTATGATGGAAGGCGTTTCTCATGAGGCTTGTGCTTTAGCTGGTACTTGGGGCTTAGGCAAATTAACCGCTTTTTGGGATGACAACGGTATTTCTATCGATGGTCACATTGAAGCTTGGTACACAGACGACACTGCAAAACGTTTTGAGTCATACGGTTGGCATGTGCAATCTGTGGATGGCCATGACGTAGCAGCTATTGGCAAAGCCATTGCAGCCGCTAAAAAAGTAACAGACAAACCATCCCTAATTTGCTGTAAAACAGTGATTGGTATGGGTTCACCAAATAAATCTGGCTCACACGATTGCCACGGTTCTGCATTAGGTTTAGACGAAGTTGCCGCAACACGCGCGAACATCGGTTGGGCGCATGAGCCATTTGTGATTCCAGAAGATGTATACGCTGGTTGGGATGCAACGGCTAAAGGCGCGGCAGCTGAAAGTGCTTGGAACGACAAATTTGCAGCTTATACTAAAGCATTCCCAGCTGAAGCGGCAGAGTTTAAACGCCGCATGTCAGGCACATTGCCAGCAAACTGGAAACAAGCAACTGATGCGATGATTGCAGCAACCAACGAAAAAGCAGAAGGTGTTGCAACCCGTAAAGCATCACAAAACGTCATCGGCGCATTAGCTGCAATATTGCCTGAGTTTTTAGGCGGCTCTGCTGACTTAACGGGTTCAAACTTAACTTCTACTGGTAGCTTTACCCATGTAGATGCAAAAAAACCAGGCAACTATATCTCTTACGGCGTGCGAGAGTTTGGTATGTTTGCCATTATGAACGGCATGGCATTGCATGGTGGTTTAATTCCATTCGGCGGCACATTCCATATGTTCACTGACTATGCAAAAAGCGCATTGCGTATGTCTGCATTGATGAAACAACGCACCATAGCCGTGTTAACGCATGATTCAATCGGTCAAGGTGAAGATGGACCAACTCATCAGCCAATCGAAAATACTGCTGGCTTGCGCTATATTCCCAATATGGATGTATGGCGTCCAGGTAGCTCAACTGAAACTGCGGTAGCCTGGGTTGCTGCGGTTGAGCGTATGACTGGCCCATCTAGCTTGGTATTAAGTCGTCAAAACGTAGCGGGTATGAAACACGATACCGCACAATTTGCTGGCATGCGTAAAGGTGCTTATGTATTGTCTGATGTTGCAGGCGCACAAGTGATTATTATCGCCAATGGTTCTGAGCTTGAGTTAGCGGCTAAAGCCGCGGCTGAGCTCAACGCTGCGGGTACAAAAGTGCGCGTCGTTTCAATGCCATCAACTAACGTATTTGACCGTCAAGACAAAGCTTACAAAGACAGCGTGTTAACACCAGGCGTAAAACGCGTAGCGGTTGAGGCTGGCGTAACCGATTTCTGGCGCAAATATGTTGGATTAGAAGGCGCTGTTGTTGGTATTGACACATTTGGTGAATCAGCACCTGGAGGCGCGTTAATGAAACACTTTGGCTTTACTGTAGAAAATGTTGTTGCTGTCGTAAAGTCGGTACTGTAATGATCAGTTAGTTCATGAAAAGAGCCTCTAATTTTTTGAGGCTCTTTTTGTTTATAAACCTTAACTCTTGGAACGAGCATGGCAATTAAAGTAGGTATTAACGGTTTTGGGCGCATTGGGCGCATGGCATTACGCGCTACCATACAAGAAAGCGAATTCGCTGACATAGAAGTAGTCGCCATTAATGGCATGCAAGAAATCGATTACATGGCGTATATGCTGCAATACGATTCTGTGCATGGGCGTTTTAACGGCACTGTGAGTATTAAAGGGGAGGCCTTGATTGTTAACGGCAAAAAAATTGCGGTTAGTAAAGAGCGCGATCCCTTTCATATTCAGTGGGGTAAAAGCGGTGTTGATGTGGTCATCGATGCCACAGGCGTATTTTTAACCACCGAAAGTTGCAAAGGTCATTTGGCAGAAGGCGCAAAAAAAGTGGTGCAATCTGCGCCTGCTAAAGATGACACGCCGATGTTTGTATTTGGGGTTAATCATGAACGCTACAAAGGGCAGGAAATTGTATCTGCCGCCTCATGCACCACAAATGCATTAGCACCAATTGCTAAAGTTTTGAACGATAACTTTGAAATCAAGCGCGGATTGATGACAACTGTGCACGCCGCAACCGCATCACAAATGGTTGTAGATGGCGCCAGCAATAAAGACTGGCGTGGCGGTCGCGGGGTTTTTGAAAACATTATTCCATCTAGCACTGGCGCGGCTAAAGCGGTAGGTATCGTCATCCCGTCTTTAAACAAAAAACTCACTGGCATGGCGCTACGTGTGCCTAGCGCGAATGTTTCAGTCGTAGATTTGACTGTGGAGCTAGTCAAGCCAACAAGCTATGCGGAAATTTGTGCTGCTATGCAAGTTGCATCAAAAGGTACGCTCAAAAACGTGCTGGCTTACACCAACGATAAAGTCGTTTCGACTGACTTTAGAGGTGCGCCAGCTGCCAGCGTATTTGATGCAGATGCAGGCATTATGCTAGACCCAACATTTGTAAAAGTGGTTGCTTGGTACGATAACGAATATGGCTATACCTGTAATTTATTGCGTCTAGTGCAATATATTGCTGAAAAATAAGTGTTAAGTAGTTTGCTTGTATCGTTTATTTGCGCTGAGCTTTAGCCTATTTAAACAAAAATGTACAAAACCGAATGGTTAAACTGAGATTATTATGAAATTTATCAACATTACCGACGTTAACTTAGCTGGCAAACGAGTATTGATTCGTTCAGATTTAAATGTACCTGTTGCCGATGGTAAAGTCACTTCTGACGCGCGTATTACAGCGAGCATGGCAACGATTGAGTACGCCTTAAAGCAAGGCGCAAAAGTAATGGTCACCTCACATTTGGGTCGTCCTGAAGAAGGTGTTTATTCTGAAGAAAATTCACTCAAACCAGTAGTCGATGTGATTTCGGCCAAACTTAATCAACCAGTACGTTTAATTAAAGATTGGGTAAAAGGTGGTGTTGAAGTGGCTGCTGGCGAATTGGTGGTGTTAGAAAACTGCCGTTTTAATGTGGGCGAGAAAAAGAACACAGACGAAACAGCCCAAGCTTACGCATCGTTGTGTGATGTGTTTGTCATGGATGCATTTGGTACCGCGCACCGCGCAGAAGCCAGCACACATGGCGTGGCAAAATTTGCGCCAATTGCCTGTGCAGGCTTATTGCTAGCAGAAGAATTAAATGCTTTAACCAAAGCTTTATTAAACCCAGCGCGCCCAATGGTGGCGATTGTGGGCGGCAGCAAAGTCTCAACCAAATTAACTGTGTTAGAAAGCTTGTCTGAAAAAGTAGACCAGATGGTCGTGGGTGGCGGCATTGCTAATACCTTTCTAAAAGCAGCAGGGTTTGAAGTGGGTAAATCGCTGTGCGAAGACGATTTAGTGCCAGTCGCTCGCACCCTAATGGATAAAATGAGCCAAAGAGGCGCAGCAGTGCCCATTGCTGTGGACGTGGTTTGCGGTAAAAAGTTTGCTGCAAACGAGCCAGCAGTGAAGAAAGACGCGGGTTCTGTAGAAGCGGACGATATGATTTTTGATATTGGCGTGAAATCTGCTAATGAAATAGCAGAGATTATTAAAAGCGCGGGTACCGTTGTTTGGAACGGGCCTGTTGGTGTGTTTGAGTTTGACCAGTTTGCTGAAGGCACTAAAACAATCGCTCATGCCATTGCCAACACTAAAGCGTTCACTTTGGCAGGTGGCGGTGAC
>JBKJRD010000047.1:0-9317 GCA_046594885.1 Methylotenera sp. | reverse complement strand
TATCGAATAACGCGTTTAATCCTAGTGTTTATACGGCCATTACGATTGTTATCGCACAATTAACCATGATTCCCATGGCGCTTTATGCTGCTAAAACAGCTCAAAGCAAGGGCTATCATGTGCTGTTTGTGTTAGCACTAGTAGCCTTGCCCATACGCGGCTTAATAGCTGGTTTTTGGGATCATCCTTTTGCCGTGGTGCCTGTGCAAATACTAGATGGCGTAGGTGCGGGCTTATTAGGGGTAGCCACACCAGGGCTGGTTGCGCAATTATTAAAAGGTTCAGGCCATATTAACGTAGGCTTTGGCGCGGTGATGACTATGCAAGGCATTGGCGCAGCTTTAAGCCCAGCCATTGCGGGTGTTATTGCGCAACACTATGGCTATCGTAGCGCGTTTGTATTTTTAGCAATAATTGGCGCAACAGGCTTGGCGGTTTGGTTGTTAACCGCAAAAAAGCCATCAAAAAAAGTCGCCAGTGCATTTTAATGCTAGCAGGATGATTGATTTTTGCCTTTAAAACAAAGACTGGTCATTTAGCATAAACCTTGATGCATTTTGAATGCCAGTCACTTTTCTGCGATAATAGCGCTTTTAGAATGAGATGAAAGTAAATAAAAATGGCACAGTTTGATCATGTAAGCGTAAAGAAAAAAGCAAATGTGTATTTTGATGGTAAATGCGTGAGCCATACTGTGATGTTTCCAAATGGAACACGCAGCACGATTGGTGTCATTTTTCCTAGCACGTTGACTTTTAATACAGCCGCACCAGAACTGATGGAAATTAATCTAGGTGTTTGTAAAGTGCGTTTGCAAGGTGAAGAGTCTTGGAAAACCTACAGCGCTGGTGAGAAATTTACTGTGCCGGGTAATTCAAGCTTTGATATTGAAACGATAGAAATGTTAGATTACGTTTGCCATTTTGAGTAGTTGATGCTTGACTCTGCAACGTTATTTTGCGCTTGTCGTACTATTCGTACTGTCTGCGCACTCATGCCTTGCACAGCGTGAGCTTAAAGAGATTTAAAAGGATTTATATGCCAAGTTTTGATATTAGTTCTGAAGTGGATATGGTCGCTTTAAAAAACGCAATTGATACAGCAGGTAAACAAATTACCAATCGTTACGACTTTAAAGGCACATCTGCCAAGGTTGAATTAAACGAAAAAGACAGCATGATTATTTTATATGGTGACAACGATTTTCAATTAGAAGAGATCAAAGATATTTTGCTGCCAGGCATGGAAAAAAAAGAGCCAGATTCTACCAAGCGCTTAGAGCACAAAGATGTGCAAAAAGTGGGTGGCAACAAGGTGAAGCAAGAGCTCAAAATTCGCGCTGGCATTGACAGTGACTTAGCCAAACGCATTGCCAAGTTAATTAAAGATTCTGGCTTAAAAGTACAAGCCAGTATTCAAGGTGACGAAGTGCGTGTAAATGGTGCAAAGCGCGATTTACTGCAAGACGCAATCGCATTTTGTAAAAAGAATGTCACGGATTTTCCATTGCAGTTTGGTAATTTTAGAGATTAAAAGTTAACACATTTTAGTGGTTAAGTTAGGTTTATAGATGGTCGCAAAAACGCTGTACGATAAATTATTCGATAGCCACGTTGTGCATGAAGAAAACGGCACCGCGCTGATTTATATCGACCGTCATTTGGTGCATGAAGTCACCAGCCCGCAAGCATTTGAAGGGCTAAAATTAGCCAATCGTAAAGTGTGGCGTGTGAATTCAATTTTAGCTGTGCCAGATCACAATGTGCCGACCACTGATAGAAGCGCAGGTGTTGCGGGCATTGCAGACCCAATTTCACGCTTGCAAGTACAAACTTTGGACGAAAACTGTGCTAAACATGGCGTGACTGAATTCAAAATGAATGACTTGCGTCAAGGCATTGTTCATGTCATTGGCCCTGAACAAGGTGCTACTTTGCCAGGCATGACAGTAGTGTGTGGTGATTCACACACCAGCACGCATGGTGCATTTGGCGCTTTGGCACATGGCATTGGCACATCAGAAGTTGAACACGTGATGGCAACGCAATGTCTGGTGCAAAAAAAATCCAAAACGCTACAAATAATGGTCGATGGTCAGTTGGGACATGGCGTGACAGCTAAAGATATCGCGTTGGCGATTATTGGCAAAATTGGCACGGCTGGTGGTAATGGTTACGCAATTGAGTTTGCGGGATCAGCGATTCGCGCTTTAAGCATGGAAGGCCGTATGACTTTGTGCAATATGGCAATTGAAGCGGGCGCGCGTGCAGGCATGGTGGCGGTCGATGATACGACCATTAACTATGTAAAAGGTCGTCCGTTTTCGCCCAAAGCAGAACAGTGGGATGCGGCAGTGTCGCATTGGAAAACCTTGCACAGTGATGACGGGGCAAAATTTGATGCAGTTGTTATGTTAAGTGCAGAAGACATTCAACCGCAAGTCACTTGGGGAACTTCGCCTGAAATGGTAGTGGGTGTAGATGGAAAAGTGCCCAGTTTGAATATGGCTAAAAATGAAGTGCAACGCAGTGATTGGGAGCGTGCTTATGCCTATATGGGCTTAATTCCTAACACGCCAATCGATGAAATCCATATCGATAAAGTGTTTATTGGCTCTTGCACGAATTCGCGCATTGAAGATTTGCGCGCGGCAGCGGCGGTTGCTAAGGGCAAACATATTGCGCCCAATGTGAAATTAGCCTTGGTTGTACCAGGTTCAGGCTTAGTCAAGGCACAAGCAGAACTTGAAGGTTTGGATACCATTTTTATGGATGCTGGCTTTGAATGGCGCGAACCAGGCTGCTCAATGTGTTTGGCCATGAATGCGGATAGATTGGCACCGGGTGAGCGTTGTGCTTCAACTAGCAATCGCAATTTTGAAGGTCGGCAAGGTCAGGGCGGCCGAACACATTTGGTTAGCCCACAAATGGCAGCTGCTGCTGCTATTGCTGGTCATTTTGTTGATGTAAGAACGTTTTAAGATTAAATATTTAAAAAGGGGTCAGTATGAAATCATTTTTTCAATTTTCAGCCATATTATTAGTGGTTGGATTCGCATTAAGTGCCTGTAACACGGTGCGTGGCGTGGGCCAAGATATTGAAAAGGGTGGCGAAGCCATTCAAAAATCGACCAATTAAAGAAGCAATTATGCAAGCTTTTACGCAGTTAAGTGGTTTAGTCGCACCGTTAGACAGAGCTAACGTGGATACGGACGCTATTATTCCTAAACAGTTTTTAAAATCGATCAAGCGTGCAGGTTTTGGACCTAACGCGTTTGATGAATGGCGTTATTTAGACCATGGCGAACCCGGAATGGATCACGCTAAACGCCGACTTAACCCCGATTTTGTGCTCAATTTTTCGCGCTATCAAGGCGCAAGTGTGTTGCTTACCCGCGAAAATTTTGGTTGCGGTTCAAGTCGCGAGCATGCACCTTGGGCGCTAGAAGATTTTGGTTTTAAAGTGATTATTGCATCCAGTTTCGCCGATATTTTCTTTAACAATTGCTTTAAAAATGGCATGTTACCCATTGTTTTATCAGCAAAAATTGTAGAAATCCTGTTTAAAGAAGTTGAGGAGAATATTGGTTATCAGTTAAATGTAGATTTGAGTGCGCAGTTGGTCACAACACCAACTGGAGCTTCTTATGCATTTGAAATAGACTCGGTGCGTAAACATAATTTATTAAATGGTTTGGATGATATTGGCTTAACCATGCAGCATCAAGATAAAATTAAAGCATTTGAAGTGATACACAAAGCAGCGCAGCCTTGGCTGTTTAATTAAAAACTGCCAATAAAAACTTAATTATCGTCACAACACGGCGTTAAAAAATTAATTTAGCCGCTTGTATACTTTACTTATGCCGTGCGACTCAATTAATATTTTCCTTGTTTTGTATAGATATTTTTATTTTTTACGGCAGTTTGAATGAAAGTTAGACTTAGGAATAGTTAATGAAAATCGCAGTTCTGCCGGGTGATGGCATTGGTCCTGAAATTGTTGCACAAGCAGTTAAGGTATTAAAAGCGCTCAATTTAAAAGATTTAAATCTCACTAAAGCGCCCATCGGCGGTGCGGGTTATGAAGCGGCAGGTGATCCGTTACCTGATGCTACTTTGCAATTGGCTAAAGATTCTGACGCAGTATTGCTGGGCGCTGTGGGCGATTGGAAGTACGATAAATTAGAGCGTCATTTGCGTCCAGAACGCGGACTGCTGCGTATTCGTAAAGAGCTCAATCTATTTGCCAATTTACGTCCAGCCTTGCTTTACCCCGAGTTAGCTGCGGCTTCCACCTTAAAACCTGAGGTGGTTTCTGGTTTAGATTTAATGATTATTCGCGAACTCACCGGTGATATTTATTTTGGTCAGCCGCGCGGCATTAGCACTTTAGAAAATGGCGAGCGTGAAGGCATTAACACAATGCGTTACAACGAATCGGAGATTCGGCGTATTGGCCGCGTAGCATTTGATATTGCCATGAAGCGTCGTAAAAATGGGCAGAAGGCAAAAGTGTGTTCGGTTGACAAAGCAAACGTGTTAGAAACCACAGAATTATGGCGTCAAGTCATGATCGAGTTATCAGCAGAATATCCCGAAGTGGAGTTAAGCCATATGTACGTGGACAACGCGGCCATGCAGTTAATCCGCGCGCCCAAACAATTTGATGTAATGGTGACTGGCAATATTTTTGGCGATATTTTATCGGACGAAGCTTCTATGCTAACGGGTTCAATCGGTATGTTGCCATCGGCTTCTTTGGATGCCAATAACAAAGGCATGTACGAGCCTAGCCATGGCTCGGCGCCTGATATTGCAGGTAAAGATATTGCAAATCCATTAGCGACTATTTTATCGGTCGCCATGATGTTGCGTTACACGTTTAACGATGAAGCGAATGCAACACGCATAGAATCTGCCTGTAAAAAAGCGTTAAGTATGGGCTTTAGAACTGCAGATATATACACCGAAGGCTGCAAAAAAGTGCAATGCAGCGAAATGGGCGATGCAGTTGTTTCTGCGCTTAAATTTAGTTAATACCTAAATTAGGTTAAAACACAGAAAAATGCACAGGTTTAAGTGCTGTTTGGAGCAAGTATGTTAAAAGTTGGATTGATTGGTTGGCGCGGCATGGTTGGTTCTGTGTTGATGCAGCGCATGATGGAAGAAAACGATTTTGCACATATTGAGCCGTATTTTTTTACAACGTCTCAAGTGGGTGGTCAAGCGCCAAATGTAGGTAAAGACTCTGCATCACTTAAAGATGCCAAAAATTTGGCTGATTTAAAAGCCATGGACGTGATTATGTCGTGTCAAGGTGGCGATTATACCAGCGAGATTTTTCCACAGTTGCGTCACGAAGGCTGGAAAGGGCATTGGATAGATGCCGCTTCCACTTTGCGTATGGACAAAGACGCCATTATTATTCTGGATCCGGTGAATAGGCCTATTATTCAAGACGCTTATGCAAACGGCAACAAAAATTGGGTAGGCGGAAACTGCACGGTCTCACTCATGCTCATGGCACTTAACGGTTTATTTAAGGCCGATTTAATTGAGTGGGCTACTTCGATGACCTATCAGGCCGCTTCTGGTGCTGGCGCGCAAAATATGCGCGAATTACTGCAACAAATGGGCGATGCGCATTTGGCGGCCCATGCCTTACTAAAAGACCCAGCATCGGCGATTTTGGATATTGACCGTGAAGTAGCGGGCACATTACGCGACGAAAAATTTCCAACTGCGCACTTTGGTGTGCCGTTAGCTGGCAGCTTAATCCCTTGGATAGATAAAGATTTGGGCAATGGTCAAAGCAAAGAAGAGTGGAAGGGCGGCGTTGAAACCAACAAAATTTTGGGTCGCGAAGCCAATCCAATTCATATTGATGGGCTTTGTGTGCGTATTGGTGCCATGCGTTGCCATAGCCAGGCTTTAACCATAAAGCTTAAAAAAGACGTGCCATTAGACGAAATCACTCAAATATTAAGTGAAGCCAATCAATGGGCAAAAGTGATTCCAAACGAACGTGAGGCAAGCATGCGTGCGCT
Organism: Methylotenera sp.; assembly: GCA_046594885.1. Classification (GTDB taxonomy): domain Bacteria; phylum Pseudomonadota; class Gammaproteobacteria; order Burkholderiales; family Methylophilaceae; genus Methylotenera_A. The sequence continues at coordinate 3,267 of JBKJRD010000047.1, read as the reverse complement.
AACGCCCGCAGCAGTGACGGGCACATTAACCACGCCAATAGGCCGTTTGCGTAAGTTTAATATGGGTAATGATTATTTGTCTGCATTTACTGTGGGCGATCAATTACTATGGGGCGCAGCAGAGCCGCTACGGCGTATGTTACGGATATTGATTGAGCGTTAATCTGGCTTAAATCATAGTTGTGTTGATTAAAACCAACAATGTACACTTACAACCACATAGCTTACTAATATAATGTGCGTTATGAGCTTGCAACTCTAAGTAATTGATGTTATTTTTCTTATTGCATATTTAGGTAAATTTTTAAGGGTGAAATGGTGCACAACTCAAAATTAAAGAAAATAACAGTTGCTTTATGCATGGCGCTAATGCCCTTAGCTGTTTTTTCTGCAGGCCTTGGTAAATTAAATGTGAATTCTGGTTTGGGAGAGCCACTCAACGCTAATATTGAGCTATTATCAGTTTCCCCTGAAGAGTTAAATAGTATATTCGCTACCATTGCTTCTGAAGAAGCTTATGCAATTCAAGGCATTGAGCGTCCTGCTTCACATAACACGATTAAGGTAGAACTAGGTAAAAATGCAAATGGCGCGCCGATACTGAAGTTGAAATCAACTCAGCCGATTAGCGAGCCTTTTTTAGATGTACTCATTCAAGTAGATTGGGCATCAGGCCGCTTGCTTAGGGAATATACAGTTTTATTAGACCCACCAGGTTATAAAGGTGAACCAGAACTTAACACACAAAATAGCCCAGTTTTGCCCAATCAAGTCACTCAATTACCTGCTACTAAATCCGTTAATCCACTAGACATTAGCAATACACCAGCTGCATCTTTAGCCAATAATAAATCAACTGTTAATAGCAACAGCAAACCAACCAAAGCGGTTGCAGTCAATGATCCTGTCGATTTAACGACCGATGTATACGTGACTAAACGCGGTGATTCCTTAGCCAAAATTGCACGTGATATAAAGCCTGAAGGCATTAGTCTTGATCAAATGTTAGTCGGTTTATACCAAGTTAATCCGAACGCTTTTGATGGTAAAAATATGAATCGACTGAAAGTGGGTAAGATTATTCGCCCACCAACAGAGCAGGAGTTAGCGGTTTTATCGCGTCAGCAGGCAACAAATGAAGTTAGAGTGCAGTCAGCAAATTGGAATGAATACCGCAATAGATTAGCAGGTATTGTTGCAGAATCAGACCCAGCTGAATCGCAGGAAAATAGTCAATCTGCTGAAGGAAAAATAAAAAGTGCGGCCGAAGACAAATCGGCTGCTGACAATGCAAGGCCTAAAGATGTGGTGAAGCTTTCTGCAGGAGACGTGGCATTAACAAAAAATGAAGCTAAAGATGTGAGTAGTTTGCAGGCTAAAATTACAGCATTGCAAGAAGAATCAACAGCCCGCGAAAAAAGTGTGCAAGAAGCGCAAGATAAAACTGCTGCTTTAGAAAAACAAATATTGGATATGCAGCAACTGTTGGCGCTCAAAAATAATGCGATGTCTGAAATGCAGCAGCAAGCTGAATTACAAGCCTCAACTGCAAGCAACCAACTACAACAGGCTGAATCTGCTTTAACTGCGCCTGTTGAATCAAGCGAAATAACCCAGAATACAGCCGATGCTATTGTTGCCAACATCAAGCCTGCTTTGCCTGCTGCAACAGAAAATCAATTGCAACAACCAACCAAGCCTGCACCAATTATTGTGACGGAACCTGTTAAGACTAGCTATTTAGACGGATTTGATTTGCCTCTACTGGCCGCGGGGGCTTTGTTGCTAGCTTTACTAGGCGGTGGATGGATGTATTTACGCAATAAACGTAAACGCAATTTGGCTGATTTTGAGCAAGGTATAATGACCTCAGGTGGGTTAAAAGCGAATACCGTGTTTGGTAACACATCCGGATCTAGCGTTGACACCGGTGATACGTCGTTCTTGACTGATTTTTCTCAAAGTGCAAATGGTGGGATGATTGATACAAACGATGTTGACCCAATTGCCGAAGCAGAAGTCTACATGGCCTATGGACGCGATGCGCAAGCTGAAGAAATATTGAAAGACGCTATTTCAAAAGAACCTACACGTTATGAATTACATTTAAAACTACTTGAGATGTATGCCGCCAGTAAAAATGTTTCTGCATTTGAAACAATTGCAGGTGAATTATATACAACCTTAGGTGCAGAAGATCCTACTTGGGCTAAAGTGGCCGAAATTGGACACAATTTAGAGCCTGGCAACCCACTTTATATTGCTAGTCCTGTACATGCAGTGCCACATGAAAAGCTAGATGCAGACGACTTCTCTGATTCGCCAATGGCTAGCGAAACAGATTTAGATTTTTCATTGGATGACGATTCTTCTATTAAAAGTGCGCATTTAAACCCTGCTACTTCAATTACCAACGAAAAAGATGCGTTCGATTTAGATTTTGATACTTTAAATAATCAAGATGACCAATTCAATTTAAATGCGGATGCGTTTATAACAGACGATTTACCAACGCATCCAACCATTAACTTTGAAGATACTCAACAAAATAAAATAACCACTAACGATGGTTATGAATTTGAAGACGCGGATACTAATAGTTTAACTCAAGCCAAGCTGGCTAATTCAGAAAATCAAGACGGATTAGACTTCAATTTTAGCGAATTATCCTCAGCTGCAGAGCTGACGGAATCTCAGGCTGAGGCTAACTTTGGGCACACCATGCCCAGTTTAAACATGGCAGATGACGAGGTAACTCAGCTTACACCAGAGTTAACCCCCAGTTTTGCCGAATTAAATACAGAAGAAATGATAGTGCCTGAACAGGCAAACACGAATAGCGGTGGGATAGAAATGTTTGAGTTTCCAACTGTTGATGCGTCTGTTGTAGGCGGCGCGCCGTTAAGCGCTGATACAAACGAACTGGCAGTTGAAGAATCTACCTTTAACTTTGATTTAACTACTATTACGCCAGAAGCTTCTAATTATGTTGATGATGCCGCTGATGTCAATACTTATGATTTATCTTCAATCAATTTGGAAATGACAGACGATATTCCGCAAGAGCCAATGCCAGTATTATTTGCAGATGAACCTATCGAAATTGAAACAAAATTAGATTTGGTGACTGCTTACTTGGAAATGGGTGATGCAGAAGGCGCTAAAGAGCTGTTAGATGAGGTAATGAAAGAAGGTGGTACCAATCAGCGCAAACGTGCGGAGCAGTTACTCACAAAATTAAGTTAAATTGTTAAAAGTGGTAAAAAG
>JBKJRD010000060.1:0-24429 GCA_046594885.1 Methylotenera sp. | reverse complement strand
CACTGGGCTTTTCAATTAGTTTAAAACTAATTATTTATTCATTACGTACATTGTTACTTCAAAGCCAAAACGCATTTCAGTAGCTGCTGGTGTTGTCCACATGATAAATTCCTTTTTAGTTTAATTCGTTTAAACGCATCGGTATTGATGTGCTTGTATGTATCACATATTACAGGCTACTTGCATTGTGGTGCTATGCAGTTGGCGTAAATATGCCTAATGATTTTACGTAAAGATAATGCTTTTAACATGCAATGCAACGTTGATTGCAATAATTTGTCTTAAAAATTCTGTTTACAAAAGGTTTATCTATGCAGTTATTCACTAAGGCATTGTGCGGTTTGTTAGTTAGCAGCTTGGCATTTGCTGCTGAAGCGCCAAATATTAAGCCAAAAATCATGGTGGTGGAGTTTGAGTTGCGCGATGTTTCACCGATTCCAAATGTGGCGCAAGAAGTAGAACGCACCTTGTTAATCGATACAGTGATTCAACAAACTTTGACTGAGCATGGTTATGATATTGTGCCTGCCTGCGATGCGTTGCAGAAAACCTATGCACAAGGCAATGGTTATTTGTATGATAGACCTGAAATAGCAGGTAAGATTGGTGGTGATTGTGGCGCCGATTATGTCTTGATGGGGCAAACCTGGAAACCGAGTTTTTTATTTGTGTTTCCACAAATACAAGTGGTGGATACACGTAAAAACTTAACGCGTGCGCAATTAGTGGTGGTGAGCCGATCTGTGCAATTAGAAGCGTCTACTTTAGATAAAAATGTGACTGAAAATGCAGCGAAAAAATTAGCGATGCAAATTATTGATAAACTGAAGTCACTAAAATAGAGTCCAATGTTGTGTTAACTTAAGGAAAAAAATGCCTGATTATCAAGTATTAATTACCGGTGCAAATCGTGGTTTGGGGTTGGAATTTTGCAAACAATATGCGGCAGATGGCTGGAATGTACTGGCTTGTTGCCGCAATCCCACAACTGCTAACGATTTGCAATCTGTGCGCAACGCATATAGCAATGTGCAATTATTTGCGTTGGATGTTGGCCATTTTGACCAAATTGATGCGCTCGCTTTGCAGCTTAAAAATCAACCAATTGATGTGCTCATTAACAATGCAGGCGTTTATCCGCACAGCACTTTTGGCGACACCAATTATGATGAATGGGCGCAGGCGTTCAAAGTGAATGCCATGGCTTCGCTTAAAATGGCAGAAGCGTTTGTTGCGCATATTGCCAGCAGCCAACTTAAAAAATTCGCCACGCTTAGCAGCAAAATGGGCAGCATTGATGATAATACCAGTGGTGAAAGTTATGCTTATCGTAGCAGCAAAACAGCGGTGAATATGGTGATGAAAAGCTTATCGATTGACTTAAAACCTTATGGCATTAGCGTGGTGACGTTGCATCCTGGCTGGGTGCAAACCGATATGGGCGGCGCTAATGGGTTAATCAACACGCACACCAGCGTTGCTGGTTTGCGCGATGTGATTAATCGTTTAAATTTAGAAAATACGGGAAAATTTATCGCTTTTGATGGCAAAGTGATTGCTTGGTAGCTTTTTTAATTAACTGGTTAAACAACTTAACACTTAATTAGAGCACATTTTTATACGCTTAACCCATACTTAAAACCGCAAGAATAGCGTGCCAGAAATAACATGGTTCATTCTATCTACAGCTTGTGTATTCACGTATTGATTGACATAGCCTAATTCTAAACGTGATGCTTGGCTTGGAAAAATGGCAACACCTAAAAACAAACGGTTTTGTTCAAAGCCACTTTGCGGGCCGTTCTGTGTGTTGTTTAAGTTAATAAACACTTCATCCATCATTAATAGTTGCGTTGGCGAATCGGCCCACAATTGCTTTTCTACGCGCACCATTTGTCTAAAACGGTGGCTCATGTCTGTGGTGGTATCTAAATCGCGTTGCTCTAAGCGTGTGCGGCTCAGTAAACCAAAACCTGATACTGGTGAAAACCTGTGCATAAGCTGTTGCCAGTAACGTTTTTCATAGCTGTGGCCATTATCAGTTTTGGTATCTGCTGCAACATAGCCGAGCCATAGACTGGTTTTATCATTAAACCAATAATTTACTGCTGGGCGAAAAAATGCTTGGTCAAACTCTCGGCCTTCATGCTTTAAGCGGCCTTGTAGCTCTAAATACCAACCAAAAGATTGGTTAAATTTACCTTCACCAATCAGCGTGCCCCAAAAGCGTAGGTCTTCATCTAAGTCTTGCGCGTTTGCAGTTTGGCTTATAAATATTGCAAAACTTAAAACGCCAATTATTAACAAAGTTTGGCTAGTTTTTTTAAATATTAAATTCAAATTCAATAGGCATTCTATAAAGTTTTAGTTAACTTATTATTAAAACAGTAGTTTGTTAAAGGCATACTACAAAGTTTATTTAAAAGGTGCTCGCTCTTCTAACTCGTTGGTGTAAACGGCAATACCTTCACTCTCTCGCGTTAAAAATTGTTGAATGGCTATTTCGAAATCTGGATGCGCAATTTTGTGATAAGAACAAGTGGGCCGCGGTTCGAACCCGCGGGCTAGTTTATGCTCGCCCTGCGCGCCACCTTCAAAAAAAGTAATGTTTTCTGCAATACAAAACTGTTGCGCCTGGTAATAGCACAACTCAAAATGCAGGCCAGACACAAACTGCAAAGCGCCCCAATAACGGCCATATAAAGTATGTTGATTATAAATATTTAGCGTGCTGGCAATTGGTTTACCCGCTATTTCTGCCACAATCAACAAAATATGTTGTGGCATGGTTTGACCAATTTCTTCAAAGAAATTTCGGGTTAAGTAAGGCGTAGAAAGATGCTCGCGATAGGTATTGCTGTAACATCGATAGAAAAAATCCCAGTCATCTTTCGTTGCCTCAGCGCCTTTTATAAACCTGCAAACCACACCCGCTTGTGCTATTTTTTTGCGTTCTTGATGAATTTTTTTACGCTTATCGTGGCTTAAAGTCGCTAAAAAATCTTCAAAATATTGGTAATTTTTATTTTGCCACCTAAACTGCACCCCTGTGCGCTTTAGCCAACCTGCGCAGTGCAGTTGTGTTGCGCTTACATCATCTGGAAATAAGATGTGCGCACTTGATAAATGATGTTGTGCCAACATACTTTCCAGCGCTTCAATCATTAATAATTGCACCTGCGTTTGCTGGCTTAACAAGCGACTGCTGGTGATAGGCGAAAATGGAATGGCTGATAATAATTTGGGATAGTAGTTTAGCCCGCTGCGCTGATAAGCCTCTGCCCAAGCCCAATCGAACACATATTCACCGTAAGAATGCGTTTTTAAATATAAAGGCATTGCGCCAATTAAGCGATTTTTAGAGCTAACGATTAACGGATGCGGCATCCAGCCTGTGCCTTGACCTACCGAGCCAGAATTTTCTAGCGCGCTTAAAAATGCATGGCTGAGTAACGGCGTGCCATCTGTAAGCGCATCCCAATCGGTAGATGCAATATCGTTGATACTGGTAACGATTTCGACTGCAAACGATGCTGGATTTTTGAGTGTATCTTGGGTGGCATTCATAACAATACTTGTAACCTATTTAAAAAGGTTTATCAATCGTATTGAATAGGAACGTTGCTTGGTTAATTGGTTTGGTTTAAAAACTTAACCCATAAATAAGGTTAAGTTTTGCTAGCGTTTTGTAATCTAACTGGGATTTTTGCGTGGATTGGAAGCTTCTTTGTTAATTTTCGCTCGGGCTTTATTTTTAATTTCAGTTTCTGCTTCTAAAATTTTCTGTGCTTCCATTTTTGCTTCTGCAGCTTTTTGGCGTTCAATTGATTTTGCTTGGGCTAACTCTAACTCTTCTAAAGTGATGACATTATTGGCGTCCACATCTACAAAATTAAAGTGGCGCGCAATTTGCGGTAAGCATAATGTGGCTTCTTCACGGTCAATCGAATCGTCATTATCTTTATTGCAATCGTTAAATCTTACCGCAACGCTTTCTTTCATTGCTTTGCGTTTTTGCTCAATTTGCGCGTGTTCTGGATCGGACGATTTAGCGTAATCGGATAACGCTTTACGTAGCCGCGCTCTGTCATCTGGGCTAAAATTATACTCAATTGTCTTTTCTAAGCCAGAATCATCCATTTGCTCTAAAAGCGGTTGATCTTCTGCAATAAAAGTGTTTTTACCGCCAGCTAAAACAGGCTCGGCAACCAAATTGCCAAGCAAGGCAATTAGAGATATTGCAGGGGTTAGATAATGTAGATTGAGTACCATTGTTGAATAAATACGCGTTCTTTCTAATGTGCTTTTTTTGTTTAGAAAAACTGACTGAATAACAAAGTTTTGCAATCATGAATCAGCTTTGTTAATGCATTGTTTCACAAAGCTGAATATTTGTAACTATTTGTAACAACTCTGTTTTATGCTGTATTGACGCCTAAAATGGCCTAAAAGTTTTCAGAATTCTAGATTTATTCATTCTTAAAACATATACTAGTTAACAAGTAACGCTAAGTTGCTTATTCAATCATACTGAAGGCGTAGATAATGGCTGAAAACAACAAAAAAATATTGATGGTAGATGACGACATGCGCATGCGTGAGCTGTTGCAACGTTATCTGACTGAGCAAGGTTTTAATATCAAAACAGTGTCTGATTCAAAAGAAATGGACACAGTATTTGCTAATGAACAATTTGATTTGCTGGTGTTAGATTTAATGTTGCCCGGTGAAGATGGCTTGGCAATTTGCAGGCGCTTGCGCGCCACAAAATTTACCACACCAATTATTATGTTAACCGCACGCGGTGATGAAGTCGATAGGATTATTGGCTTAGAAATGGGCGCAGACGATTATCTGCCCAAACCATTCAATCCGCGTGAATTGCTTGCCCGTATTAATGCCGTTTTGCGTCGCCATGAGCACAATCCAGACGCCGCCAATCTGGGAAAATTGGAATCATTTAGCTTTGGCGAATTTGTGTTTGATCCTTCAAGCCGCAGTTTAAGCCGTGGCGGCATGCCAATTACCATTACCAGCGGGGAATTTGCGCTACTCAAAGTATTTACTGAGCATCCGCGCCAACCACTTTCGCGCGATAGATTAATGCAATTGGCACGTGGCCGCGAGCTAGACGTATTTGACCGCAGCATTGATGTGCAAGTATCGCGCTTGCGTCGCATTGTAGAGCCTGATCCATCGCATCCGCGCTATTTGCAAACCATGTGGGGCTTTGGTTATGTTTTTATTCCTGATGGCGAAGCTTCGCACTAAATCGCGACGCTTCAGTCTGATTGATTCATTCAACCATTAAATCACTGCATTGAGATTTTTACCCCGCCGCCTGCTTTCGCGCTTAATGTTGCTAATTGCCATTTTGTTGGCAATCAGCATTTATGCGTCGCTTAAAATTTTTGATTATTTTGACCGCGAACCGCGCGCCACCACCGCAGCATTACAGGCGGTGACTATTGTTAATTACACACGCGCTTCTCTGATTGCCTCACATGAAAATCGTCGCCTAGCTTTACTGTCCGAGCTTTCTGGTCGCGAAGGTGTGCGCGTGTATGCGGCTGATTTTTTAGAAGATATTGAACCGCTACCAAACGACCCATTTATTATTTCAATTGCCGAAAAAATTCGTGAACGCTTAGGGGTTGAAACCATTATTACCGTGAATCATTATGGCATACCAGGCTTATGGATTAGCTTTAATGTAGAGTTGGACGATTTTTGGGTGGTGATTCCTAAAATTCAGGTAGATAGGCCTTTCCCTTGGCACTGGCTGGGCTGGGGCGCAGTGGTTGGATTATTATCTTTATTTGGTGCTTATATTATTGCTGCGCGCATTAATCGGCCGCTTAATTTATTGGTGCATGCGGCAGATCGCTTGCGTAATGGCGAACCTGCGCCACGTCTGCCAGAAGACAGTGTTGAAGAATTGCGCGAAGTAAACCGCACTTTTAATGAAATGGCAGAATCGCTGGTGCGGCTAGATAATGAACGCACTTTATTATTGGCTGGCGTTTCGCACGATATCCGCACGCCACTGGCCAGATTGCGATTAGCGGTTGAAATGTTGCCGGACGATGGCTGCAGTGGCATGAAAACTGGCATGATTGAAGATATTGCGGATATGGATAATATCATTCATCAATTTTTAGATTTTGTGCGCGGTGTAGAGGGCGAGCCCACTAAAATGATGGATATTAACGCCGCATTACTAGCACTTTCCGAGCGCCAGGCCCGCGCAGGACGCAACTTAAAGTTGCGATTAACTTCCACTTATTTTGTACCGCTGCGTCCACTGGCTATCCAGCGCCTACTGGATAATTTGGTTGGTAATGCCTATGCGTATTCAAAAGGCGAAGTAGAAGTAACCAGCAAGATTACGGCTGAAAAAATTGTGATTAGCGTGTTGGACAATGGCCCTGGTATTCCGCCAGAACATGCGCAACGCTTATTACGTCCGTTTGAACGCATGGATAGTGCACGCACCAAAAATGAAGGTGGCAGCGGCTTAGGTTTGGCCATTTGTAACCGCATTGCTAAATTGCATCGCGGCAGTTTAGAACTCATCAATCGTCCGCAAGGCGGCTTAGAGGCTAGGTTAACGCTACCCATACAGCCATAATTTTAACTAAAATAATGGGTTAAGTTTTAAAACGTTCGTGGCTTTATATCAAATTCCAGCTACTTGATTGCGCCCAGCATGTTTGGCCTGATACAAATGCTCATCTGCTAGGGCTAGCATCTCATCTAAATTACAGCCCAATATTGTCGTTACCCCAATACTGCATGTATAGCGCAATACGGCTTGCTCAACTTGCATGGTTTGCGCTGCTACTGCAATTCTAAACGCGTTAATATGATCAAAATCATTTAAGAATTCAGCAGATTGGCTGATAACAGCAAACTCCTCGCCACCAATGCGCGCAACAATATCATCGGCAAAATAGGCTTTTAAAAGTTGTGCGAAGTTTTTAATGACCTCGTCACCAATATCATGTCCATATTGGTCATTAATCTTTTTAAAGAAATCAATATCCATCATCATGACCGTTATTGTTTGCGCCAATTGGGCAGAATCTTTAAGGGATTCAAGCAATTGATTGCCCTGCTCAAAAAAGTATCGTCTATTGTATAAACCAGTTAGAAAATCAGTATTGGAAAGTTTTTTTGCCACATTAATGGCTTCTAACATATCCAAATTTTGTGTAATACGACATAACAACATTTCGTAATTAAAAGGCTTGGCGATAAAATCGTTGGCGCCCGCTTTTAAAAACTTAACCGCTAATCGTGGATCTGTCGAACCAGAAATGCCCACAATGATTAATGCATCTTTACTGTATATTTCACGCACTTTTGCAGTAAAAGTATAGCCGTCCATGTGTGGCATCTGGTTATCTACCAGCACCAATTTAATATCAGGATATAGTTCCAGCTTCGCTAGCGCCTCAATACCATTATCCGCATGCTCCACTTGGAATTTTTGCAAGCCCAACTCGCGCGCGACAACAAATCTTGAGACCTTAGAATCATCCACGACCAAGACTTTAATGCGGCTATTTTTATGTATTCTTGCTATCAAATCGCAAATATAGCGACGATCAAACTTATTGCCTTTCAATACATAATCAACCACATGTCGCTTTATTAGCTGGTCGCGCATTTCATCTTCATACTCATTTACAATCGCAATAACTGGCAGATTAAACTCACCCAACATATCGATTTTTTTAAAAGTCAATGAATCCATATTCAACACACTGGTAATACTGAGAAAAAACTGATTAGCCTCTTTTTCCAGCAACCGCCTTGCCACTTCTGCCGTACGCACAATGGTTACAGCAGCTGGCAAGCTACTCTCAATAACTTGCTTTAATGATAAAGCATAGTCAGCATCAGACTCTAAAAGCAAAATATTCACCTCTGCTTGAGTAGAATTAAATCTTGGTACTTGTCTTGAAATTCTCTGTGGCATGTGAGGTTTTTATTGGATGAACTAACATCAGTTAATCAACATTAAACCAATTCAATTTTTCGCGCAACTGCACCACTTCGCCAATAATCGTTAAGCAAGGCGGTTTCATTTCGGCTGCAGTTACTTTTTCGGCTAAGTCGGCTAAAGTAGCGGTAATGACTCGTTGGCGTTGCGTGGTACCTTGTTGCACAACTGCTACTGGCATGGTCGCTGGCACGCCGTGCTCAATTAGCTTTTCGCATATTTGTTTCAAGCCAACTAAACCCATATAAATCACCACCGTTTGGCGTGGTCTAGACATCGCCACCCAATCTAAATCCAGGCTCAATTCTTTGTTGGCATCTGCTTTAAGATGCCCAGTAATAAACAAGCAAGCTTGCGCATAATCTCTGTGCGTCAATGGAATGCCCGCATAGCTAGAAACACCGTTTGCTGCTGTAATGCCTGGCACCACTTGAAACGGTACACCATGTTGCATCAGCGTTTCAATCTCTTCGCCACCGCGCCCAAAAATAAACGGGTCGCCGCCTTTTAAACGCAATACCCGTTTGCCGGCCAAAGCTAATCTGGCTAACAATGCGTTTATCTCTTCTTGCGGCATAGTGTGCTGATCGCGCGATTTGCCCACATAAATCAATTCCGCATCGCGACGTACTAACTCCATCACTTCGGGGCTCACCAATTTATCGTAAACACAAACATCGCATTGCTGCATCAATCTTAACGCTCTAAAAGTCAGTAAATCTGGGTCGCCAGGGCCACCGCCGACTAAAAAAACCTCGCCTTTATTGGCGGTTGAATCAGCATTATCGATTATATTTTGCAGTAACTCGCGCGCGGCTTGCTCTTGACCAGACAACACCCGTTCGACCATCGGGCCTTGCAAAACACCTTCCCAAAAACGACGGCGCAATTGGGTGGTGGCAAATTTATGTTTCACTTGTTCACGAAACTCACCTGCAATAGCGGCAATACGGCCGTAAGTGGCGGGTAGCATGGTCTCGATTTTAGTGCGAATATAGCGTGCAAGCACAGGCGCGTTGCCTTCGGATGAAATTGCAATCACTACCGGGCTGCGATCAATAATTGAACCCATGGTGAACGTACATAAATCGGGCGCATCAACCACATTAACAGGAATATTTTGCGCTTTTGCCGCCAATGAAACGGCAATATTCACCGCTTCATCATCTGTTGCTGCAATCACCAAACAGGACTGTTCAATTTGCTTTTCTTCAAAATTTGCTTGGATATAGCGAATTTGCCCAGCTTTTGCCATTTCAAACAATTCAACACCTATTTCAGGCGAATATAAAGTAATGGCTGCGTGCGCTTTAAGCAACATTGTCACTTTGCGTGTTGCAACATCACCGCCACCAATCACCACACAATGACGGTTGGTAATATTCAAAAAAATAGGTAATGCTTGCATGGAAATGGCTTTAAAAACGTTGATGCTATTTTACCTGCTACTAGTCAAATACGCTAAAATTATGCTTTGCTTTGCATGAATTTAACGCCTTGAACGATATTAAAAGCAACATTGAAAACAATTTAGTTTTATCCAAAAATCTGCCAAAAAAAGTGTTTATTAAAACCTTTGGTTGCCAGATGAATGAATACGATTCATCACGCATGGCGGATATGCTCAATGCGGACAGCGGCATGGTAGAAACACAAACCGTGGAAGATGCCGATGTGATATTGCTTAACACCTGCTCGGTGCGCGAAAAAGCCGAAGAAAAAGTGTTTAGCCATCTTGGTCGATTTATTCCGCTAAAAGCAAAAAACCCCAATTTAATCATTGGTGTGGGCGGTTGCGTGGCTTCGCAAGAAGGTGACAATATCATCAAGCGCGCGCCTTATGTAGACGTCGTATTTGGCCCGCAGACCTTGCACCGCTTGCCTGAAATGATCAAAAATTCGCAATCCAGTGGTGCGTCGCAAGTGGATATTAGCTTTCCAGAAATTGAAAAGTTTGACCATTTACCGCCACCACGTGTAGAAGGCGTCACCGCGTTTTTAAGCATTATGGAAGGTTGCAGCAAATATTGCAGTTTTTGCGTAGTGCCTTATACGCGTGGCGAAGAAGTATCGCGCCCGTTTGCAGCGATTTTGTTAGAAGCGGCGCAATTGGCTGACTCAGGCGTAAAAGAAATCACGCTGCTAGGGCAAAATGTGAATGCGTATCGCGCCGAGCATGAGAATGTTGAGGCAGATTTAGCAATGTTAATTGAAACCATTGCCGAGATTGCACAAATTGAGCGCATCCGCTTTACCACTAGCCACCCGAACGAAATGAACCAAAGGCTCATTGATTGCTTTGCCAATGTACCCAAATTAGCGGTGCAATTGCATTTGCCCGTGCAAGCAGGTTCTGACCGCATTTTGATGGCGATGAAACGCAATTACACGGTTTTACAATACAAATCGATTATCCGCAAATTAAAAACTGCCAACCCAAACTTAACCTTCACCTCTGACTTTATTGTGGGCTTTCCAGGCGAAACCGAAGCGGATTTTGAGGCGACCGCCAAACTCATGCAAGATGTTGGTTTTGATTACAGCTTCAGTTTTTTATATAGTCCGCGCCCAGGAACGCCCGCCGCATTTATTAAAGATGATACCTCGCAAGCTAATAAATTAGCGCGCTTAAACAAGCTACAGCTTATTAACGAAGCACAAGGCGATGCCATTAGCCGCAATATGTTGGGCACTATTCAGCGCGTCTTAATTGATGGTGTATCTCGCAAATATGCGCATTTATTAGCTGGCAAAACTGACAATAACCGTGTGGTGGATATTGCTGGAAATAGCGACCTAGTTAACACCTTTGTGAACGTAAAAATCACTGATGTATCCAACCCGAAACGATTACAAGGCCAGATAATGGAAAAGACTGTTTAAGCAATGGAAATCACGCTACAACCTGAAGACAACGTGCGTCTGGCAAACCTGTGCGGTGCATTGGATGAAAATATCAAACAAATTGAAACTGCGCTTGAAGTGAATATTAATCGCCGTGGTGGCACATTTAATATTTCTGGAAAATTAGACAACACCAGAATGGCGGCGCAGATGATTGAGAATTTTTATGTGCGCGCAAAAAAACCGCTTGAGCTAGAAGACGTGCAATTAGGTTTGGTAGAAATTGATAAATTAAAACCTGAAGATGTTGCGACCAGCAATATGCCAATTTTAATTACACGACGCGGCGATTTACATGGCCGCACACCACGCCAAGTTTCTTATTTGCAGCAGATTCAAGATCACGATATTACCTTTGGCATTGGCCCAGCGGGTACAGGAAAAACCTATTTAGCAGTGGCGAGTGCAATCGATGCGATGACGCGTGACCGTGTTAAAAGAATTGTTTTGGTACGCCCAGCCGTGGAAGCGGGTGAAAAGTTAGGTTTTTTACCTGGCGATTTAAACCAAAAAGTAGACCCGTATTTACGCCCGCTTTACGATGCGCTGTATGATTTAGCAGGTTACGACTCGGTGAATAAAATGTTCGAACGCGGCGCAATCGAAGTGGCGCCTTTGGCTTATATGCGCGGCCGCACTCTAAATCAAAGTTTTATTATTTTGGATGAAGCGCAAAATACCACGCCTGAGCAAATGAAGATGTTTTTAACCCGCATTGGTTTTGGCACCAAGGCAGTGATTACGGGCGATGTCACCCAGATTGACTTGCAGCGCCATCAAAAAAGTGGCTTGGTAGAAGCGCAAAAAATCTTAAAAGAGGTAAAAGGTATTGCCATGACGCATTTTCTATCAGCCGATGTGGTGCGTCATCCCCTGGTACAAAAAATTATCAACGCTTATGAAGATTATGAGCTGAAACACAATGAACCATCACGCTAAGCTTTCGGTCAGCTTAGTGTGAATTGAATCATTCATGCTTAAAATAGCACGCCAGACTTAACCATAAAATTGACTCAAAAAAGTAGTTAAGTATGGATGAGTAAGCCATAATTTAAAACATATGAACCAAATTCATGTGTGCGTTAGCACCGATAGTAATGCGCACAAAATGCAAACAACTTTAATCTTTAAAACCGATAGAGGGCAACATGGCACTGGTTTCATTGCGTCAATTATTAGATCACGCGGCTGAACACGATTACGGCATTCCCGCTTTTAATGTGAATAACATGGAGCAAGTACATGCCATTATGCAGGCAGCAGACTCCACCAGCAGCCCAGTGATTTTGCAAGCCTCGGCTGGTGCGCGCCAATACGCAGGTGAGGCTTTTTTGCGGCATTTGGTATTGGCGGCGATTGAGTCTTATCCGCATATTCCCGTCGTCATGCATCAAGATCACGGCCACACGCCAGCCATTTGCATTCAAGCCATGCGTTCTGGATTTTCCAGCGTGATGATGGATGGCTCGTTAATGCAAGATGCCAAAACGCCATCAAGCTACCAATATAATGTAACAGTCACCAAAAAAATTGTGGAGTTTGCCCATGCAATTGGCGTATCGGTTGAGGGCGAATTAGGTGTGCTTGGTTCGCTGGAAACGGGTTTGGCGGGAGAAGAAGATGGTTCTGGCGCTGAAGGAAAATTAGATCAATCTCAACTGTTAACTGACCCTATTGAGGCGGCAGATTTTGTGCAGCAAACGGGCGTTGATGCTTTGGCGATTGCGATCGGCACATCGCATGGCGCGTATAAATTTAAAAAACCACCCACAGGAAAAACGCTATCGATTCAACGTATTAAAGAGATTCATGCACGTATTCCGAATACGCATTTAGTCATGCACGGCTCGTCTTCTGTGCCGCAAGAATGGTTAAAGATTATCAATAATTATGGCGGCGATATGGGCGAAACGTATGGTGTGCCGGTGGAAGAAATTGTAGAAGGCATTAAACACGGCGTGCGTAAAGTGAATATTGATACCGATTTGCGCATGGCATCTAGTGGCGCAATACGGCAATTTTTTGAGCAAAACAAAAAAGAATTTGACCCGAGAAAATTTTTAACCGCCGCAACTGTTGCCATGCGCGATATTTGCATCGCGCGTTATGAAGCATTTGGCGCGGCTGGTTATGCCAACAAAATTAAACCGATTGCTTGCGAGCAAATGGCCGAGCGTTATCAAAAAGGTGAGCTTGATGCTATTGTAAAACCGAGTGTTCAATCATGAGCGCAAAAATTAAAACTCGCCGCAAACTGGTGATTGCCAATTGGAAAATGCATGGCGATATTTCTAGCAACCAAATCTTGCTCAACAAAGTGATTGCTGGCGTAAAGCACTTTGAAAAAGCTGATTATGTGGTTTGCCCACCCAACCCTTACCTTTTTCAAGCGCGCGAGCTGTTAAGTCATACCAATATTGCTTGGGGCGGGCAGAATGTGAATCAGCATGAAAAAGGCGCATTTACGGGGGCGGTTGCTGCACATATGCTCACCGATTTAGGCTGTGCTTATGTGTTGCTAGGCCACTCTGAGCGGCGCGTGCTGTTTCATGAAACCAATTTAACCGCCGCAGCTAGATTTGATGCCGCAGTAAAAGCAGGCCTAACGCCCGTGTTATGTGTGGGTGAAACGCTGGCAGAACATGAAGCAGGCTTAACTGAGGTGATTGTAGCCAGCCAAATGGATGCAGTGATGGCAACGCTTAGCGACCATAGTTTTTCGGCTGCCATGCAAGTGAATATGGTCTTTGCATATGAGCCAGTATGGGCTGTTGGCACAGGCAAAACCGCCACCCCAGAACAAGCGCAAACGGTGCATGCTTTTATGCGACACCGAATCGCCATGCGTAATTCTGAGGCCGCGGCACATGTGCGCATTGTGTATGGCGGCAGTATTAAAGCCAAAAACGCAAAAAAACTATTTAGCATGCCCGATGTAGATGGCGGATTAGTTGGCGGTGCCTCGCTATTTGCAGATGAGTTTATTTCGATTTGCAAAGCCGCGAATTAATACTTTTTTAAGCCAGCTTAAAGGTTAACTTAACCCTTTATTTGAGGCAAAAATACTTAACCCTAAAATTAAGCCAATTTATTTACGTTTGGATTTTTTCTGGTGATAACTGCTGATTCTATCAATTTCATTTTTACTGCCCAACATAATCGGCACACGTTGATGAATGCCTGTCGGGCTCACTTCCATCACGCGCTGCAAACCAGTGGTAGCGCCGCCGCCCGCTTGCTCTACAATAAAACTCATTGGGTTTGCCTCATACATTAAACGCAATTTCCCCATTTTACTTTTTGCATCACTTGGGTACATAAACACGCCGCCGCGCACTAAAATACGATGCACTTCTGCCGCCATGGATGCCACCCAGCGCATATTGAAATCCTTACCGCGTTCACCTTCACTGCCTTGTAAACACTCATCAATATAGTGCTGCATGGGCGCTTGCCAAAAACGGTAATTGGACATATTAATCGCAAATTCGGTGCTGTTTTGCGGAATTTGCATGTGCGGATGCGTCAATAAAAATGTGTTGGTTTTCTTGTCTAAAGTAAATCCATTGACACCATTGCCGGTTGTCAATACCAGCATGGTGGATGTGCCATACAACGCATAACCCGCGCAGATTTGCTGTGTACCCGCCTGTAGAAAATCGGCTAATTCAGGCTGGCTGTTAGGCGCTTTTAAAACCGAAAATATCGTCCCTACCGAAATATTCACATTCACATTCGATGATCCATCCAGCGGGTCAACACACAGTAAATATTGACCATTTTTAAGTGTTAAGTGGATTGGCTCAATCACCTCTTCAGACACCACGCCTGCGATATAACCGCTTTTTTGGATTGCCTCCATAAAAATATCGTTGGTCAACACATCCAAGGTTTTCTGCACTTCACCTTGCACATTTTCAGTCGCCAAACTGCCCATATTGCCCGCAATCGCGCCCACATCAATGGCGATGGCGATTCGTTTAATTGCAACGGTAATATCATCCAAAATGGCAACCAGTGCAGCGCCGTGTTCACCCTGTAAATGTTGGGCTAAAAATTCTGTTATCGTCATATTTTGCATCATGGTTTAATTATATAATCTAAACACTTTAATTCGCTATAAATCATGCCTAAACTCCATATCACCACACAATATGCTGCTCAGCGCAACAATTTACCCAGCAAACAGCAATTTGCCAAATGGGCAAAAGCCGCGCTAAATGTAGACACTGAAGTGACGATTCGCATCGTGGATGAACAAGAAGGCCGCGAGCTGAATAGCATGTATCGCGGCAAAGATTATGCGACCAATGTGCTGACTTTCCCTTTAACTGAAGAACCGCATCTGATGGGTGACATTATTATCTGCGCGCCGGTGGTTGAATCTGAAGCGCAGATACAGCAAAAATCGTTAGAGTCGCATTATGCGCATTTAACGGTGCATGGCATGCTACATTTACATGGCTATGACCACGAAATTGAGCCGCAAGCGGCGTTAATGGAAAGCTTAGAAATTTCTATTTTAGCCAAATTAGGTTATGCTAACCCCTATCTTGTTACGTAGGACGCCTTAATGGCCAGTGAGTCGGAAAATTTAAGCAATAAATCTAGCAACAAACCCAGTTTATTAGAACGTCTAAGCAATTTCTTGCTACGCGAACCAGAAGATCGTGAACAGCTTGTTGCGCTGTTACATGGCGCGTATGAAAATCATTTAATGGATTCTGACTCGCTCGCCATGATTGAAGGCGTGCTACAAGTCAGCGAAATGCAAGTGCGCGATATCATGATTCCGCGTTCACAAATGGATGTGATTGATATCACCGACCCGCCAGAGACTTTTATTCCGCATGTAATTGAAACCGCGCACTCGCGTTTTCCTGTGATTGAAGACGACAAAAATGATGTGATTGGCATTTTGCTGGCTAAAGATTTATTGCGCTATTACGCGGGAGAAGATTTTGAGGTGCGTGATATGTTGCGTCCTGCCGTATTTATTCCCGAGTCCAAACGCCTGAATATCTTACTGAAAGAATTTCGTAGCAACCGCAACCATATTGCCATTGTGGTGGATGAATATGGTGGCGTGGCGGGCATGGTGACGATTGAAGATGTGTTGGAACAGATTGTCGGCGATATTGAAGATGAGTACGACTACGATGAAGATGAAGATAATATCATCCAGAATGCTGAAGGGCATTATCGCGTAAAAGCACTGACTGAAATTGCCGATTTCAATGAAACTTTAGGTACACAGCTTAGCGATGAAGAGTTTTCAACCATTGGCGGATTAGTGGTGAATAAATTTGGTCACCTGCCTAAACGTGGCGATGAGATTGTGATTGGTCACTTAAATATTACTGTGATTCGCGCCGATAGCAGGCGCTTGCATTCTATTATGGTAGAAATGCTAGCAGAAGAACCTTTCCCCATAGAATCCACTTAATATTTCACGCAACGCTAACATCAAACTAAACAGCATGTTGAACTAAATCGTCAGCTTTAATCTCTTAATAGAACTGTTACGGAGACGCAAATGAATAAACTATTAACCGCTGTTTTATTATCCGCACCAATGCTATTGCCTGCATCGGCTTTTGCCGAAAATGTTGATGAAGCGACCATCATTCCACTATCTGATGATGTACCTGCACAATTAGCGGAAAATCCATTAGTGCAAACCCCTTTAGAGGAGTTAGTAGAAATTCCTACCACAGAAAAAGAGTTTGTTAATGCGATTAATAAATTCACCAAAGCACAAATCATTGCACAGCTAGGCGAACCTGCCAAAGCGGATGATATTAAACTCAAAGATTCTGGCAGGGTGGTCGCGTCAATTTGGCAATACCATCATATTAATACGGCCGAAGATGGCAGTTATTATCAAACAACCGAGCTTGATTTTATTGATGACAAAGTGATTCAGGTCGTGTTTTTGAATAATGACGGTAGTGAGCGAGAACAAGGCCAGGCTTATGAAATGCCTAATAGCAAACCCGAGCTGTAACTATCGTTGTTGATTGTTACTAAACTAGATGTGAATAAAAAAGGATGCAGTTGCATCCTTTTTATTCATGTTTTATTTATGACTTAACACTTTTTTTAGCACAATTATTTTACACAGTTACTTTTTACACAGTTACTTTTTAAGCGCATCGCGAATTTCACGCAACAACAAAATATCATCTGGCGTAGCAACTGGCGCAGGCGGTGGTTCAGCTTTCTGCATTCTATTCACCATTTTGACCATTTGAAAAATAACAAAAGCCAAAATAATAAAATTCAACACAACCGTCACAAAATTACCGTAAGCCAATACAGCGCCCAATTTTTTAGCCTCTACCAAAGCCAACCCCATTTCTTGACCATTCAATGGAATATAGAGATTACTGAAATCTAGCCCACCAAAAATTTTACCCACAATCGGCATGATGATATCATCAACCAGCGAACTCACAATTTTGCCAAAAGCCGCGCCAATGATGACACCTACGGCCAAATCCATCACATTGCCTTTACTGATAAAAGCTTTAAATTCTGATGCCATACTCATTGCGTTTCCCCTTAAAATGCAGCCATCAATAAATCAAAATAAAACAAATCACGTGTAGCAAAAGCAATATAGGGTGGAGCGTAAGTGCTTGTCAACGTTTTGTCGCGGAATGCTAAAAATCATTATAAATTGATTACAATGCGTTATTCACATTTTCATCTCAAACCAATGATTCAAATTTTTTCAGCATTTCGTTTTGCCATTCCCTATTTGTTGGGCGCATTCGCCGTTTTGGCATTTGCGCCCTTCTATATTTTTCCCGCGGCAATTCTGTCTTTAATCGGCATTATTTATTGCTGGCTTAAGGCAGACTCTGCCAAAAGCGCTTTTAAACTAGGCTTTCAATTTGGCTTAGGCTTACATGTGGTTGGCACCTACTGGATCTACATCAGCCTGCACGATTTTGGCGGCATGCCCTGGTGGTTTGCAGGATTCTCTACCTTTTGCCTGTGCGCATTTATGGCGTTATTTGTGGGATTAGTCGGCTATTTAAGCAAACGTTTTGGTTTTATAATCATTAGCGCGCCTGTGTTATGGGGATTATCTGATTGGGTGCGCAGCTGGATTTTTACTGGTTTTCCATGGTTAAGTTTGGGCTACAGCCAAGTGCCGCACAGCCCGCTGGCCGGTTATATGCCAATTATCGGCGTTTACGGCGTATCGGTGATTACCGCTTTAGTGGCAGCAATTATCGCGTATTGGTCGGTAAAACCTAATTTATCTAGTATTGAAAAACGCAACGCAATTATCGCTTTCATTTTAATCATCGTGACTGGCAATTTATTAAAAATTGTCGAGTGGACTTCACCGACAGGCAAGCCGATTAGCACCACGCTGATTCAGGGCAATATTGCGCAAGAGACTAAATGGTCACCCGATACCGCGCAAAACACCATTAATACTTATATGGCGCTGGTTAAGCAAAGCAATGCGCAACTCATCGTGTTACCCGAAACCGCTTTACCTATTATTTCTAGCCGAATTGATGTGAGTATTACCGATGCATTAACCCATCATGCCAAGCAAAATAACGGCAATATTATTGTCGGCTTGGTTGAGTTAACCGAAAAAACAGGCGAATATTTTAATAGCGCTTTCAGTTTTGGCATCTCGCCAACGCAAAGCTACGCCAAAAACCACTTAGTGCCATTTGGTGAATATATTCCGTTAAAACAAGTATTTGGCTGGATTTATCGCGATTGGCTCAATATGCCATTGAGTGATTTATCACGCGGCGGTGCGTATCAAACACCGATGCAGTTAGGCAATCAACAAGTCGCGGTGAATGTATGTTACGAAGACGTGTTTGGTGAAGAGATTATTCAGCAATTACCCACGGCCACGCTATTGGTGAATATCAGTAACGACGCCTGGTACGGTCAATCATATGCAGCTGATCAGCATATGCAGTTTAGCCAAGCGCGCGCGTTGGAAACAGGCCGCATGATGTTGCGCGCCACCAATACAGGTGCAACCGCCGCCATAGATACGCATGGCTATGTGATTGCCCATGCGCCGCACGATGTGCAAACCGTGTTAAATGTAATTGCGCAAGGCTATGCTGGCAGTACGCCTTATATACGCTGGGGCAATTGGCCATTTATTGTGCTGAGTTTTGTGGCTTTAGCCATATTGGCTTGGATTAAGCAGTCGCGGAAAACCAACTTTCTAAGGTAAAATCTTGCTTTGACTTTTTGTAACAGTAAGTAAGATTATGGTGCTCACTTTTCAACAAATTATTTTAACCCTGCAACAATATTGGGATAAGCAAGGCTGCACGCTACTGCAACCCTACGATATGGAAGTTGGCGCAGGCACTTCGCATACGGCCACGTTTTTGCGTGCGCTTGGCCCAGAGCCATGGAAAGCCGCCTACGTGCAGCCAAGCCGCCGCCCAAAAGATGGTCGTTATGGTGAAAACCCGAACCGTCTGCAGCATTATTACCAATACCAAGTGGTATTAAAACCTGCACCATCCAATATTTTAGATCTGTATTTAGGTTCGCTTGAATCATTAGGATTCGATTTAAAACAAAATGATATTCGCTTTGTAGAAGACGATTGGGAAAATCCGACTTTGGGCGCATGGGGCTTGGGCTGGGAGGTGTGGCTAAACGGCATGGAGGTCACGCAGTTTACCTATTTTCAGCAAGTAGGCGGCATTAACTGCAAACCCATTACCGGCGAAATCACTTATGGTTTAGAGCGTCTCGCCATGTATTTACAAGGTGTAGATAGCGTTTACGATTTGCAATACGCTGAAAATGTGCAATACGGCGATGTGTTTCACCAAAACGAGGTAGAGCAATCCGCCTATAATTTTGAACATTCTGATGTGGATTTTTTGTTTACCGCATTTATTGCGCACGAAAAACAAGCCGTTAATTTAGTGGAACAAAAACTCGCCCTGCCCGCTTATGAGCAAGTGTTAAAAGCCGCGCATACCTTTAATTTATTAGATGCCAGAGGCGCTATTTCAGTGACCGAGCGCGCTGCCTATATTGGCAAAATTCGCAATATCGCCCGCGCCGTAGCTGCCAGCTATCTGGATAGCCGAGCCAGATTGGGCTTTCCATTGGCGCCTAAAAATTGGGCAGATGAAGTATTGGCTGGTCTTGCCAAATTAGATTTGGCAAAATCAGCGTCAGCGAAGAAAGTAGCGGCATAAGCATGGAAAAAAATCCGCACAATAAGAATCTATTGCTTGAGTTATTTGTTGAGGAACTACCCCCCAAAGCACTAAATAAACTAGGCCAAGCTTTTTCCAGCGTGTTGTTTGATTCGCTGAAAACGCAAGGCTTAACCTTAGAAAATGCAACTGTCACCGCTTTCGCCACGCCGCGCCGTTTGGCTGCGCATATTAAATATGTGGCGGATAAAGGTGCTGATAAACAGGTATCGCAAAAGCTGATGCCAGCTAACGTGGGCTTGGATGCTAATGGCATGGCGACCCCTGCCTTGATTAAAAAACTGCAAAGTTTAGGTGCCGATGCATCGGCGGTTGCTAGCCTTAAAAATGACAATAACACGCTATTTTTAGATGTGCTACAAACCGGGGTCACGCTGCAAGATGGCTTACAGAAGGCTTTAAATGAAGCCATTGCAAAACTACCCATCCCCAAAGTGATGACTTATCAATTGCATGAAAATACGCAAAACCCAGGCTGGGAGAGCGTTAACTTTGTGCGCCCAGCCCACGGTTTAGTCGCCATGCATGGCAGTAGCACAATCGCTGTAAACGCATTGGGCTTAATCGCCAGCAATAGCACGCATGGTCATCGTTTTGAGGCCAAAAACCCAGTGATTACTATTAAACATGCCGATAGCTATGAGCAGCAATTATTGGATGAAGGGGCGGTGATTGCCAGCTTTGCAGTCAGAAAAGCTGAAATTGTGCGTCAATTAAATGCCGCAGCCGCCAGCCAAAACCTTAAGCCAATTGATGATGACGCCTTATTGGATGAAGTCACCGCATTGGTTGAACGCCCGAATGTGTTGCTTGGCCAGTTTGAACAAAGCTATTTAGAGGTTCCAGCAGAATGTTTGATTTTAACCATGAAAGCGAATCAAAAATACTTTCCGCTTTTAGACGTGAACAACAAATTAACCAATCAATTTTTAATCGTTTCAAATATATCGCCAAAAGACCCAAGCGCTGTGATTGGCGGCAATGAGCGTGTGATACGCCCCCGTTTGGCCGATGCAAAATTCTTTTTTGATCAAGACCGTAAAAAAACATTAGAAAGCCGCATTGCCGGCTTAGATAAAGTGGTTTATCACAACAAATTGGGTAGCCAGGGTGAACGTACAAAACGCGTGATGGCGATTGCCAAAGCAATTGGCCTGCAATTGGGTGGTGAACCATTGGCCGCTCAAGCTGAGCAAGCCGCCATGCTGGCAAAAGCCGATTTGGTTACCGATATGGTGGGTGAGTTTCCAGAATTACAAGGCATTATGGGGCGCTATTACGCTCAATATGAAGGCTTGGATGATGATATTGCTTACGCGATTGAAGATCACTACAAACCGCGCTTTGCGGGCGATGAATTGCCACGTAATTTAGTAGGTGATTGCGTTGCGTTGGCAGATAAACTGGAAACCTTGGTTGGTTTGTTTAGCATAGGTGAAAAACCAACAGGTGACAAAGATCCGTTTGGACTTAGAAGGCATGCATTAGGTATTATCAGAATGCTTACGCAAAGTCGAGTGCAGCTATCTATTAATGACTTACTTAAAGTATCATTCAAGATTTTAAACGATATGAGCAGGCAAGAAATCGCTGATACTATTTTGCAGAATAATCATCCAGAAAAAAATGCTATGGCATTTTTTGGTTATGAAGACTTACTTTCTTTTATAAAAGACCGACTATCAATAAATCTTCGTGAGCAAAACTTTAGTTCTCAAGAGGTAGATTCTGTTGTGAGACTTGATGAGGGCGAAGTAGGCACAGTTCCAACATATATATCAATATCACCAAATTATCTCAATGAAATACCTAAACGTCTCGAAGCAGTTCGGAACTTTGCTGCTCTTACTGAAGCCCCTGCCCTAGCCGCCGCAAACAAACGCGTCAGCAATATCCTTAAAAAAGTGGAAGGCACGGTAAAAGCAGAAATTGACACTGCGTTACTTGCAGAGCCCGCAGAAATTGCCTTAAATAAAGCGTTAAGTATCGTAAAACCTGAGGCGGATAAACTGTTTGAAATTGGCGATTACACTGGTTCACTTAAAGCTTTGGCGGCACTCAAAGGACCGGTGGATGATTTCTTTGATAATGTGATGGTCAACGCCGATGACGCTGCGCTGAGGGCGAATCGTTTAGGTTTATTGGCAAAATTGCACCAAACCATGAACCGCGTTGCGGATTTGTCTAAGTTGGTCACTTAAAATGTTACGCGAGTTAACACCTTGAAACTGGTCATTTTAGATAGAGACGGCGTGATCAACAAAGATTCCGCCAGCTTCATTAAAAGTCCCAATGAGTGGATTCCGATTGCGGGTAGCCTGGAAGCAATTGCGCTACTCAACCAATCTGGTTTTCGGGTGGTGGTGGCAACCAACCAATCTGGTATTGCACGTGGCTTGTTTGATATGGCCACATTAAACGCCATTCACGATAAGATGCATCGCGCGCTGGCACTAGTTGGTGGCCGTATCGATGCCCTGTTTTATTGTCCACACTTGGCGGATGACCATTGCAATTGCCGCAAACCCAAAACAGGCATGATAGAAGATATTGGTCGCCGATTTTCGGTGGAACTGAGTGAAGTATATGGCATTGGTGACGCGTATCGCGATTTGCAAGCGTTTGCCGACGCTGGTTGCAAGCCCGTATTGGTGCGCACTGGCAAAGGTGCAGAAACCTTAGCACAAAGCCAGTTGCCTGATAAACATTTGCCAAAAAATACCTTAGTTTTTGCTGATTTAAATGATGCGGTGCAACATATTATTTCTGAAACGGCATAATTGATTGACTTAACACTATTTTTTACTTAATTTTTAGATTAACTTCAATCGCTACGTTACTAACGTCTACATTAAATATTCGGACATCTTTGCGCTTTTAAATGCTATTAATTTTACGTTCTGTGTTATTTTTTTTAGGCCAAGTGATTGCCGCACCTATTTTTACGTTCATCGCTTTTTTAGCGCTGCCACTCAACCCCATCACGCGAAATTATCTCATCTCTGGTTGGGCACGCAGTATGATTTTCTGGCTGCGTATCACCTGCAAAATCACACATCAAATCAGTGG
Organism: Methylotenera sp.; assembly: GCA_046594885.1. Taxonomy (GTDB): domain Bacteria; phylum Pseudomonadota; class Gammaproteobacteria; order Burkholderiales; family Methylophilaceae; genus Methylotenera_A. The sequence goes on along the minus strand of JBKJRD010000060.1, from coordinate 1,206 downwards.
CTTAGAGCATATTCCCACCAGGCCCAGTATCATTTTATCTAAACATCAATCGGCTTGGGAGACCTTGGCTTTTCAGGCGATTTTTCCAGCCCAATCTTATGTGATGAAGCGCGAGCTACTGTGGATTCCTATTTTTGGCTGGGGATTAGCCATGAGTTCGCCTATCGCAATTGATCGCAGCGCTGGTCGAGAAGCGCTGAAAAAACTGGTGGCTATAGGGCAGGACAGATTAAATAAAGGGCTATGGATAGTGATTTTTCCAGAAGGCACGCGCAAATCACCCGGTGAACGCGGCAAATATCATATGGGCGGCGCATGGCTTGCCACGCACACCAATACGCCAATTGTGCCTGTGGCGCATAATGCTGGTGAATTTTGGCCTAAAAATAGCTTTATTAAAAAGCCGGGCGTGATTCAACTGCATATTGGGCCACCGATTCAAACAGCTGGTTTAAAAGTGGATGCGGCAAATCAGCTAGCTGAGGCATGGATTGAAGCGGAAATGCTGGTACTGAATAACGGATGACGAACCAAGTATTGACACTTGCTAATGGCGAAACGATTTTCTACCTATTAGAGCATCGGCAACGCCGTACAGTTGGGCTAAAAATTACGGCTGATGGCTTGGTCGTCCATGCGCCGAAACGTATTTTTGCGTTTCAACTCAACCAGATTCTGCTAGAAAAATCCAACTGGATTAGGCGCAAATTGCAAGCGCGCGAGGCCAATCAAGTGGATGCGATTCACTGGGTTGATGGTGAGCATTTATTATATTTAGGCCAAGATATTCAGTTAAGTATTGCAGCTAGCATCAGTAATAAAGCCCTAGCATTTGATGCTAGCAGGTTAATCGTAACAACAGCAACGCCCAACAACCATGCACTTATTGGCCGCAAAGTGATTCAGTGGTATCAAAAACAAGCGAGTTTAGACTTTAGTCGCCGCTTAAGCATTTTAGCGGCCAAATTGGGCGTACCTACGCCGCCATTAACGCTGTCAAATGCAAAATCGCGCTGGGGTAGTTGCAATAGCCGCGGTGAAGTGCGGTTAAACTGGCGTTTATTACAAGCGCCGCCACACATCATTAATTATGTGATTTGCCACGAACTGGCGCATTTAAGAGAAATGAATCATTCGGCCAAATTTTGGGCTGTGGTCGAAAATTTATTCCCTGACTACAAAATAGCAGAAAAACAATTAAAAACC
>JBKJRD010000002.1:0-17898 GCA_046594885.1 Methylotenera sp. | reverse complement strand
CGCAGCTGGAACTGGAACTGCTGCTAATGGTGTATTGATAATATATTGGTCATTACCTTGATTACTAGCTTGACCTGTAACGCCTACTAATAAATCCCCAGCATTAATACTATTGATCACAGTGTCAAAAGTAATACCCGACGCAAGTGTTAAAGTATATTTTAGAAATTCTGAAGTACCTGAATTGATACCATTGTTAAAATTCTCACCACGTTGATTTACAGATCTTGAAGCTGCCTCAATATCAAAGCCTGTTTGTGGTTGACGTTGATTAATGCCCTCAAAATTAACACCAGCTGATTCTTCAAATGCGTTAGCAGTAAATAAGCTCGGTCCACCGATATAAGCAGCAATGATAGAACTTGATAATGTATTGTTGTTTGTAAATTCAAAAGTTACTTGATCAGCACCTAAACTTAACACCTCTAATTGGAATAAATCACCAATTGGCACAATTTGATTGTTTTGATTATCGTTGACAGGTATAAAACTGTAGGTTGCCGCTAATGTGGCAGTTGAAGCTAATAGTAGCGGAAGAATAGCAAGTTTCTTACATATATTAATAAACATTTATTTCTCCCATTTTAAAGTATAAATCTATTAAGTACAGTATCTAACGTTAAGTAAAGTGTTGTCTGTTCGTTACCGCACTTACATTTAATATCAATGGGTTAGCTCGTCAGAATAAAATAATATTCCTATGTAGTATCAGTTTTTCTAATGAATTGATTGATTGTTCTATCTTGAAGTAAAACTCTTGTAATTACTTCAAGTGGCAAACCTGCTCTCATCATCATACATTGAGCATCTTCAACAGATTTTCTTTTGCTCAAAATCAAACCTTTTCTTACAACATTTGCAAAGAGCAAATTAGTTCTGTCTTGCATTGATAAATTCTTTTCAAAACATTTTGGAGGTTAATTGAGCATAGACTTTATTTATTACAATAGTGTGAACTATGTACGAATCGGTGACTGTTGGTTACCACACATAAGTAATAATGATTTATATTATTCGAGTCGACGGATTATCCGATGAGTACGCGCGTTCGGGCGAAAAAGCAATTATCTAAGTTCAAAAAAGTATTATTAATCTTCTCTTAAAATGTTTTGATTGAAGTGGAATAAATCGGTTTAAAATTATTGCCAATTATTTTATTAACACCTAACTTGTTCACACTCACAGTTTAAATCTACCTTTAGACTTGAAATAAATGTGAAATAATTAATGACACAAAAAAACCTAGCTAAAAGCTAGGCTATTTTCAATTAGATGAACTGATTATTTATTCATTACGTACATTGTTACTTCAAAGCCAAAACGCATTTCTGTAGCTGCTGGTGTTGTCCACATGATAAATTCCTTTAAAGTTTGGCGATTCACAATGATTCGGTTCATGTGATACATTATGAACGCTAATTAATTTAAACCTCTATGTTACTTACCGCAAACATCATTAAGGATATTACTTAAAGTAAAGTAATAAATAAGTGGTCATGAACCAATATTAAGGTTAAGAAATAAGATTTGGGGGTATAAGTGGGGGTATAGATTATAAAATAAATATATAATACCTTATTTATATTGGCTTATAAGCAATGATTCGTAAGAGGCTCGCCCTCCAAAAAACTCTTTCATTAGCAAAAATTGCCATCATACTTAACCATTATTTTGCGTGAATTTTTAGGCAAATTTAAGGGTTAAGTTTAAACAGTTGCCATGCGTTTTTGCCGCTATTTTTTGCATCATACATTGCACTATCGGCTTTTTTGATGATCATATCTGCTTCTAAACCATGCGCTGGGTAGATAGATAGCCCAATACTGGCTGAAATGGTAATGCTGTGCCTACCCAAAATAAACGGTTGATTAATGGCAGCTAAAATTTTCTCTGCAAGATTGCCTGCGTCTGCGGGTGTAGAAATGCCGTTCATTAAAACGGTAAATTCATCTCCGCCCAATCGGGCTACTGTGTCCGATTCGCGAATGCAGCCAATCACTCTTTGCGACACTTGAATTAATAATTCATCGCCCACTTGGTGTCCATAGTTATCGTTGACGGGTTTAAAACCGTCTAGATCAATAAACATCAGTGCAAAGCTATGTTTGACTCGCGCACTTCTTTTAATCTCTTTTTGCAAAAGGTCAAAAAACATGCGGCGATTAGCCAGGCCAGTTAAAGCGTCAAAATTAGCCTGTTTCCACGCAATTTCTTCTGATAGTTTTCTTTTTGAAATATCGGTATGTGTGCCAATCATTTGCAGCGGCGCGCCGACTGCATCCCAAGCAACAATGATGCCTCTGGTTAAAATCCACTTCCAGCTTTTATCTTTGCATTGAATCCTAAGTTCTACCCGATAAGTTTCGGTTTTTTGATGTAAATAATCATCAAGGCTTTGTAAAAGTAAGGCAACATCATCTGGGTGCACCATTTGGCGAAAAGCTTCAAACTTGTCAATTGCGTCACTTTCTGCATATCCAAGCATTTCTTTCCATTGTTTATCTAAGAAAACTTGGTCCGTGTTGATATTCCAATCCCACACGCCATGACCAGCGCCTTCCAAAGCAAATTTCCAGCGCTGCTCACTTTCGCGTAATTTTTTGCGCTCAGTGCGTAACTCTAATAACTTCATGGCCTGATTCGCTAATGTTTCCAGTGTTTCCAGCTCTGCATCTGATAACTTACGTGGCGAATTATCCATGATACAAAACGTACCAATAGCATTGTTATCCGCCGTATATAATGGAATGCCAGCATAAAACCCCAATATTGGCTCTTTTTCAACCAGCGGATTATTGGCAAAACGTGGATCTAAATGCGTGTTTTCCACAATTAAACGTTGGTTTTGGTCGACCACATGCGTACAAAAAGAAATGGCTCTATCGGTTTCTTTCATGCTTAAACCAACCGCTGCCTTAAACCACTGGCGATGAGAATCCACAATTGTCACGGTGGAAATGGGTACATTAAAAATAAGCGCCGCCAGTTTAACCAAATCGTCATAATCCGATTCTGGCGCGGTGTCTAGTATCTCTGCCTTTTTAACAGCCGCCATTCGCTTTTGTTCATAAGCATTTTTTTCAGTTATATTCATCTCAGTCTGCATTATTCATCTCTTAATTTGTTACATCTAGAGAGACTTAAGCTGTAAAAATTAAGCATTAATCGTGTTATTCACAAAGTCTTCCAGCGCAGCAATGGGCAACGGCCGACTAAAAAAGTAGCCCTGATATAAATGACAACCTTCATCGAGTAAAAATTCTTTTTGCGCTAAAAGCTCTACGCCTTCTGCAATCACAGCCAAAGCTAAACTTTTGCCTAAGGTAATAATACTGCGTGCAATCGTAGCATCGTGGCCATCTACCAATACATCGCGTATAAAAGACTGATCAATTTTAAGCTGATCAAGTGGCAAGCGTTTCAGGTAAGAAAGTGATGAGTAACCGGTACCAAAATCATCCAAGGAAAATGAAATGCCCTGGGCTTTTAATGCCGTCATTTTGCTGATAATGTCTTCTACGTTTTCTACAAATAAGCTTTCGGTTAGCTCTAATTTTAACCGAGCAGGGTTAGCGCCAGAAGCTTCCACAATAGCTAACACCTGCTCCACAAAATTAGGCATGCGGAACTGATGCACGCTGACATTCACCGCTAATTGCAGGTTGGCCATGGCAGGCATTTTTGCCCACTTAACCAAGGTTTCGCAAGCGGTTTTTAGCACCCATTCGCCAATAGGCAAAATCAATTTAGTTTCTTCGGCCAGCGGAATAAAATTCGCTGGTGAGACCATGCCTTTGGTTTGACTATTCCAGCGCAATAACGCTTCGGCACCAATGCATTGGCCTTGTGCATTCATTTGCGGTTGATAATGTAATAAAAACTCGTTTTTAGGCAGTGCCGCACGTAAATCCACTTCTTGCTCCACGCGATTCGTCACATTCGCTTGCATTTGCGGATCGTAAAAGCGCAAGGTGTTGCGACCAGCTGCTTTGGCCTGATACATGGCTAAATCTGCTTGTTTGAGTAATTCGGTTACCGATTGATGATCGTTTTTGAATAAGGTGATACCAATGCTTGGGCTGCTGTAATGTTGGTGATTCTCAACATCAAAAGGTTGCTGAAACAACGCGACTATTTTTTCGCCAAACTGTTTTGTTTGCACGGCCGCTTCAGTTGGGTCGGCACTTAACGCTTGTAACATGATAATAAATTCGTCACCGCCCAATCGCGAAACGGTGTCGCTTTCGCGCGTATTTTCTTGTAAACGCTTGCCAATATTCACCAATAATATATCACCTGCCACATGGCCTAATGTGTCATTAATGGTTTTAAAATTATCGATATCAATAAATAATAACGCGCCATGCTGATTATTTCTACCACTGCTGGCAAGCGCTAGTTTTAATCTTTCTTGCAATAATAAACGGTTGGGTAAGTTGGTCAGCGTGTCATAAAACGCCATGCGCTGAATTTCAGCGGCGGCGTTTTTTCGCTGGGTTATGTCGGTGTGAATACATAGTACTGATAGCGGTTTTCCTTGCACGTCTTTCACTAGAGTCCAGCGCGCTTCGGCAAATAACTCACTTTTATCTTTGCGCTTTTGAACCACTTCGGTGACACACTCACCTGTTATCAATAGTTTACTGTTCGCCTGCATAAAGTCAGATTTGTTTGCATAGATTAAATCATCAGCATTTTGCCCAAGCGCTTCTTGTTCAGTCCAGCCATACAGACGCTCAGCGCCTTTGTTCCAAAACTGAATACGATGATCCATGCCCCGCACAAGAATCGCGTCTTGTGCTTTATCTAGCAAAGATGCTTGTTCACTAATATGGCGGTCATAGTTTTGCCGCTCAATTTCTGCCGCCACTCGGGTGGCAAATATTTTTAGCGTAGAAACAATAAAACCATCATTATTAAAGGCACTTCGCCTTAGCACAAATAGCATGCCGATAATTTGGTCTTTGCTGCTGGTTAAGCGCTGACCAATATAATCGTGCATGCCGTTTGATATCATGATTTGCGACGGAAAACATTCGACCGCCGCTTTTGAAAGCACAAATTGATCATGATGCAGTAAATGATGACAAGGGCTGTTAGCTACTGCATAGCTAAAGTTTTCTATTAACTGCCCATCGACCATGGCAGCCAATGTGGTGGCGGTCAAATGTTCATCAGCTGACAATGTGGCAATGAAACCTGCGTCAGCACCCGTTGCCGCCATCATATTTTCAATCAGCTGTTCAAAAAAATCATTACTAGATGCAATAGAGACGCTTGACGCCACTTTAGTGACCGCCATTTGCATTCTTTCTTGTTCTAATCGGCTGCGAATGGTTTGAATACCAAAAGAAAGATGATCGGCAATCTCTTCTAATAACTTAATCTCTTCAGCTTTAAACGCACGAACTTCTGACGAAAACAGCCCGAGCAAACCAAAACATTTGTCGCCTTGCAAAAGTGGCAACGAAATAAGACCTAAAAAGCCTTCTCGGCTGGCTTGATCTGGCGCTGGATAATCAGGGTCTTTGGCAATTTCCGCTAACACAACTGTTTTGCAATGGCGGATGGTTTTGCCAGCAGGGCCTTTTCCACATCGTTGGTGTTCCGACCAGCTCAATTTTAACTCATTTAAAAATATACCTTTGCCGCCATAACTACCCACTGGCTTAATAGATTTATATTCATCATGCTGTGCAAAACCCACCCACGCCATACTGTAGCCGCCAATTTCAACCGCTAATTGGCAAATTTCATTCATCAGCAATTGTTCATTACTCACGCGTATCAACACTTCGTTACAAGCGCTTAGTAAACGCAGCGCACGATTAAGCCTAATCGCTTCTAATTCATCTGCTTTGCGCAAGGTAATATCGCGTTCTACCGCTACCCAATGTGTAAACCAACCCGTTGCATCCGCAATCGGCACGATATCGAGTTCTAACCAGAATTCTTCACCATTTTTTTTGTAATTAATTAATTCAGCACGTACTGGTTGCCATTTTTCTAATGCTTCATGAATCCGCTTCAATTCGGCTTTATCTGTATTTGCGCCTTGCAAAATACGGGGCGTTTTGCCAATAATTTCGTCTCGGCTGTAACCGGTACGCTTTTCAAACGCATCATTCACAAACACAACCACTGGCCCTGGTTCTGTAACAGGTTCTGCATCTGTAATAAGCACAATGTCATTCAGTCTAGATATTGCTGATTCCAGCAAGCGAATTTGCTGAGATGATTTTTCTTTCTCTATGGCAATACCAGCTGTTTTAGCAATGGCACGAATTAACGTGAGTTGCTCTTCTATTGGGCTAGACACTTGTTTTGAGTAGGCCGCAAAGGTACCGATAACGCGCCCATTACTCGCAAAAATTGGCCATGACCAACAAGCCAAAAACCCATATTCAAGCGCTAGCTGTTTGTAATTTTGCCATAAGGGGTCATTGGCAATATCGCTCACAATCACTTCACGTTTTTCATAAACAGCAGTTCCGCAAGAGCCTGCCACTTCACCAATTGCTAAGCCATCTATACTGTTCATATATTCCGCTGGCATATGGATGGATGCGCCAGTTTTAAGGTGTGTGCCAGCTTCGTCTAACAAATTAATCACGCACACAAGCTCTGGCGATTGTTCTTCAATAAGCGCAATACAGCTCTCTAAAATGCCGCTTAACGCATTTCCAGCAGCAATGCTTTCTAATATGGCTGATTGTTTAAGACTGCGTATTTCCAATTTTTTATACTGGGTAATATCTTGAAATGCACCTTGAACGCGCACCACTTTGCCATTTTCATTGAACAGCGGTTGCGCCACAGAACGCACCCAAATGGGTCGATTTTCAGCCGTGATTTTTTGAAAAATATGGTCGTAAGGTTTGCCTTCGGCAATACAGGCATCCAAACTTTTTTGGATTTGATCACGCCAATCGGGCGTTATCATATTGCGGGCTTCTTCATGTGTGGGGATGCTGCCGGGCGACATGTCGTGCAATACTGAAACCTGATCAGACCAATTTAGCTGCATACTTTTTACGTCTAAATCCCAGCCACCCAGTTGGGCAAGGCTGCCGGCCATTTTTAATAAGGCTTCGCTTCTTTTGAGTTTTTCAATCATGATGATTCGCTCATCAATGTTTTCACAAACCGCAATCAGATTAGCTACTTGACCATCTGGCGCATACATGGGAGTCACACTGGTGCGCACCCATACCAATGCACCATCTTTTTTAATATAACGTTTCTCAACAACAAAATTTTGAATGCTGCCATTAAACAGTTGCTGTACTTTTAACGCATTAGCTGGCCGATCTTCTGCATAAGTTAACACAAAAATATTGGTGGTTTTTAATTCGTTTTCAGTGTAATTGAGCATGTCGCAATAAGCTGGGTTAGCCATCACGTAGCGCCCGTCTGCATCGGTAATCGCGATACCTGCAAACGTGCATTTAAACATATCATTAATGCGCGTTTGCGCAACAGCCAGCGCCGCATCACTTTGCAGGCGCAGATTCGTTTCAACATTGAGTAACGCATCTTTAAACGCGATTTTTTTGCGCGTTTTAACAAACCAAGTCAACACTAAAGCGCTGGCAATTAACACAATTAAAATAGCAATGGGCGTATATTTCGCAGGAAAAACAGTTGCTAATGGCGATGGCGCATAAATAAAATTGCTTAAATTTAAGTCTTTTTTAATCAAACCAAGATTAGCTTGCACCTCGGCAATATGCCGCCAGCGACTCGGATTAATATGGCCAATTTCAATCACATCAGCCAGAATCAGCGATTCCATATCTTTAGCTTCATTAAGCAATACTTCGCGCGTGATGCCACGCTCACGCACGCCATCCATTTGCAATATAAGGTCAGCCATTTCTGTTTTGTGTGCTAGCGCGTAGGCCCAGCCTTTTAGGCTAGCTTTTAAAAAGGCGGCAACGCGTGCAGGATTCTGTTCTAGCTCATTGAGACTGGTAAATAAAGTGTCACCATAAAAATCAATGCCGTAATTAGCGCTATGTAAAATGTTGGGTTGAATGCCCTGCGCGCGCAACAGGTTGGGCTCAACACTAAAATAGGCGGAAATCGCATCCACTTTGCCATCGATTAAGTCTTGTAATTGCCATGATTGTGTCAGCAGTTTCACTTGCTTAAGTGCAATACCCTCATTTTGAATCATGGCTTTAAACTCTTCAGCGCCCTGGTTTTCGCCAACCATGACACGCTTGCCAACTAAATCAGAAGGCGATTGAATATTTGAATCTTTAAGACTGAGTAAAATATAAGGGGAGTGCTGAAAAATAGCACCCAGCACAACCAGCGGTTTTCCATTAGCGTAATCGAGCAAAATTTCAGAATCACCCACGCCATATTGTGCTTTGTTAGACAATACTTTTTCGGTGGCATATTGATTCATGCCACCTTCTAAAATTGTCACTTTGAGATGTTCGTCCGCGTAAAAGCCTTTGGCCTGCGCCGCATAATAGCCAGCAAACTGAAATTGATGTTTCCATTTCAGTTGTAGTTTTACGGATTCTACTGGCTTTGTATTAGCCTTACTTGGCTGAGCCTGCGCATTCAAAAAAAAACTAGTGAACGCAATGACCAGTAAAAAAAGCGGCATGTTTATTCTGTGTGACGTGCTATTGCGAAAAAACAACATGGTGATTAAGCTAATCTTAAGAAAGTTATGCACAATATAGTCTTTTATCGCATATTTCAAAAGCGCTTAAATAAGATTACGGCGGCTAAGTGAATTTTTCTTGCGTGTAACTTGATTTTGCACAATCAAACTGCTTTAAAGTGCAGGGTTTAAACCTAAAATTGTGCGGCATTCCGATAAACTTAACCCTCAAAACACGTTAATAATTGTAGTAACTACAAAATATTGATACATTACTTTAAATGGTCAATTGAACAGATTGTAGCGATGCGCCTAGATAGCACAAAACAAGACGCGAAAAAGCAAGCATAAAGCAAGCTAAAACCAATATAGTAACAATCCAATAGATGAAAAAATAAAGTGGATATTCAAGTAAACCCACCAACTCCAAACCATTTAAATTTGGATGATTTAATTCAACAACAAGCCAATAGCACTGATGCATTGCTAGGCTGTTTGTTGCTTGCTTGCCGCACACATCAAGTGGCCACCACCCGAGATGCATTAATGGCTGGCTTACCGCTTAAAAATGGCAAAATGACGCCAGCACTTTTTAAGCGTGCTGCCGAACGGGTGAATCTCGCTGTTACCATTTTTAAAAAGCCCCTTAGCGAAATCCGCGCCATATTCCTGCCAGTGACTTTATTGCTGCAAAACGACGAAGCCTGTCAACTTTTGAGCATTGACGCCGAAAAAGGCCAAGCGCGGGTAATTTATCCAGAGCTAAGCGATGCTGAAGTGGCGGTGTCGATAGCGGAAATTAGCGCCCAATATACGGGTTATTTTATTGTCACTAAGCCCAAGTATGTGTTTGATAAGCGCGCGCCTGCGGTAGGTATAGTGCGTTTAAGACATTGGTTCTGGGGCGCACTGGCCGAAAATAAACGCATTTATCGTGACGTGATGGTGGCGGCATTCGTTGTGAATGTGTTTGCCTTGGCCATGCCGCTGTTTACCATGAATGTGTATGACCGCGTGGTGCCAAACCGCTCCATCGAAACACTATGGGTATTGGCGATTGGCGTTTCAATCATTGTGATTGGCGATTTTATTTTGCGCACCATGCGCGGATACTTTTTAGATTGGGCCAGCACGCGTATTGATATTCAATTGAGCGCGCGCATTATGGAGCAAGTGTTGGGTTTGCGCATGGAACAGCGGCCCAATTCAGTTGGTTCGTTCGCCAGTAATTTGCGCTCATTTGAAAGTGTGCGCGATTTTATTACGTCCGCCACCATTACCACGTTAATTGATGTGCCTTTCGGTATTATTTTTATTATCGTCATAGCGTGGATTTCGCCGTATATGGTGATTCCGGTGATTGTGGGTGCAATTGTGATGTTAATTTACGCGTTTAGCGTACAAAGCAAAATGCATGCATTATCTGAAACCATGTATCGCGCTGGCGCTGTGCGCAATGCGACTTTAATCGAAAGCTTGGTGGGTTTAGAAACCATTAAAGCCTTGGGCATTGAAGGCGGCATGCAACGTAAATGGGAGCACAGCGCGACTTACCTAACCGAAGTTGGCAGCAAATTACGTTTGCTGTCCTCGTCTATTCATAATGGCTCTAGCGCGATTCAACAATTAATTACCTTAAGCTTGGTTTTACTGGGTGTGTATTTAGTGACCAGCGGTGACTTAACCATGGGCGGTTTGATTGCTTGCACCATGTTGTCTTCACGTGCGCTAGTGCCTATTTCGCAAACTGCGGGTTTGCTCACGCAATATCACACTGCGTCCACATCACTGCAATCGTTAGATGAGATTATGGGTAAACCGGTTGAGCGTCCGCGAGATTCCAAATTTTTATCGCGACCTAGTTTTAAAGGCGATATTGAATTCAGAGAAGTAAGCTTTCATTATCCTGGCGCAGAAGAAACCGCATTAAGCAAAGTGTCTTTTAAAATTAAAGCCGGCGAGCATGTGGCGTTATTAGGGCGCATGGGCTCAGGCAAAACCACCATTCATAAATTAATTCTTGGGCTATATCAACCCACAGAAGGCGCTATTTTGATTGATGGCATTGACGCGCGCCAAGTAGACCCAGCTGAGCTACGCCGCTGCATCGGTTATGTGCAGCAAGACACGCATTTGTTTTACGGGACTATGCGTGAGAACTTAACCGTGACCAGCCCGCATGCCGATGATGCAACCGTATTAGCCGCCGCACATGCTGGTGGTATTGATGAATTTATTAATGCGCATCCCAAAGGCTTTGATTTAAATGTAGGCGAGCGCGGCGAAACCTTATCGGGCGGGCAAAAGCAAGCGGTTGGCATTGCGCGTGCGCTGATTAATAAACCCTCTATTATTTTATTGGATGAACCGACCAGTGCCATGGACCACTCGGCAGAAGATGCGGTAAAAAAACGTTTGATGGCCGCCGGTATAGGCAAAACGCTGATATTAATTTCACATCGCTCTGGATTATTTGATTTAGCCAAACGCATTATTGTGATTGATGCTGGCCGTGTGGTGGCCGATGGCCCAAAACAACAAATTATTGAAGCCTTGCGCGCAGGAAAAATTGGTAAAGCGCTTTGAGTTGTGTTGATCAGGTAAAAAGATGAGTCAGGGATTATTCAAGGTCATTGGTGCGTTTAACGAGTTTGTAAAAAGACAATCATGGATAACGGCACCTATTTACTGGCTGGTGAATCGCGTTGTACCAACAGAAACCCGCGACCATTTAAGCTGGGGTGAAGAGGCAGAGCTAGCTATTTTAGAACAAAGACCATTAAAAGCCAGAAAATTGCTATACGCTATTTTGTTGATTACGTCTGCGGCAATAGCGTGGGCATGGTACGCCAAAGTAGATGAAGTCACGCGCGGCGAGGGCAGGGTGATTCCATCGCGCCAAGTGCAGGTGATTCAATCCTTAGATGGCGGCATCGTATCGGAGATTCTGGTTAAAGAGGGTGATTTGGTGACAGTGGACATGCCTTTGATTAAAATTGACGAAACGCGCGCGGTTTCTTCTTTGCGCGAAAACGAAGGCCAGTTTTTAGCTTTGCTGGCAAAGCAGTCACGTTTACAAGCGCTGGCAACAGGCAGCGCCTTTAATCCGCCACCAGAAATCAAAGCAGGCAATGCGCAAATTTATGAGCAGGAATATGCTTTATATAATGCCAGTCAAGCCGATTTAGAGTCTAGCCTGAACATTGCGCGCGACCAGATGGTGCAGCGTGAAAAAGAATTGATTGAAGTGGAGTTTAAGCGCGAAGTTGCCGAAAAAACGTTTGAATCGGCAAACAAAGAATTAGCTGCAAACAAACCTTTATTAGCCAGTGGTGCGGTTTCAGAAATTGATATTCTAAAATTAGAACGCGAAGTGACGCGTGCGAAGGGCGAGATTGACCAAGCGCGCGCGCAGGCAAACCGTATTTTGGTGTCTATCTCAGAAGCAAGACGTAAAATTACAGAAACCGAGCAAAATTTTCGCAGCAGAGTACGCACAGAATTAAATGAAACAACCGCCAAATTGGGTAGCCTAGGAGCAACCAGCGTTTCATTAACCGACAGGGTTAAGCAATCCACATTGAAATCGCCAGTCAACGGCAAGGTGAGCCGTTTATTTTATAACACCGTAGGTGGCGTCATCCAGCCTGGTAAAGAGGTGCTGGAGCTGGTGCCTACCGATGATGCTTTGGTGCTGGAAACCAAAGTGCAAATTAAAGACATTGCGTTTTTGCGCCCCAATCAGCCGGCGATTGTGAAATTAACCGCTTATGATTACACGATTTACGGCACGCTAGACGCCACCGTAGAAAGCATTGCTGCTAATTCAACGGTGGATGAAAAAGGTAACGCTTATTATGTTGTACGGGTACGCACCAAGCAAACCAGCTTAGGCCAAGGTTTGCCAATTATTCCGGGCATGATTGCGCAGGTGGATATTTTAACAGGCCAAAAAACCATTCTTTCTTATTTGCTTAAACCAGTGCTTAAGGCCAAATCTTACGCTTTTACTGAAAGATAAAAGCGCGCATGCAGCATATTTTTATTAGCCAATTGCCGGTTTTGTTGCAAAGTTGGACCGAGGCTTTTCCAGACGGCGTCATCACAGCAACATTACCAGAAACCCCCAGCAGAAATCAGCAGGAAACCATTTTTTGGCTGCACATGAATGAAGACCGCCAGCAATGGATGGCGAAAACCATTGCGGCGATTTTAAAAAATTATCAGCACTCAAAAATCGTGGTTATAGTCAACGTGCCTAATCATGCTGAATCGCTACACGCGTTGCGATTAGGTGCCCGCGGTTATTGCCATGCCTATAGCGCGCCCAGTGTGTTGAAAGAAATTACCGCGGTGATGACCAATGGCGGTGTTTGGTTGGGCCAAGAGCTGCTACAAAAGTTAATCGAGGTTTCGAGCAGATTGGCGGGCAATCAGCCCGAATACGTGCAAAGTTTATTGTCAAAACTTACCCAACGCGAAAAAGAAGTAGCCATGCAAGCCGCCAACGGCTTAAGCAATAAAGAAATCGCCAGAGTGCTGGAGATTACTGAGCGCACAGTAAAAGCGCATTTAGCCGCCACATTCGAACGTTTAGGCGCCAAAGATAGGCTGCAATTAGCACTCATGCTTAACAGCAATCACCAAGCCAAATAGTTGGCAGGGAAAATAAGCGTCAACAAAAAACTTAACCCTTTTTTTGGGTTAAGTTTTTAAGTCATTTAATGGGTTAAGTTGTTACCTGAATACCAGGCCCCGTCATACCGTCCATACCAATCAGTTTTAGCGTTTCTATTTCGGCTGTTGTATTTACGCCTTCAGCAAACGCTAGCGCGCCGATAGAATGGGTAATCATACATAAGCCGCGCAGCAAGGTTTTATTAGCCTCATTGCTATCAATGTCACTAATGATTGCCGCGTCGAATTTAATATAATCCAAGCCCACATCATGCAGCTCGCCCAAGCGCGCAATGCGCGAGCCAACATGCTCAATGCCGACTTTGCAACCCAAGCTTTTTAGCTGTTTACAAAAATCTTTAAATGCCGAAAAGTGCTCAAACACCCCACGTTCTGGCACCTCAATATACAGTCGGTTTGCTACACTTAAGTTGGCTTTAATCAGCTGCATGGTTTTTTTGGTAAAGCTGGCATCTAACATGGTTTCTGCAGAAATATTTAAACCGATTGGCGCTGCTCTGTTTGATAATAATTGCATGGCGGTTTCGACCACCAATGCATCCACGCGCGGCATTAAATTCAGTTGCGTGGCCCATACGATAAATTCGCCAGCGCTGAGCCATTTGCCGCTGTCTTGCAGCTGCAATCGCACTGGGCTTTCATAATGAATCAATTCGCCTTGCATATTAATCAATGGGTAATGTTGCAGTTTAATTCTTTTATCGGCTAATGCGCGCACTAATGCGGTCTTCCACTCGTTGTGCGTCGCATCCAGATCGCTGGAGATTGCTGCTTGGTCAATCACATGTAAGATATCTTCACTGTTTTTAAGGCTGATTTCATCTACAAGATTACCAATGCGCGTGACCAACTGCATGGGCGAATCGGATTTTTCTACCTGAATGGCAACGGTAACAAAATTGGCCTGCAAATCGATATGAGAACTTACATGCAGCTTTTGTAGCGCACTTTTTATTTGGTTGCCAAGCGCGTAGGGTTCATGCGTGGCTTCAGAAAATACGGCGAAATTGGAGCCGTTAAGTCGCCCAGCGATTAACGCAGCTTGCAAGCAAATATTGTCCAAAGTCTGACCAATCAACTTAATAAAAGCGTTTGTATCGGTATAGCCTAAACGCTGGTCAATCGCGTGTAAGTTGGTTAATTTGCACACTACTAATACGCCTTTATTAAAATACTCTTTGCGACTAACGCTGGCATGCATGGTACTGATAAAAAAGTCGTGATTCATTAATCCGCTAATCGCATCAAAATTGGTTTGATAACGCAATTTTTCTAGCCGTGCCGATTCTTCACTGAGGGTTTTCTTAGTGCGATTAGATAAACTGTTCATGGCGCTAACCACCGCTTTAAATTCAGTTGTTTGGGGTTCTGCAATGGTAATAAAACGGTGCTCACCAATGGCTTTGGCTTGCTCTACAATATCGTTAAGCGGACGCAGTGTTTTTTGCAATATCTGGCTGCCCACATAACAACTCATCAGGCCAATGGCAATCGACCATAGTGCAATGAGTAAAGTAGATTTCCATAGCGTGTCGTAGGCGGCATTTAAATCGCTTTCTAGCTTGAGTGTGCCAAATTGCGACCATCCATCTTGTATATCTGCGATACCCGCTTGGGTTTTAATGGGTAATACTTTGATAAACCAATTGGGCGCTTTGGTAGTGCTGATCTTATTTACGCGCTCAATCATCATTTTGCCCATTGGATTAAACAAGCCAATATATTGATAATGGCCTGCATCAAATTGGGCAGAAATCAGTAAATTTAAAGTGGCAGCATCTTTATCTAACTGCGAAATAGATAAGGCTAAAGCAGTGGCATTATCGCTATTTTTAACCTGTAATTGCTCTTCTAAATAATGTTTGCTAAACAGCGTGCTGAGCGCAAAGCAGCCGCCTGCAGACAGAATAAGCATATAGGTAATCGCCAGCCAAAGTTTTTTATTTAGTGACATATCTTTCCTTCATTTAATTATTCTATTCCATCAGCGTGCGTTCGCAACAAAACATCGCGCCATCTGGATAAATTAGTTTGCGCTTCACCTTTCGGTTTGCTACTAGCGCCCACCCATAAACCTTTATCGTTAAAACTAAAAATGGGCGATAAATCTGTTCTGCTCGATGCAGGCAAAATTTCAGGTGTTAGGTTATCTAAAATGAGCGGCTCAGATTGCGGTGTTTGATAGTAACTTAATACCATGTGCGCTATAGCTGACTGGTTGCCATCGTTAAAGATTTTGGCTCTGACATAGGTTAATCGCAAACGATTATTGTCAATATTTAAGGCTTTTAAAAACACATATTTAGCAATGGTAAAATCTTCGCAATCCCCTGCTTGCCTGCCAATTGTTTCTAAAGGCGTTGCCCAGTAATCTGTTTTGCCCCACAAACTTAAGTCGTCTGTGAACTGGATTTTTTGGTTAAAAAAATCGTTAACTTGTTGGAGCTTTTCTAGTTCTGATGCAGTTTGCAGGCTTTGGATGAGTTGGTGTAACTGCTGGATATTTTGCTGTGCTGCTTGCCCATAACGTTGGTTGGCAAGCATGCTTAGTTTATTAAAATCATAGCTGGGTTTATTGAAAGCATCGTTGGCCGCATAAATGCTGGATAACCCAATCACAGCCAGCAACAAAGCAGCGATGAATTGACGGACTTGGCTACAGGCCATTATTATTTTTGCACGCTTACGATCACACGCCAAAGTAATGCAAATCGCCCATATTGTAAATAACATACGCGATATTTTGGCATTAATGCGATGGCAATCATTACTTAACACATAAAAACAATACTTTTTTTTGTTTATCAAGCAGTGTGTGTTCAATGGCGCTGTATTGTCCTTTAGTACAATAGTGTTGTACCAAAAAACAAGGTTTAATGCCATTGTGAAAAAAGATTGAATGCGTGTCAAATGCGCATTCACAAAAAGATTATTAGGAAAAAATCATGGCATTAATCGGTAAAGTAGTCTCAATCACAGGTGTGGCCTATCTGACTTCGTTAGATGGTACGCGACGTGAGATACAACTGGGTGACCAAGTGGAAACTGGCGACAGCATTGAAACGCCACGCGGATCTGAAGTTGAGCTGGAGCTGGCTAATGGGCGATTGATTCATATTTATTCTGAACAGACCGTGCAGTTTACTGATGAGCTGACACAAGCGATTTTGCCTAGTGATTCAGATAGTGCTTTGAATCTTGCCACCATTGAAACAGTGATTAAAGCCATTGAAGAGGGCAAGGATATTAACGCGGTATTAGAAGAAACAGCCGCAGGCCAATCTGGTTTATACATCAGCTACGGCTTTAATTTTGTTGATTTATTTAGAGTTAACGATATTTTAAATGCCTTTAATTTTGCCTATGCATACGATGCAAGTGAAAGAGTGGATATAGATCCGCTAATTGACGGTAATGATATTAATTATTTAGGATTGCTTGCAGATAGCGGCTCCATCTCTGGCCCAGTTTCTCCTACCAATAGCGCGCCAAACGCTTTGAATGTTAGCGCAAGCGGATTACAAGGTAGCTCATCCATTGCAATAGCACTTAGCGGCACCGATACTGATGGAACAATTGCTAGCTTTACCTTAAACAGCTTGCCTAGTAACGGTTCTTTATACACCGATTCTGGGCTAACCACGGCTGCCGTTAGCGGTTTTAGTTACTCTGCAAGCTCAGCAACCTTTTATTTTGTTCCCAACCCTAGCTTTAACGGCAACACAAATTTCGCTTATACGGTGACTGACAATTCAGGCGCTAGCGATGCATCTGCTGCTAATGCAACAATTACTGTTACGCCAGTTAATCAGGCACCCAATGCCGTTAACGACACCGTTAGCACGCCTGTTGATATGCCTGTTACCTTAACGCCACTTAACAATGATACGGATGCTGAAAACGACCCCTTAACTTTAACCAGCATTGGTGGTACTGCTGTTATACCTGGCACGGCACAAAGCATAGCCGTCGCTAACGGTACAATCGATATTAGCGTTGGTGGGGTTATTACATTCTCACCTAATGCTGGATTCTCAGGCGTTTCAACGGTTCCATACACGATTAGTGATGTTGCAGGCGGTACCGATACTGCCAATATCATGATTAATATCAGCACAAACCTAGCGCCAGAAGGCGCAGACGCAACGCGCACAATTGCTGAAGATAATAGTTACCTTCTGGCTGGAACAGACTTTGGTTTCAGCGATACTGATGTTGGCCAAACCTTAAATGGCGTGCGTATCGACTCATTACCAACCAGTGGCACATTGCTACTAAATGGCTCGCCAGTCATTACTGCTGGTCAAATCATTACAATTGCTGATATTGATGCAGGTAATTTAAGTTTTGCCCCTGCTGCAAATACTAACGGCAGCCCGTATAGCAATTTTACCTTTAGTGTGCAAGATAGCTTGGGTAGGTTTGATGCAGCGCCTAATACATTTGTATTCAATGTTACTCCAGTCAATGACAATCCAGACGCCATTGACGACAGCCGCCTTGCCACCGAGGACACCCCAGTCACCATCAGTGCTGCCAGTCTATTGAGTAACGACAGCGATATTGACGGCAATGCC
>JBKJRD010000039.1:0-3056 GCA_046594885.1 Methylotenera sp. | reverse complement strand
TCAATATTTAGCAATTGGTTCTGCTCCAAATTTATCGCTACCGTCTTTGGCGTACACGCGCTCCGTTAGCTCTGCAACGCCACTTACATGCGCACCCACCATTGTGTTTTCAATACCACTTGCTTGCAAACTATCTTGCTCAACCATGCTTTTGCCATGCTGAATGTAATATTCAAATTCGTGTCTGAAATGCTTGATAAAACTCAATACAGGCGTTGCTGCTGCATCGCCCAACGCACAAATTGTGCGGCCAGAAATGTTATTACTCACATCGGTTAACAAATCCAAATCGTCCATTTTTCCCTTGCCATCAACAATACGGCTGATCACGCGATACACCCAACCAGTGCCTTCACGGCAAGGTGTACATTGACCACAACTTTCTTCATAGAAGAAGTATGATAAGCGTTTAAGCGTTTTAACCATGCAAGTGGTGTCGTCCATCACAATCATAGAGCCTGCACCCAAGCTAGAGCCTGCTTTGCTTAAACCATCATAATCCATGGTGGCGTTTTGAATCATTTCCGCGGTCATTACTGCCGTAGATGGGCCGCCTGGAATGACCGCTTTTAATTGTCGACCTTTCCAAACGCCGCCAGCTAATGCTAATAATTCTGCAAATGGCATACCCATTTTCACTTCATAATTACCAGGTTTTTCGACATGGCCAGATACGGAAAATAATTTGGTACCGCCAGAATTAGGCACGCCTAAATCAGCAAATGCTTGACCGCCATGCTGTAAAATCCATGGAATACTGGCATAACTTTCGGTATTGTTTACATTGGTCGGCTTGCCAAACACGCCATAACTGGCAGGAAATGGCGGTTTAAAACGCGGCTGACCTTTTTTACCCTCAATGGATTCGATTAAGGCGGTTTCTTCACCACAAATATAAGCGCCATAACCGTGCACGGCGTGTAAATCAAAACTAAAGTTGCTGCCAAATAAATTTTCGCCTAAATAGCCAGCCGCTTTAGCTTCATGTAATGCGGCTTCAAAAATATCGTAATCTTGCCAAATTTCGCCATGAATATAGTTGTAACCAACACGCGCGCCTAATGTGTAAGCGGCAATCGCCATACCTTCAATTAATTGATGTGGATTGTAACGAATAATATCGCGGTCTTTAAAGGTGCCTGGCTCACCTTCATCACTATTGCAAACCAGATACTTTGTGCCGTCATAATAACGCGGCATAAAGCTCCATTTAAGCCCTGTTGGAAAGCCAGCACCGCCGCGACCGCGTAAATTAGACGTTTTAATTTGCGCAATAATGTCTGTGGCTTTTACTTTTTCAGTGACAATTCTTTTCAGTTGCGCATATCCGTCCAGTTTGATATAGGTTTCTAATGAGGCTGGATTTTTTTCAGTTAACGAACGTAAAGTTAACAATGTTTGACCGTTAAGTTCTGTCATCACGGGGTTTTTGGTCATGTTAGTTGCGCTACTTATCACTATTTTAGCTCCTCTAAAATAGCATCTACTTTATCGGTTGTTAAAAATTCATGCATGGTGTGATTATTCACAATTATCAAAGGCGCGCCGCCACAAGCACCCATGCACTCGCCTTCTTTCAAGCAGAATTTTCCGTCTGGCGTGACTTCATTAAAACCAACACCCAGCTTATTTTGCAGGTGCGTCACAATCGCATCAGAATCGCGCAACATGCATGAAATATTGGTGCAAATACTGATTTTGTATTTTCCTACTGGCACCAAATCATACATATTGTAAAAAGTCGCCACTTCCATTGCGGCAATCTCTGGAATACGCAAATATTCAGCCACTTCTGTAATGCTGTCTTTTGACAGCCAGCCGCGCTCTGTTTGCACAATGCGCAACGCACTCATGACCGCCGCCTGACGTTTATCGGCAGGATACTTGGTCAGCTCGTAGTCTATTTTTTGTATCGATTCTTTACTTAACATACGCTATCTATCAATTTCACCAAACACAATATCTTGCGTGCCAATAATTGCAACAAGGTCAGCAATCATATGCCCTTTAGTCATTTCATCTAACGCTGCAAGATGCGGATAGCCTGGTGCGCGAATTTTTAAGCGATAGGGCTTATTCGCGCCATCAGACACCATGTAAATACCGAACTCACCTTTTGGATGCTCAACTGCTGCATAAGCCTCACCTGCTGGCACATGAAAGCCTTCAGTGAATAATTTAAAGTGATGAATCATATCTTCCATATTGGTTTTCATGCCTTCGCGATCGGGCGGCGCGACTTTATGATTGGTGGTAATCACAGGACCAGGGTTTGCACGTAGCCACTTGATACATTGTTTGATGATATTGTTAGATTGCCTGAACTCTTCCATGCGCACCAAATAACGATCATAACAATCGCCATTCACACCCACGGGAATATCAAAATCTAAATCTGCGTACACTTCATACGGTTGCTTTTTACGCAAATCCCACTCAATGCCTGAACCGCGTAACATTGGCCCTGTAAAACCCAGCGCTAGAGCGCGTTCAGGCGAAACCACACCGATACCGACTGTACGCTGTTTCCAGATACGGTTATCAGTCAGCAAGGTTTCATATTCATCAATATAAGTTGGAAAGCGATTGGTAAAATCTTCAATAAAATCTAAAAATGAACCTTGGCGGTTTTCATTAAGTTTATTGATGGCTTTTGTACTGCGAAATTTGGTGGTTTCGTGCTGTGGCATTTGATTAGGCAAATCGCGATACACGCCGCCTGGACGGTAATACGCTGCATGCATACGCGCGCCAGAAACCGCCTCATAGCAATCGAACAAATCTTCACGCTCGCGGAAAGCATACAAAAACACCGTCATCGCGCCCACATCTAGCGCATGTGCCCCTAACCATAATAAATGATTTAAAACACGGGTAATCTCATCAAACATCACGCGGATATATTGCGCACGAATCGGCACATCAATACCCATCATTTTTTCAATCGTCATCACATAAGCGTGTTCATTCGCCATCATCGATACGTAATCCAACCTATCCATGTAGGGGATTGATTGTAGATAGGTACGGTTTTCAGCCAGTTTTTCGGTCGCGCG
>JBKJRD010000055.1:0-25857 GCA_046594885.1 Methylotenera sp. | reverse complement strand
CTAAATTTGTGCGTGGATCATACGGCCACCAGCCCCATGTAGAACCGCCACCATGTTGCCATCCATCTTTAACAGCTTGTGGTTTTAACCAAGTACGAATACCTAAATCTTTTTCGCCACCTTTGATTGAAGCTGAATCAAGTACTTTGAAAGAACCACCTTGTTTGTTACCACCATTTACATCAGCATAAACTGACAAAGCGCTGTAAGCTGGATTTGCTGAGTTGAAATCAGCACCAATTAAAACATCAGCATCAGAACCTGTTGACCAAGCTTTCCATGCTAATGAACCATCTTTAGCGTTATAAGCTGCCAAGAAGCAACGTACGCCAAATTCAGCACCTGAACAACCTGTTAATACTTTGTCTTTAATCACGTGTGGTGCGTTAGTGTTTGTTGCACCTACTTTTGGATCAACGTTCAATACTGACCAAATTTTAGCACCTGTTTTAGCATCTAAAGCAACCAAATTACCATCATTTTGTTGCAAATAGATTTTGCCATCGCCGTAACCTAAGCCGCGTGAAACGTTATCGCAACATAAAACAGCTTGTACTGATGGATCTTGTTTTGGGAAATATGACCATACGATTTTTTGATTATCGTTTAAATCTAAAGCATAGATATTGTTCGGGAATGCTGTGTGGACATACATCATGTTACCAACAACAATTGGTGAACCTTCGTGACCACGGTTTACACCAGTTGCGAATGTCCAAGCAGCTTTAAGGTTTTTAACGTTACCTTTGTTGATTTGTGACAAAGCGCTGTATGCATTGTTTGTGTGGTTACCACGTGGGTGAGCCCAGTTGTTTGCATTTGCAATTGCTGCTTCTTGGTCTGCAGCTGCTGATGCCATCATTGGCATTGCCAATGTAGCGCCTGCAACTAAGCCTAAAGCAAGCTTGATTGTATTAAATTTCATTTTTATCTCCAAAGTGATATTACTAAGGGTTAATTAAAAGTAAACTCTAACTTAACTTATTTGTGCACGTTATTTTAAAAACACTGCGCACTGAACACTAAAAATTAAAGCTTAATTTCTACACATTTTTCATGTGAGATGTGCAATATAGAACAAGTAATTCTGAATTGCAACACTTTAGTTACAATTTATTAACAAATGTTCCAATTATTTTTAATAAATTTTTAATAATTTTAAAATTAACTAAAATAATGCATTAAATCAAATAGAAAGAATGAAAAATCAAATGTCACAAGTGACTTACAATTTGTATCCAGACTTGGAACCTTTCAACAAAAACTGGCTTAAGGTGGATGATTTTCATCAAATATATTACGAAGAATGCGGAAATAAGCATGGCATACCAGTGATTTTTTTGCATGGCGGGCCCGGCAGCGGTTGCAACGCAACTCAACGGCGTTTTTTTGATCCTGAGCATTATCGGATTATATTATTTGACCAGCGCGGTTGCGGACGCAGCAAACCACAAGGCGAAATTAAAGACAATACCACGCAGGATTTGATTCGTGATATTGAAGCAATTCGTTTGCATTTAAACATACAGCGCTGGCATGTATTTGGTGGCTCATGGGGTAGTACATTGGCATTGGCTTATGCTGTTGAGTATGTTTCGCAAGTCATTTCTTTAATATTGCGTGGCATTTTTTTAAGTCGCGTTTCGGAGCTAAAATGGTTTCTAGGCGATATACAACATTTTTACCCTGAAGTTTGGCATAAGCTTGTTGATTACCTGCCGAAACATAAGCAAGATGATGTACTTAACGCTTACGCAGCGCTTATTTTTAGTGATGATTTAGTCATTAGTAGCGCGGCGGCGGTGCAATGGAATGCCTTTGAGAATGCGATTATGCGACTTAAACCAATGCCTAGCGCCACCGACTCAACTGAAACAAAAACCAAAACAGCAGAAGAGGTGTGTCAAGAAAATATCACCGAGGTGGCGCGAGCGCGCGTACAGATTCATTACATTCAGCATCAATGTTTTGTAGATGGAGAAACACTATTAAGGAAAACCAATGTCTTAGCCAATACGCCAACTGTCATTGTGCAAGGTCGCTATGATATGGTTTGTCCGCCGCAAACGGCTTGGGCGCTGCATCAAGCAATGCCGCATGCACAGTTTTTCATGGTGGCAGATGCGGGACATTCGGCAATGGAGCCAAGCATTACCAGCGCATTGGTTGCGGCAACAGAGCAGGTTAAAGCATTGATATAGCTGTTAATATGATTGGATTGGCATGCTGATTTATACTGACTTAACCCATTGAAAAGCCTTAAAATTGACCCTTCATCAGCAAAAAAATACTGCTAAGCAGGCCAGCGCAGATAAAGTGAATGCAAAAGTCAATGCAGACGAAGTCAGCGCGATTAAACATAAAATGGCGCAGCTCAAAAATCTTGCGCAGCATCCTGCTTTTTCAAAGGCTTTATTGTCAAAACCCATGGCGGCCTATGCTAGCCATGAATACGCAACGCCTTTATTTGTACTGCGTGAAACCTTAGGCGGTTTTGCGCGACACAATATCTTAAGCTTATCTGCCTCGCTGTCGTTTTACGCGTTGTTTGCTTTAATCCCTTTAATTTTGCTGATTTTTTTCTTGTTAAGTCACTTGGTTTTTTCATCCGATTATGCCATTGTAAAACTCGCCATTCTCACGGGCAATTTAGTGCCCGATTTCAGTAGCAAAATAATGGTCGAAGTGTACAACGCTACGCAAACCAAAGCCGCCTGGGGCGCGCTGGGTTTGTTTGTTTTGTTGTGGACAATTACGCCATTGGCCAGCAATATGCGCTCGGCTTTTTATACTATCGCATCCATGATCGAAGCGCCTTCTTACTTTCAGCGCAAATTTAAAGACGTGCTATCGGTATTGGGCATTTTACTGTTGTTTTTCTTATTTACCTCTGCTGGCTTTATCATCGAAAAAGTGATTGTTTTTTTAGCCAGCCGACTACCCATTTTAGAGATCAATATCGTTGGCTCCATCAGCACTTTATTATTAACCACTTTGTTAATCGCTATTTTTTATAAAATATTTTTCCCCATGCGCGTTGCATTTAAACATTTGTGTTTAGGCGCCAGCTTAACGGCTTTATTGTGGTTATTAATGCGGCCTGCGTTTGGTTTATTTTTATCGATTAATGAAAATTACGGCGCCATTTTTGGCAGCATGAAAGCCATGTTTGTCTCCATCACCTGGCTGTATCTCAACTTTGCCGTGTTTTTGTTGGGCTTAGAGCTAATTGCCACTTTGCGCAAAAAAGATGTGCTATTGCTAAAAGGGCTTTTTAGTGGCACTAGCAGCAAAGCCAATTACATGAACACCTTAATGAATCGCTACGGACTTAACCTTAAAAAAGAGGCCATTATTTTTGAAAGCGGTAATACGCATCGCAACTTATATTATGTGGTGGAAGGGAATATTCATTTGATTCAAAATGGCGTCACTGTGCGCGAGCTTAATGCGGGTGATTATTTTGGCGAAATGGCGCTATTAACCGAGAAACCAACGGTAACTAGTGCTGTTGTTTCGTCAGAACAAGCGCGCGTCATTGTGATTGATGCAGAAAATCTTGACGCGATGATGGCTGATGAGCCCAGAGTGGCCATGCAGCTATTAAAACGTATTGCAGCCAAGCTGCAACAAAGCTTTAGTTAACCATTCAACATTCATTAAAAATATGGCCAAAACCAATTTAACCCCAGCCAGAGCGCAAGATATTGAGCAACTGATTGGTTTGCTTAACAATAACCAATTCGTTGCAACTGAAACCTTGGCTAAAAAACTACTTGCCAAGCATAGTCATACATTTATTTTGCATCACGTATTAAGTTTAGCGCTAGATGCCCAGCAAAAGTTTGCTCAAGCGGTACTCAGCTATAAAAATGCACTTAATTTACAACCAAACACGCCTGACTTATGGTTTAACTTAGGCATAGCGCAAACGCAAATTCAGCAATTGGACGAAGCGGTGTTAAGTTATCAAAAAGCCATTCAAATTAAGCCTGATTTTTTTGAAGCGTATGGCAATTTAGGCACCGTATTACAAACGCAAGGCAAGCTCATTGCTGCCATTGAAAGCTATCAAAAAGGCTTACAGATTAACCCGCAAGATGCGCGAGCTTATTTTAATTTGGGCACTGCTCTGCGGGATAACGGCGCATTAGCAGATGCGATTAACAGCTATAAAAAAGCCATTGCACTTTTTCCTAACTACACCGACGCACACAATAATTTAGGCGAAACATTGCGCGACAGTGGCGATATGCAAGCCGCTGTTAAAAGCTATCAAACCGCTTTGTCGCTCAATCCACAACATGCATTAGCCAACTATAATATGGCGGAATTTTTAGTATTGGCGAAACAATTTAAACAAGCCATACCGCATTTTGAAGCTTCTCAATTAGATGACTGGCAAGAAAAGTGTCTATATTGTCTGTATAAAGCAGAGGACTTTGACGCCTTTAAATTACGCAGAGATGCGTTAATTGCAAGCTTAACGCCCAATCAACATCGTTCAGCTTTTTTAGCCACTTTATCGACGCATTATAGTGTTAACTTTTTTACGCCAGACCCTTATCAATTCTGCCCAAACGCTTTAGATTTTGTTTATCATCAGGCGTTACCCGAGCTAACAAATAGCGCATTGCTGCAAGAATTGCTGCACGATATTCACACCGCCGATATTGCAGAGCGCAAACAAGGCCGATTAACCAACGGTCAACAATCAGCAGGTAATTTGTTTAAACGCAATGAACGCTCATTTCAAACTTTAGCGGCTTTAATTAAACAGCAATTTATCGCTTACAAACAACAGTTTATAAATGCCAATTGCGCGCTCATTCGAGCATTCCCAGATGAACTGGAATTTACCAGCTCTTGGTATGTCAAAATGCAACAAGGTGGGCATTTAAATGCGCATATCCATGAAATTGGCTGGATTAGCGGCGCGGTATACTTAGCCATGCCGCAAGTCAATGGTTTAGAAGGTGCGTTTGAATATGGTACGCACGGCGATGATTACCCCATTCAATCACCGCTGCAATTGAGCGATTTTCCAGCGGCGCGAATCATACCAAAGGTTGGAGACATTGTGTTATTCCCCTCCTCTCTTTTTCATCGTACTATTCCATTTAATAGCGCAGATAGCCGAATTTGCATTGCCTTTGATTTAAAGCCTGCTAGCGGCAGAAAATCTTAAATATCATTACTAATTGTCAACGTAATATGTCAAAATAAATCACATAGTTGACGAAGTTTAGGCAAACTAACTTCAATATAAACAACCAAAATGTCTAACTATAAATATGTAACCTTAGCTTTACTGGGTAAAAATATTTGTATCTAATTGATTTTTAAAATGCTTTAACAATTTTTGCTTGTTGCAGGATTATTTTTGTATCTTGCTGATAGCCGAAAAAATCATTGGCGCGAATATTGCTTAACTTTATATATACAATAAGAATTAATTGCACTTTTTAAGGCTCCTAAATAATGAAAAACGCGCAGATGTTTGACGACTGTTCTGTATTAATTGTCGATGACCAATCCACCAGTAGAACGATACTTTCGCATGTTGTAAAAAATATTAATCCTACCATTAAGATTATTGAAAAAAATAACCCAGAAATGGCGCTGGAATGGGCAACACAAAATACTGCCGATTTGGTGTTTGTGGATTACGTGATGCCTGAAATGAATGGTGGCGATTTTATTCGATTGCTCAAAACGCTGCCAAAATATGAATCGGTTCCTGTTGTGATGATTACCATCAAAAAAGATACTGAAACCCGTTATGAGGCGCTAGACGCTGGTGTAGCTGATTTTATTAGTAAACCTGTCGATGTGCATGAATGTACTGCGCGCACGCGCAATTTGTTAACCATGCGCCAGCAGCATATTTCGCTGCAAAATAAAAGTAATTTGCTAGAAAGCTTGGTCAGAGCAGCAACAGCTGAAATTAGAGCGCGCGAAAAAGAAACCTTAATGCGCCTTGCGCGTGCTGGTGAGCACAAGGATTACGACACGGCTTTGCATTTGCATCGCATGTCACTCTACAGCAGAGCACTGGCTGAAGCGATTGGCTTAAGCGAAGAGGAAGCAGAGGTCATAGAACTTTCATCGCCATTGCATGATATTGGCAAGATTGGTATTCCAGATAGTATTTTGCTTAAAAATGGTCCGCTAGATGAACAAGAACTTAAAATTATGCGCAGACATCCATTAATTGGATATGAAATTTTGGAAAATAGTCCGTCTAAATATTTGCAAAAAGGCGGTGAAATTGCGTTGGCGCATCATGAACGCTATGACGGCACTGGTTATCCTTACGCGTTAAAAGGCAATGATATTCCGCTAGCTGCAAGAATAGTGGCGGTGGCTGATGTATTTGATGCCTTAACCAGTGTGCGGCCTTACAAAGCAGCTTGGAGTGTCGATCAAGCATTTGCGTATATTCAGAATGAAAGCGGCAAACATTTTGATCCAGAAATGGTTGTTGCAATGGTGGCGATTCGCGGCAAAATAGAAAAAATTATGCATGAGCATGCAACGGCTGTTCACTAAAATAATTAAATTAGATGACTAATACTCATGAGCATCAGCCATATTAGAAGCGCAACTAATTTCAAGCAAACCGCTTTGCTGATTGATGATCAGCCGACGGTGCTGGATATTCATACGGCGATTTTAAAGTCGCTGAAAATGAATTTGAAAATAGTCGCCATGACCAATCCGATAGAAGCATTGCAATGGATGCAAAACAAGCAGGTAGATTTGATTATTACCGATTTTCGCATGCATCAAATGGATGGCATGCAGTTTGTACAGGCCATTAAAAATACCAGCAATGTGTTAACTAGATCGATTATTGTGGTCACCGTCTTAAAAGAAATCCACATCCACCAAGAACTGCTTGCTGCGGGCGCATCTGCTTGTTTAAGCAAACCAGTACACACACAAGAATTAGCCAAAATTGCAAAACAACTGCTGGAACAAAGTAAACAATATTATAGCCAGGGCTTGGTTGCCTAGGTACATCGATGACGCTGTCCAACATTAAAAATTGGTATTTAAAAAAGGTTCAAGAAGTAGATATGCTTGAATTTGAGCAAGCCACTTTAAGGCTTTTATTGAGCCTAATCTTTGTTATTTATTATTCGATTCACTTGTTTAATTCACCCACAATTAACCCAGTTGAATTGCAAACTTTTTACTATGTTATTTGCTTTATCGTGATTGCTGTTTCAATCATGGTGTCGATAGTGCTGCAAAAAAACAGATCGGTTACACGCAGATTGCTCGGCACTTGGCTAGATATAGGCAGCATCACTTTGTGCATGTATCTAACAGCCGATGTTAGTGTCGTGTTAATAGGTATTTATCTTTGGGTTACTTTTGGCAATGGCTTCCGCTATGGCAATAAATATCTCTATCATTCTCAAGTATTAAGTTTAATTGGCTTTTACACCGCCATGCAGTATGGCCCTTATTGGGAAACCCATATTACTGCAGGTTACGGCATGTTAATTATCTTGGTTTTTTTACCTTTGTATGTGGCAAAATTAATTCACCGCTTGAATGAAGCTACTCAAAAAGCCGAAATTGCACGCGAAAAAGCAGCTGAAGCTAACCTTGCAAAAACGCAATTTGTTGCCAACATGAGCCACGAGATTCGCACGCCATTAAACGGCATTATTGGTATCAGTACACTGTTTAAAACAACCCCCCTCAATGCAGATCAGCGTGACTTGCTCAAAACGTTAGATGGCTCATCTAAGCTACTTCTTTCACTACTCAATAACGTGCTCGATTTTACTAAAATTGAAGAGCGCAAATTCACTATCGAACATATCGATTTTTCTGCTGAAGAAGCCGTGCGCGATACATTGGAGATTTTCCGCTCACAATCCATTACCAAGGGCATTCAAATTGGAATCAGCGTTTCAGATTCTTTAAATGCAGTTAAAGGTGACGCCTTTGTCATTCGCCAAGTGTTGGCTAACTTAATGGGCAATGCCATTAAATTCACCGAAAAAGGCAGCGTTACCCTTTCGGCTGTTACCTTGCAAGAAGATGTGAATAATATCTTGGTTCGCTTCGAGGTAGCCGATACAGGCGTTGGTATTCCTCTAGATAAACAAAGCAAAATATTTGATAGCTTTACCCAAGCAGACTCTTCAACCACCAGAAAATTTGGTGGTAGTGGCTTGGGCCTAACTATTGCTAAACACATGGTAGAAGCCATGGGTGGCGCATTGCATTTTCAAAGTTCTGAGGGCGTTGGCACTCGCTTCTGGTTTGATTTATCACTTGAAAAAACAGTTATTAATGACGCTAGAACAGCCGAACCTACAAGCACACTGACCCCACAAGTCGTGGATGGCCAAGTTAACGCTAATAGGATTGCGCCTCTCAATCCACTAAATATATTAGTTTGTGAGGATGAAATCACCAATCAGAAAATTATCACCCGTCTATTATCGCTACCTGGACATCAGGTGCAAATCGCCGAAAGTGGTGATGAAATGCTAGATGCGCTTGAGCTTAAGCAGTTTGATTTAGTCATTACTGATTTGAATATGGCAGGCATGAATGGTGCCGATGCTTTAAAACTATATCGCTTTACAAACCCTACTGATAAAAAAACGCGTTTCATTTTATTTACCGCAGATGCCACTTCTGCTGCTAGAGAAATTGCAGATGAAGCAGGATTTGATGGCTTTTTAACCAAGCCTATAGAAGCGGGGACATTATTTAGCACGATTGAAACTATTTTGCAGCTTGCGCCAAACACGGCCGATTTGTGGATGAAAAATGCGTTAAGTACGCCAGTTGAAGTTGAATCTGACTTAGACGAAAATAATATCGCGCTAAATATTGATACGCTCAGAGAGCTTGAAAAAATTGGCGCAGGTGATGAATTATTTATGCATCGCCTGCTTAGAAACTACTTAAGCGACTCAGTTAAGTTGATTTATAAAATCGAAACCGCCATTAAACAAAAACGGTTTGGCGAGTTGCATGATGTTTGTCATGCCTTAAAAGGCAACAGCTTAAGCGTTGGCGCAGAAAAACTGGCACGAGCAACCGAGTTGATCAGCAAATTAACTGGTTCTGCCAACATTATCCAAATTAACGAAATGCTTGATTCACTTAATGCCGATTTCTCAAACTTAACACTCGCAGTAGAAGACTATCTGCGGCGACCAAACAGCATGAGCTTTGAAATGGGCTAAATATTAAGCCCAATCTAGGGTTTAAGCTGTTTGTCTTTCACTCATTAGCACTGGCTCAACACTCACTTTTGAATTTTGTGCCCGTACCAATCGCTCCATAATTTTTAAATTACGCTCATCTAATCGTAACGCAGCATCTACCCAAATTTCAGTAATGTCATATAGCTCTTGATAAGTGAGCGGATTAACGCGCTGTTTTGCCCGAGTAATGGCTTGAAATGAGTTAAGTGAACGATGATTTTTTTTAATCCAATTATTTAGTGCATATTCACCTTGCCCATCTTCTGCCAGTACATCGACCACGCCCAATTGATATAGCTCTTCGCCTGAATAAATTTTGCCAGAATGCACCATTTTTTCGGCTATTGCCATGCCAACTTTTCTTGATAAAAAGCTTAATGCACCCATTCCAGGGAACAAATTGAATAACACCTCTGGCATGCCCATCACTGCACTTTTTTCTGCTATTAATACGTGTGCTGATAAAGCCGACTCAAAACCACCACCCATGGCTTGGCCTTGAATAAGCGATACAGTGGTGACTGGTGCTTGCATATTATAAAAAGTCCACGCATTGTTGATACACAATTTAGCGTAATTGAGTAAGTTGATACGATCTTTGGTTCTAATTAACTCTGCAAATGCATTCAAATCACCACCTAAATTAAAGACGCCTGGTACATCAGAGGCCAACACTAAATAATTCACTCGCTGCATTTTACCGTTAGCAATAATATCGCCACCGCTATTCTCAACACTAGATTGAATTTGATGTGTCTCTGTGAGACATTTTTTATTAAAACAAGGACGCGGGGTTGGGTTCATGTAGCAAAACATCACACCAAATTCATCATCAAAACTTGTACTTACCTGCTCAAACGTTGCATTATTAAACTGTTGAAAATCTACGACTGTATTCATACAAGCCTCCTAATTAATTTTGGTAACGATCGCTATTGAATAGTTTTAAGTGATTACAAATTGTGCATATAATTAATTGCAATATAAGCATTTACGATTAAGACTATAAGCCTAATAATTTTGCGCCTCAAGTGAATGTTTTTTGAAAGCTAGCTAATTTTTGATTAAATTGTTGGCTATTAGCAACAAAATTTAATTTATTATTCAATAAATTACACGAAAACTTATCTGTAAGTTATTGATGTGATATTCTTTTTAATATTAAAAATTCAACCCTCCAGAAAGCTTTTGTCATGCAAAAACTCATTTTTTCTTTTGTTATTTTTACAACACCGCTCATTTCACAAGCAGCAGGATTCGCCTTAGCAGAACAAAGTGGTAGCGGATTAGGTAACGCGTTTGCAGGTGCAGCCGCAGTAGCTGAAGATGCCAGTACGATATTTTTCAACCCTGCTGGCATGAGCTATATCGAAGGCACGCAAGCGGCAGGCGCATTACACTTAATTAAACCAAAGGCTGAATTTGACAATGATGGAAATTCTGCAGCTGGTACTGCACGGCCATTAGGTAGCGAAGGTGGTGATGCGGGCGATTTGGCCTTTATACCTAACTTTTATTTGGTGATGCCGCTAAGCGATGCAGTGAAATTTGGTATTGGTGTTAACGCGCCATTTGGTTTAAAAACTGAATATAACAAAGACTGGATTGGTCGTTTTCAAGGCATTAAGTCAGATTTAAAAACCATCAATATCAATCCATCGCTCAGTTTCAAAGTAAATGAGCAATTGTCATTAGGCCTCGGTGTATCGGCGATGTGGGCGCAAGCGGAATTAAGCAGCGCCGTTAATTTAGGCGCATCAGAGAGAACTTCAACCGTTAAAGGCGACGACTGGGGCTTTGGTTTTAACTTAGGCGCGATTTACCAAATCACCAACGATACACGTTTTGGCGTGGCTTATCGTTCTAAAGTGAAGCAAGAGTTGGAAGGCGATGTGAAGTTTTCAACATCCAACGGCCCAACGCGTAACGGCGATGTGAATGCAGAAGTAACCTTGCCTGAAACGTTTTCTTTAAGCGGTTTTAGCAAATTAAATGACACTTGGGATTTATTAGGCGATGTAACTTGGACGCGCTGGAGTCGCTTTCAAGAATTAGCCATTTATCGTGATAATGGCGCATTACTCACCAGCACGCCGCAAAATTGGGATAACACTTTGCGTTATTCGCTTGGTGTTAATTATCATTACAGCGAAAAATTGAAATTGCGCGCGGGCGTTGCTTACGACGAAACACCAACTAGCAACGCATTTCGTAATGTACGTATTCCAGATAACGACAGAAAATGGCTGAGTTTTGGCGCGGCTTGGCAGACAACACCAAGCACAAAATTGGATGTTGGCTACGCACATTTATTTGTGAGCGACGCCAAAATTGATGACAACCAAACAGCTGCAACACCGCTTGGCAAAGGTAGAGTCAGTGGTGAATACGATGCCAGCGTGGATATTTTGAGTGTGCAATTAACCCACAATTTTTAAAACTTAACCTTTAAAATTGATTAAAAACCTGCGATTTTTTAGTTTTGTTTAATATAAATTATTCTTGAATGGCCTGAAACAAAAGCGCTAATAATTACTTAACCCAAAAATTTACCCTATTTTTTGGGTTAAGTTGATGTGCATATTTTTAATCGAATTGTATTTTTAACGCAGGCTAAATAGATTCAAAACCGTTAAATTAGGCGATTAAATGTGATGTCTATCACCAAAATACATCGCGTTAACTCAATTCATACCAAGCGCGACTTTTATTCACAATCGCTACTATTGATAGCATTACTGGCACTTCTATTAACACGCCCACCACTGTTGCAAGCGCTGCACCCGAATTAAAACCAAATAAAACAATGGCCGTTGCAACTGCTAATTCAAAAAAATTAGAAGCGCCAATCAAGGCAGATGGCCCTGCAACGCAATGGGCTACATTGAGTTTTTTGTTTAGCCAATAGGCAAGCATTGAATTGAAATAAACTTGAATGGTAATGGGCACTGCTAACAGCGCAATAACGAGTGGTTGCGCCAATATTTGCTGACCCTGAAAGCCAAACAGCAGCAGCAAAGTTGCCAGCAAACCAAGCATTGAGCAAGGCTGTAATTGGTTTAATAGCTGCTGTAATGCTTGCTGATTGTTGAGTAAGCATAATTTTCGGATGATTTGGCTGATTAAAATGGGCACAATAATAAATAGCACTACCGATAAAAACAGCGTGTTCCAAGGCACAGATATGCTGGAAATGCCTAATAAAAAAGCCACTAATGGCGCAAAAGCAAACAGCATTATCACATCGTTAATGGCCACTTGCGATAAGGTAAATTTGGGCTCGCCACCGCATAAATTGCTCCACACAAACACCATTGCCGTACACGGCGAAGCAGCTAACAAAATTAAACCTGCAATATAGCTATCAATTTGGTCTGCTGGCAATAAATCTGCAAATAAATGCCGAATAAATAACCAGGCAAGCAATGCCATAGAAAACGGTTTGACCAGCCAATTAATAAACAGCGTGACGCCAATGCCCTTAGTATGCGCAAACACTTGTTGCATGGCGCTAAAGTCTATTTTAAGTAGCATAGGAATAATCATCAGCCAGATTAAAAACGCGATGGGTAAGTTAACTTCTGCCATTTTTAGGTTGCCAACTGACTGAAAGAAACCAGGAAACATCTGGCCAAATACTATGCCAAGCACAATACATGCAAGCACCCACCACGTTAAGTGGCGTTCAAAGTTGCCAATTTCAGGCTGATTAATCGACTGTGTAGTAGCTAGTTTCATGGCGCTCTCGTTTTGCATTAGTGTGCGGCTATTGCGGATGACAGATTGGTGCAACATTGCAATCGTTGCCGCCTGCACAGCAATTTTCAGTTAAATAAGCAATTAATCCATTCATAGCTGGGTAATTTGCCGAGTAATAAATAAAGCGGCTTATTTGGCGCGCATCAATCAGCCCGGCGTGACTGAGTTGTTTAAGATGAAAAGACAAAGTGCTTGCTGGAAGATGTAGCGTTTCTGCAATATGACCTGCGGCCAAACCATTTTCACCCGCTTGCACTAATAGTCGAAATATCTGCAAACGCGCCGCTTGCGCAATGGATGAAAGTTGTAGTACTGCTAAATGATTTTGCATTGTTTCTATATTTCCATAAATATAGAAACAATGTCAAGAAAATAGTAGATGACAAGACTTTATTTCAAGGAAAATCGAATTATTTATCCGGAAATAAGGATTAACTTAACCCACGAAAACCGCTAAAAATACACGTTAAATTGATATTTTTTAATGCATAGCATTGCTATTGGGTAAATGAATATTGACGCTTAAACCACCATACAAGGCAGATCGCCCAAAGCCAATTGTGCCGCCATGATGCAGCACAATATCGTAAACAATCGCCAAACCAAGCCCGCTGCCAGCGATCGACTCATCCAAACGAAACCCGCGTTTAGTTAAATCGTCCAGCGTATTAATGGCACAACCTGCGCCATCATCTTCTACCTTAATCAGTATGGTTTTTTGCTCAGTTTTAATGGTTAAGTACACGTTTTTGTTGCACCATTTACAGGCGTTGTCCAGCACATTGCCCAGCAGTTCGGTCAAATCTTCCTCGTCACCTGTATATTGCACATGTTCATCAATGTGCGTTGTGATATTAGGTGATTTTTCTGCATATATTAATTGCAGGGTTTTCACTAGCCAAGCGCTTGTTTCTCGCACATCGACACGCTTACCAGGCAGCGCATTGCCCATCAAGCGCGCGCGTTTTAACTCACGCTCTATAATATGGCGCATGGTTGTGGTGGCTGCATCAATCGTTTCAGTCAGTTTTATATGGCGAGATTGCTCAGCAGTCTGATTCAATATGGCAAGCTGAGTTTTTAATGCATGCGCAAGATTACCCAAAGCATCGCGCGAGCGCCGACTTTGATTGCTAATCACTTTGAGCAAGCGATTAAATTCTGCAATCACTGGCGCAATTTCGTTTGGGCCTAATGATGCAATTTGGTCAATTTTGCCTGCTTCTAGTTGCGCTAATTGCTGTCGAATTAAAGTTAATGGTTTTAAACTATTGATAACAATTTGACGTTGAATGAGCAATAAAATAATGAGAATGGCTAATGATATTGCGCCATAAATCCATTGAAACTGCTGCAATGCTTGATGCAAACTGGCTAAATCTTCAGCCACTGCAATGCTGATAACTTGATTATGTTTGCGATAAGACTGTACTTTTATTAATAGCTTTTGCTTTTGTGGGCCAAGCAGATTGATGGTATTTGTTGCGCCAGCCTTTAAGTGAAGTGCCTTTAAATCGCCTAGATCAGCATCCCAAAGTGAGCGCGAATAGGCAAACTGCTGGTCGGTAATAATCGCATAATAATGACCAGAAAATGGGCGCTGATAAACTGGATTAGCTCTTTTTGGGTCTAGAGTGAACACATTATTTTGGTCAAACTCAATACCCGCAAGCAAGCTCTCGGCATCTTGACTCAAGCTATTGACCAATTGTTGTTGCAATAAATGTGAAAAAACAGCGCGCATGGCAGCCCATTGCAAGCCCAGCAGTATCGCCAAGCTAATCGCAAGCCCAGCAGAAAGCTGCTTATTCAGACTCATGCACTATTTGTTTTGTGGATTAAACACATAACCCTGACCGCGCCTGGTTTGAATACAATCATCGCCAATTTTTTGCCGTAAACGCGCTACATAGACTTCAATCACATTGCTGTCTTTATCGCTGTCATACGCATACACATGTTCAGTGATTTTGCTTTTAGATAAAACCTTGCCGCGATTTAACATAAAGTAGCGCAATAATCGATACTCTGTGCTGGTTAACTGATCTTGCACACCATCCTCACGAATCAGCGTTTGCGTGTCTTCATCTAATTCTAAATCTGGCAAAACCAATGGTTTTGCATGCGTTTGCTGACTACGCTTTAGCACCGCGCTTAATCTAGCCAACAGCTCTTGCATTTGAAAAGGCTTGGTCAAATAATCATCTGCACCCAGCTTAAAGCCAGCGATTTTTTCTTGCCAAGTATCGCGTGCGGTTAGTATCACCACTGGCACCGCATTATTTTTAGCGCGCCATTTTGTTAGCACACTTAACCCCGATTGTTTGGGCAAACCCAAATCTAGCACCACAATATCATAAGGCTCAATCTCACCCAAAACCTCTGCTTGTGCGCCATCAGTAGCCACATCCACAGCGTATCCAGCAAGGTGCAAAGCGCTACGCATTTGTGGGCCTAATATGGCATCATCTTCAACCAGTAAAAGTCGCATGATAGTCATTTAGCTTCATTTAATCGTCTAGAATCATTTAATCATCTAGCTCCATTTCAATCAATTGCCCAGTTTTAGCGTCCAGCTTTAGCTCCCATACTTGACTGTTGGCGTCTAAAATTTCAATCTCATAAATATAACGGCCTTTTTTTTGTTCAAACTCTGCTTCAATTATTTCGCCTTT
Organism: Methylotenera sp.; assembly: GCA_046594885.1. Lineage (GTDB taxonomy): Bacteria > Pseudomonadota > Gammaproteobacteria > Burkholderiales > Methylophilaceae > Methylotenera_A. The sequence goes on along the minus strand of JBKJRD010000055.1, from coordinate 10,178 downwards.
TTGGTTAGCCAATGCCAGCGCAAAAATGCGCTCTAGCGATAAAATTTGGCCTTGCTGCCTGAGCTTTCTGGCCAGCGCGTAATCTTCTTCTGCATGGGCGAAATTAAAGCTAATTAACCACAGCAATATGATGACAATAATCGAATCAATTTTAAATGGCATAGCAGTAGTTAACCACTATTTTGGTGTGAATTATTGCCTCAAAAAAAGGGTTAAGTTTAAAACCAATCTTTTGAAACTTTGCGCGCTTCACCTGTTTTTGCATCAATATCCACGTCCCATTCTTGGCCTTGTGCATCGATAATCTCAAATTCGTAATCCCAGCCTTGCGGAAATTTTCGTCTTTCCAATTCCACTTCAATCACATTACCTGGCTTGGCTGCCAGCGCTTTTTGCGTGGCTTGCTCTAGCGTAATTAAGCCAGCCGCTTTTGCAATTAAGTGCATTTTTTCGGGATCTTCATCATCGGCAAGCGCGCTAGTTGGCGCTATAAAATTAAGGCTAGCGATGGTAAAGGCCAGCGCGATTGTTTTGTTAAGATCAGTCATTTTTCATCTCCAAAATCAGTTAAATAGGTGACTACGCAGATGAATATAACCAATTAAGCTTAATTGAAGCTGAATATTAAAATTGACCCAAAAATAGGGTTAAGTATTGCAATAACTAGGGAATACCAATCACTTTTAGGTATTCTTCTAACGTTAAAGTGAGTTTTTCAAGCGAGTTGTTAATTTCATCTAAACGAATATTGGCATCGAGATGCAGTTTTTCTAGTAGCATTTGGTGCTCTTCTAACGCTTTGGCATGCGCGGAATATTTGCTGTTTTTAATCTCTTGGTTAGGCATGGCTTATGTCCCTGAATTGAAATTCGGTTGATTAAAGCTTCATCATTAGCGCTAAATTGCTGTACAAAAATTAGACATCTTCAAACATTTGAAAGCCGTTTCTACCAGCAGCTTTGGCCGCATATAAAGCAATGTCGGCTTTTTTCAACCATGTTTTGACGGTTTCATCTTTACTGTGCGCATTATTAGCAACGCCAACACTGAGCGTAACTTTAATGCTGTGGCCCATTAAAGTTACTTCATCTTTAAATAAACGCAGTATTTTATCGGCCACCAATCTTGCATCTTCTGGCGCATTTAAAGCATCTAGCAACAATATAAATTCATCGCCGCCAGCTCTAGCCAGAGTGTCTACTTCGCGAATGCATGCCTGCAATTTTTTAGCCACTACTTTTAATAGCTCATCGCCTACATCGTGGCCATAGGTATCATTAATTTTTTTAAAATGATCCACATCGATAAACATAACGGCAATGTGATGTTTGTAGCGTTTAGCTTGCGCCAGTGCGTGCAGCAATTTTGCATCTATTTGGCGCTTGTTGGCAAGGCCAGTTAAGCTATCTTGCAGCGCTTGCGAAGTTAACGCTTTTCTTTCGTTTAAAAAGAAGTAAGCCAAAGTTGCTAATAATAGGCTGATAACAATGCCCATGATTCTGGTTGCGATAAGCAAACGTGAGCTGGTTTCGGCTACTGGCAACACCGCCCATTGCCACTTAACGCCAGGATAATTACTTTCTGATATAACGGCTTTACGGTTTTTGAACAAGCTTGCATCACCAAAAAAAACCTTGCCTGATTGTTTTAAGCGGATGGCAAAGGCGTAATGATCGCTGGGTATATTTTTAAAGGTATCCTGCAAAAAAGAATCTACATTAATCACTGTGGACAAAAGGCCCCAGTAGGCTCCATCAATATAAACTGGCTGGCGATAAATGATGCCCGTGCCACCTTGAATTAATTCTACAGGTCCCGCTATCACACCTTGTCTAGCTGCGATAGCTTGTTTCACCTGAGGCCAATGCTCTGGAATATCGCGGTAATCTACACCCAAAGCTTTTTCATTCGACTTCATCGGATAAATGTAGCTAATTTTGTAACCAACAGCGATGGCAAAATTACGTACGTTGTGCGTTTTGGCGTACAGATCGGCGAGTATCGCCTGTATTTTTTGAGGTTCTAACGCTTGATGATAAACCGTTAAATAACTCGATAATCCACTGGTCATAAACAGAATCACATTGAGCCGTCGATTCACTTTCGCCTGCAGCGTGCTTGCAAAATCTGCAGCAGCTATTTTTACATCTACGCCTGCTTTAGCGTATTCTGCATTGATTAATGATTCTGAAATACTAATACAACTGAACAAAATAAGCATTGAGAAAGCCAGCACCTTAGCGTGGCTATTTAAATACTGGTTTACTTTTTTAAATTGATACGCAAGCATAGTGCTAACTATAGATAATTTAAATCAATAAAGGAACCGCTCAATGCAAATAGTGCTTATAAAACAAGTGTAGGTTCATTGAAACACGCTAGCGTTTAAAGTTTGTTTTGATGCGATTTAATTTCGCTTAATGTTTGATTGATTTGTGCTTTGAGTTGGTCATTTTTGCCAACTAATGTTAAACCTTTTTCTGCTATTGTTTTAGCTTCAAGCACTTTATTTTGCGCTAGCAACACATTGGCCAAGTTGTTGTAAGCCGCAGCCGCTGTTGGATGCGCTTCAATTGCCTGATTAAACGCAGCTGCAGCGGTTTCAAAATCGTTGGCTTTATATGCGCTATTGCCCAAACCCATCAACAATACCAAATTATCGGGCCAGCGCTTAACCGCGGCTTGATAAGCTTTTTTGCTATCGCCCATTGAAGCATTTTTTTCAAAAGCAAGCAGCGCTTTAATTGTCTCATCAGGCTTAGCACTAGCTGGCATATTACCTGGTGGTAAAGCAACAAAAGCCCAGTTTTCAGTGCGTGCCCAAGTGCGCGCAAAAGTACTTAAAGTCATTTCAAATCGTTTAAATGTGCCCGAGCGCAGCCATATTAATTCTTTGTTTAAATCATAGCCAACCACCACCGCGTAATGCCAAGATGGCGCCCACGATAGACCTAAATTTTGCATGACAAGCACCACGTTACCTGCAGCAATTTCTTGCATAATGGCTTCTAATTTAGGCGGAATTTGAATCGCTAATGCGCCATGACGTCTGGCGGCGGCTAGCATTTCAATTTGCAAGCTACCTTTTCGACTGGGAATATAGACTTCAGGCGTGAGTTGTTCTGGGCTAATCGCAATATTAACGCTATTAAGCGCAGTAGCCAGCGCCGCTGGGCCGCACTGATAGTCTTCTTGCGGAAAAAATGGCGTGTTCGTGTGTTCTACATAGCGCGGTAATTGATTGTTTTGCGTGACTTCGCGCACACCAACAGCACTGCAAGAAGCCAGCATAAACGTGCTGAGTAACACGAAAAAACCCAGCATGTTGATACCTGCAAACATACTGGGTTTTGTGGCTTGACAATTCAAAGTAAATCGTTGATTTGAATCAAATATTAACTGATTTGAATGGTTAAGTTTTTAACAATTAACGAATTGAACGTGTGAACGGATAGATTTTAGTGAAGCCTAAAATGTCTGTTAACAATAATACTAAAAAGATTAAGACAATCACGCCAATAATACCGCCTGCAGGTGCGTTATCAAGTTGTGACGCTAAAGAGCTGGCTTCGTCATCAGTTAGCGCAGCAACACGCGATGTTGCTTCATCTGGGTTAATGCCACGCGCAACCAAAGCAGATTGCACATCTTCACGCGATAAAGCGCTTACGATTTGCGAACGGTCTTGATCACCTTTTGCGGTGATCGCCGCTTGCGCCACTTGCTCTGTACTAATCATAGTGGCTTGTGCTGTTTGAATAAAACCGGTGAATAAAATTGATGCAGCTAAAAATGCACTGAAAAAACGCTTAACAAAAATCATGGTAGGTACTCCCTTTAAAATAATGAACGACGAAAGTGATGATGGGTTTTCAATCCAGAAAATGCAACCTAATGTCAGGCTACGCTGAGGCTAACCGAAGTTAAGCCATCACCAGTTCAAATTATCATACTTATCTGCTTTGTGTACACAAAAATACGGTAAGCGCATGCAAATTGAATGAAGTTGTGGCTATTTTAGCAACTATTAGCAACACGTTGCGTTAATCAAAATCGTCTGCAACTGTGTAAATTGCTGCATTTGCGCCAGCATTTTTTTCATATCCATCGCGCTCTAGTTTCAGCCGATAATCGCATGTTGGCAGATGGCCTTGCAAGCTACCGTTAATTTTAGTCGTCACTTCTTTGCAATACATGCAGCGATAAGTGTGTGTCTGACCTTCAACATGCTCTTGCGGATAATCAATATAGTATGGTTTTTTCATAAATTGTATTTAACACCTGATTGCAGATAATCGCCAGCTTTTATCGTGATGAATACACTTTAAAAAGCCATACTTAACACTAAAAATGATTGAAGTTTTAGTGGGTTTCCAATATCCATTTAAAGCGCCAGCAACTAGCGCTATATGCAAAATAAATTTAAATCTTATGTACGTTAATGTACAGAACTTAATCTTAAAATTGTCAATAATCAGCATTGTTTAAAACTTAAAAGTACAGAAATCATGCTGATACGCAATGATAAAAACGCTGAAACGATTGTAAAGCAAGGCGTTAAATTAGCCTTAAATAAAGAATTTCAGTTGGCGAGACGCACCATGACAAAAGCAGGCATCGCTTATCAAATCATTGACCGAATTTTGTATGAACCGCACAACATTAGAAAAACTGACACTAAATGAAGAAAATATTGACTAATTTATTTGCGTTTAAAGGGCCTACTATGCAAAAAAGAGATAATGTACTGTTTGACCATATTGTCAACAAAGCTTTAATCATGCGTAAGTTTAGAGGCGATGAACAAGCTAAACACATGATGATAAAAGCTGGGCTGCCCAGAAGTGTGATTAATAGAATTTTATTAGAAAACCAAAACGTGCGAAAAACGGATTGGCATTAATCAAACATACTTCTGATTATTGATTTTTGATGTGTTAAACAGCGTACAGACGATAAATATCTGGTCACGCATGCTGGTTAGCAACAATCATTTATCAATCATAAGCAGTGAAATCGCAAAACTTCTCTACTTATTTTCGCTTTTTCAACGTCTCAATTTAATAGAAAAGAGTGACTCATGAGTTATATCACCACGCAAGATCAAACAAAGTTATTTTACAAAGATTGGGGCACAGGTAAGCCAGTGATTTTTCTACATGGCTGGCCTTTGTCGTCAGATAGTTGGGATGACCAAGCCCTGGCTATTGCAGAGGCAGGTTTTCGCTGTATTTCATACGATAGACGGGGTTTTGGCCGTTCTAGCCATCCCTTTAATGGCTATGACTATAACACTTTGGCTGATGACTTAGCCGCAGTGATTGAACAAACTGGCGCAAAAGACGCAACGATTGTCGGCTTTTCAATGGGCGGCGGTGAAGTGGCGCGCTATATGTCGCGACACGAAGGAAAATCCGTTAGTAAAGCGGTGTTAGTCTCCTCTGTTGTGCCATATATGCTGGAAACTGAAGATAACCCACATGGCACACCACAAAGTACGTTTGATGACATGACAGCAGGCATGAAAGAAGATCGCGCAGCATTTTTTGCAGATTTCTTTAAGACTTTTTACGGCGTTGGCGTTCTTTCAAATCCAGTGAGTGAAGAAGTGATAGAGTGGTCGCGCAGTGTTGCCATGCAAGCCAATTTAAAAAGCACACTGGCGTGCGCGAAAGCATTTGCTACAACCGATTTTCGCCCAGATTTAAGCGCATTTAAAGTGCCCACGCTCATTATTCATGGCACAGATGATAAAACGGTGCCTATTGATGCCTCTGCTCGCGCAGCCGCAAAAGGCATTGCTCACGCCAAACTCATTGAATACGATGGTGCAGCGCATGGCATTACAGCCATTGAAAAAGAACGATTAACGCAAGATTTGTTGGATTTTTTGCGCAGCTAAGTTAGCGAAAATAGCTTAATTCACTTATCTAGGTTTATTTACAATCTAATTTATTTACAATTTGGTTTTATTTACAAAGCAAAAAACGACTTAGAGATTTCTCTCTAAGTCGTTTTTTATATGGTGGCCCCTCTGTGAGTCGAACACAGTACCAACGGATTCTGGTTTGTGTGGCTTTCACCACTCCCTGGACTTTGTCTTCACCATCACAATCATGCGATTGCATTAGGTGGGTGCCGTCAAGTCTCTACACGTTCAACAAGCATTGCTACTTGTAGCTTCGCTCGGCATTGCCTTGTGCATTGCTGCCGTCAGGTTTCACCGAATTTGACACCATCCCATATACAGTTTCCACGTATATGGCACATCTACATATGAGTCCGCTGCTCTAACCAAGCATGAGCTAAGGGGCCGTAAAACTTTAAATTAATCTTGTCCTGTTTCTAAAAAGCTGCGCAAACGTTCTGAGCGCGTTGGATGACGTAATTTACGTAATGCTTTCGCTTCTATCTGACGAATACGTTCGCGTGTCACATCAAACTGTTTACCTACTTCTTCTAAGGTATGATCGGTATTCATTTCAATACCAAAACGCATGCGCAATACTTTTGCTTCGCGTGGCGTTAATGATTCAAGCACTTCACTGGTCGCATCGCGCAAGCTGGCATACACTGCGGCATCCATGGGCGCTAAAGTTGTATTATCTTCAATAAAGTCACCCAAATGGCTATCTTCATCATCACCAATCGGCGTTTCCATTGAAATCGGTTCTTTGCTGATTTTTAAGATTTTACGAATCTTATCTTCAGGCATTTCCATTTTCTCAGCCAGCAAAGCTGGGTCTGGCTCAATGCCCGTTTCTTGCAAAATCTGACGACTGATTCGATTCATTTTATTAATCGTTTCAATCATATGCACCGGAATACGAATGGTACGCGCTTGGTCGGCGATGGAACGCGTGATGGCCTGACGAATCCACCATGTTGCATAGGTTGAGAATTTATAACCACGACGATATTCAAACTTATCTACCGCTTTCATCAGGCCAATATTGCCTTCTTGAATTAAATCCAAGAATTGCAAACCACGATTGGTGTATTTTTTAGCAATCGAAATCACCAAACGCAAGTTCGCTTCAATCATTTCACGTTTAGCACGGCGCGCGCGCGCCTCGCCCGTGGTCATTTGCTTGTTAATTTCTTTTAACTCTTTAATCGGAATACCCACTTTAATCTGCAATGCGATTAAGCGATCTTGCTGATCAACAACTGAGTGTTTAAAACGGGTTAACTTTTCAATATACGGCTTATCTAAACTTAATTCAGTATCCAACCAGGTTAAGTTGATTTCGTTGCCCGGAAAGCTTTTGATAAAATGTGGACGTGGCATGCCAGATTTTTCGACACAAAAATCCATCACTTTACGCTCATGACCGCGCACCTCTTCAACCAAAGTACGTACCTGCTCACACAACGCTTCCACTTGCTTGGCAGAGAATCGGAATATGGTTAACGCTTCAAGCACCGTTTCATGCAGTTTTTTATACTCGGCATCTTGCGAGCCTTTGGTTGCACGAATCGCATTCATATCCGTGTTCGCTTTGCGGATCACAGCAAAGCGTTTTAACACTTCTTCTTTAAGTTTGGCTAACGCTTCTGCAGAAATGGCCGCTGCTTTAGCGCCATCTTCATCATCGTCTTCTTCTTCATCGGCATCTGGCTCGTCTTCCTCTTCGGCTTCAGCCGCCATTGCGTCATCTAAACCAATATCCGTATCAATTAAGCCATCGACCAAATCATCCACGCTGATTTCATCTTTTTCTACTTTATCAACCATGTCTAACAATTGAGTAATGGTCGTTGGGCAAGCTGCAATTGCTTGCACCATATGTTTAAGGCCATCTTCAATGCGTTTGGCAATTTCAATCTCGCCTTCACGCGTGAGCAAATCAACCGTACCCATTTCGCGCATATACATACGCACCGGGTCTGTCGTGCGGCCGAATTCAGAATCCACCGTAGCAAGCGCTGCTTCAGCTTCCTCAACCGCATCTTCATCCGCCACAGGCGGTGGCGCGTCAGACATTAACAACACTTCAGCATCAGGCGCTTCTTCGTACACCTGAATACCCATATCGTTAATCAAGCCAATAATGCCGTCAATCTGCTCAGAATCTTGCGTATCGTCAGGCAAATGGTCATTAATTTCAGCAAAGGTCAAATAACCGCGCTCTTTACCCAAAATAATCAGCGTTTTTAGACGCGTACGGCGCGCTTCTGCGTCTAATGCCTGTGCGACTGGGTCAAGCGCGGCAACTGCTGCCAGCTTGTTGCGTTCTTTTTCTAATGTCTTGTCTGATTTTGGTCTGGCCATGCCTGATCCTATTCTATGAGTCTCGTTGTGCTGAGTCTGGTGCTTCATCACAAATGCTATTTTTATTGGTGACGAACAACCCTAAATTATACTGCAAAAAGTGTTATTTTTTAAGCAAAATATGCGGTGTTTTACCAAGTGTCGCTGTGAACTGTGATTAAAATCCGCATTTGAAGATTTTTTTAACTAGTTGTTTTGGTTTGTATTTTCAAAAATTAAGCGTTTAAAAATACTTTTATATTGCACAAGCTCAATACTTAACTACTTTTTTAAGGTCAAATTCTTGAGCATCGCGCGCTCTTGTTCCGTCAATGCGCTAAATGGTTTTTCTTTCAACATATCCAATAGATGACTTTCGCGCTTTTGCTGTGTCGCCTCCATTAATTGGGTACAAGCACCGTTAAATTCAAGTTCAAAGTTTAAACTTTCATCTAACATCTGTAACTCACGCTGGATTTCACGCAATAATCGCGGCTCAACTTGCGGCTCAATACTATGTAATATTGCCGCTGGTTTAGATTGTGGTTGTTGCAATGCCGCATTAATCGTGACTTTTAGCAACACATCTTGCTCGCTAAATCCCAAACCAAAATTTAAGTGCTCAGGTTTCGCCAAGTTAGGTTGCATGATTAACATCAACACAAAGCGCTTTTCGATTGATAGCGGCGCACGCGATTGTTTTTGCGTCGCTTTGGCAAGCACTTTATTGGGTTTAGGTAATTTTAGTTTTTGTTCAAGCGCTTCTAAAGATAGGCCAGCTAATTCAGCAACTTTTTTGCGCATGTAAAGTGCATTAAGTGGCGCTTTTATTTCCAGTAAAATTGGGGCGGCATCTTGCACAAATTTTATTAAATCCTCTTGCGCATTAAGCGGGTTTTGCTCACTTAAATGCGCAATAATATATTGCGAAAGCGGCATGGCACTTTGCATCTCGCCTTCAAATTTTTCTTTGCCGAACTCACGCACATAAGTATCAGGGTCGTGCTCTTTGGGTAGAAATAAAAACCGTAATTTTAGGCCATCGGTTAATGCCGGTAGCGCATTCATGGCTGCACGCCAAGCGGCGGTGCGGCCTGCATTATCACCATCAAAACAAAATACAATTTCATCGGTTTGACGCATTAACTTAGTGATATGAAACGGCGTTGTCGCCGTGCCCAGAGCGGCTACCGCATACTCAATACCATATTGCGCCAGCGCTACCACATCCATATACCCTTCAACCACCAACACGCGTCCCGCATCGCGAATCGCGCGTCTTGCTACAAACAAGCCGTATAATTCATGGCCTTTTTGAAATAGCGGCGTTTCTGGTGAGTTGTAATATTTTGGCGTGTCTTCTGGGTTAATCACCCTTCCGCCAAACCCAATCACTTGCCCTTTCTGGTCATGAATGGGGAACATAATGCGATCACGAAAACGGTCATAACGTTTACCTTGCTCGTTTTCAACCACCAAACCAGCCGTTTGCAGAACTTGGTTTTCGTAATTCGAAAACACCTCTTGTAAATTTTGCCATCCAGCCGGCGCGTAACCAATTTGAAATTTAGCAGCAACTACACCACTTAACCCCCGCCCTTTTAGATATTCAATTGCGCGCGAGCTTTCTTTTAACTGTGTTTTGTAATAATTAGCCGCTTGATGCAAAGTTTCTTGCAAACCTAATTTTTGGCTTTTATTAGCGGCGTCAGCCTCGCGCGAAGCGGGCGAAGATTGCTCTTGCGGCACAATCATACCGACATTTTTGGCCAAATCATTGATGGCTTCTACAAAACTTAAGCCAGCATATTCCATTAAAAAACCAATCGCGGTGCCATGTGCACCGCAGCCGAAACAGTGATAAAACTGCTTGGTGGGGCTAACGGTAAAACTGGGTGATTTTTCATTATGAAACGGGCAACAG
>JBKJRD010000008.1:0-17448 GCA_046594885.1 Methylotenera sp. | reverse complement strand
CGAGGTAATCTGAGCCTCGGTATGCCCTGCACTGCTTTGTAACCCACGTCGAAACCTGGTCAGCCCCATTGTGTTTCAATGCACTTTCTTAAGACTTGACTATGCCTTAGTAGGCACGCAATATTTATATTATACTCGCGATTAGCCCTCTCTTGCTTTTTTAATAGTATGTTTCATAATCAACTATTAGAATGAACATATGACGCAAAAAAATCACGCCATTAGTATGCTTAATCACCCCGATTTATGGCGCGCATTATTACCTAAACTAACCCCTGCCAGCCATAAATATAGCCGTGGCTATAGCTTAATTATCGGTGGCTACCCCATTACCGGCGCAGCGCGCTTAGCAGCGTATGCTGCGGCGCGCATTGGTAGCGGCTTAACGGCACTTTTAGTACCAGAAATCGCTTTTTCGATTTATGCCAGTGCGCTTACTAGCATTTTGGTGCGCGGCTACCAAAGTACGATAGAATTTAATGCACACATAAATGACCCACGCATTAACAGCTATTTAATTGGGCCAGGCGCAGGCGTTAATGCGAAAACGCGCGCGGCGCTTTTTGCAATATTAAACCAGCAAAAACCCGTGGTGATTGATGCAGACGCCATTAGCGTTTGCCAAGACGACCTCATCACTTTAGGCCGCGCGATTCAAAGCCCTTGTGTATTAACCCCGCACGAAGTCGAATTTAAACGTTTATTTAGTCTAGATGACAATAAGCGCATATTAAGCGTGCAGCGCGCGGCAGAAAATTGTGGTGCAACCATTGTGCTAAAAGGCAGTGAAACGATTATTGCCGCGCCAGATGGTAGCACCATCATTAATCAACCAGCGCCGCCAACTTTAGCCACTGGCGGCTCTGGTGACGTGCTAGCAGGCATGATTACTGGTTTGATGGCACAAGGCATGACGCCTTTTTATGCAGCAGCGGCGGCTACTTGGATACACGCTGAGGCGGCAAAGGCTTTTGGGTTGGGCTTAATGGCGGAAGATTTACCAGCATTAATCCCCCAAATACTGCATAAAATAGACCGCTAAAATTATTACTAATTAGTCAATTAAACTAAAAAATTGACTTAAATTATTTGGGTAGCACGCCAGCTATTTGTTGTGCGCGCGCATAATGCGGCCTTTTTCGCGCTCCCAATCACGGGCTTTTTCAGTGTCGCGTTTATCGTGTTGTTTTTTGCCTTTTGCCAAGCCGATTTGTATTTTGACGCGGCCTTTTGAAAAATGCATATCTAGCGGCACGATGGTATAACCTGCGCGATCTACTTTTTCAATTAATTTAATGATTTCCTCATTATGTAACAACAACTTACGAGTGCGAATCGCATCTGGACGGATATGCGTAGAAGCCGCGCCCAATGGCGTGATGTGGCAGCCAATGATATAAATTTCACCGCGCTGAATAATGACATAGGCTTCTTTCAAGTTGACGCGATTGTCGCGAATGGCTTTGACTTCCCAGCCTTCTAACACGATTCCTGCTTCAAATTTGTCTTCAATAAAATAATCGAAAAAAGCTTTTTTGTTTTGGGCGATACTCATGTTGCAGATATTGGCTATTTATGACTTAAAATAGTATTTTACGCTAGTATTGCGGTGGATAATAAATCTTAAACGATGAATGTGGTTCAAAAAAACGTATTGGTGATGCACTCAGCCGAGCAAATGTATGCCTTGGTCGATGCGGTAGAAGACTATCCGCAATTTTTACCGTGGTGCGGCGGCGTGGATTTATTAGAACGAACGGATAAAAAAACCAGCGCGACGCTGCATATTAATTATCATGGCATCAAGCAGCATTTCACCACGCAAAATAACAAGACTTTTCCAAACCACATGGTGATTCAACTAAAAGATGGCCCTTTTAAACATTTAGATGGAAGTTGGCATTTTATCTCACTGCGGGCAGATGCCTGCAAAATTGAATTTAAGTTGAACTATGAATTCGCCAATGTTTTTTTAGAAAAAATCATTGCGCCTGTGTTTAGCCATATTGCCAATACGTTTGTGGACGGTTTTGTGGCGCGTGCAGATAAGATTTATTTGAATAAAAAAGAGAGTATTTAAAATATGGATAATGAAACAATCACCGTAGAAGTTGCCTATGCGCTACCTGCAAACCAATTGATTATCCCAATACAGCTGACTACACCCGCAACTGCAGAGCAGGCCATTCAATCATCGGGTATTTTAGCTAAGTTTCCTGAAATTGATTTGGCAGTGAATAAAATTGGTATTTTTGGCAAGCTATCAAGGCTAGATGCCAATTTGCGCCACTTAGATCGCATCGAAATTTATCGCCCATTGATTGCAGACCCTAAAGAAGTGCGTAAACAACGTGCTGCGGATGGAAAGGTAATGAAATAGCTTTACGCAGGCAATGCGCCACTGGTGCATGCTCGCAAAAAAGGTGGCGGAGATGATGGTTCTGAGGCTTAAACAAATACTAAATAAACGTAAACTTAACCCTTATTTTTACCCCAAAAAAAGGGTTAAGTTTTATACGCAATCCATTAAAACAGCCGTTAACTTAGTTGCAAAATTGCGCCATTTGTCCACGCGCTTTTTCTGCACCTAATTTCAAGCCCGCATCATCCATATATTCGCGCTCGCCGTTTTCGTTCATTTTATACACTCTGCCGCCCTGCGCATACGAGGCGTAATTCTCTTTTGCCGCCTTGCAATTTTCTGCTTTTAATTTAGCTTGAATTTCTTTTTCACGCTTATTATTTTTTTCATTTTCTGCTTTTTGTTGACGTTGCTCAGCAGCAACATCTTCAGCCGTTTTTGCTGGCACTTCTAGAACATTATCTTTGCTAATGACTGGCAAGGGAGCTGTTGCTGAATCGGTGACAGGCGACAAAGGCTGCTTACCAGCGGGAACAGCTGATTTTTTTACGCCAATATTTTTCGATTGAATATTAGAAGGCGGCGGCGTATCAGAGTAACGCGTGTTGCCTTCTTTATCTTTCCATTTGTAAATTTCGGCTTGGCTTGTTGCAGGCAAGGCACTTAACAAAACCATCATCACTATAAAATATACAGACTTCATTTAAACCCCTGGTTAACCTACCAACACATTAAACGTGACTTAACGCATTATGTTTACAATTATGCCCATTTTTTCGCTAAATAGATGCATTCTAAATACATTTCATCTCGCAGGATAAATTTAGTGCTTCAACTTTTAATAAGTGTTGCAAATCGGTATAATCTCGTTTTGGAAATAAGGATTACTCATGCGTTTGCTGCAACAAGCTCTGACTTTTGATGATGTTTTACTCGTTCCCGCGCATTCTGTGATTATGCCTCGCGAAGTGAATCTTAGCACGCAACTCACCCGCAACATCAAACTCAATATTCCACTGGTCTCAGCCGCGATGGATACGGTAACCGAAGCGCCATTAGCCATTGCATTGGCGCAAGAAGGCGGACTTGGCATTATCCACAAAAACATGACCGCAGCCGAACAAGCAGCGCATGTTTCACGCGTTAAACGTTTTGAATCCGGCGTAGTGAACGACCCAGTCACGATTCAGCCACACATGACGGTGCGCGATGTTTTGGCGTTAACCCACAAGCATAAAATTTCTGGCTTGCCAGTCGTCGATGGCGACAAGATAGTCGGCATTGTGACTAATCGCGATTTGCGTTTTGAAACCAATCTAGACCAAGCCATTAGCAATATTATGACGCCACGTAGTCGTTTAATCACCGTGCGCGAAGGTGCCAGCAAAGAAGAAGTGATGCATTTGCTGCATCAATATCGCCTAGAGCGCGTATTGGTGATTGATGAAATCGATACACTGAAAGGCTTAATTACGGTTAAAGATATTCAAAAGTCGCATGACCATCCATTTGCTTGCAAAGATAGCAAAGGCCGCTTGCGTGTAGGTGCAGCGGTTGGTGTAGGTGCTGAAACTGAAGAGCGCGTGGCGGCATTGGCAGCGGCGGGAGTCGATGTAATTGTGGTCGATACTGCTCACGGTCATTCACAAGGTGTATTAGACCGCGTCAATTGGGTGAAGAAAAATTATCCAAACATTGAAGTCATTGGCGGCAATATTGCCACTGCGGATGCCGCCAAAGCGTTGGTCGATGCAGGGGCCGATGGTGTTAAAGTCGGGATTGGCCCAGGCTCTATTTGCACCACGCGCATTGTTGCTGGCGTTGGTGTGCCGCAAATTTCTGCCATTAGCAATGTAGAAGAGGCATTGCGCGGCACGGGCGTACCATTTATTGCCGATGGCGGCATTCGTTTCTCTGGTGATATTTCAAAAGCCATTGCAGCAGGTGCTTATTCGGTCATGTTAGGCGGCATGTTTGCCGGCACTGAAGAAGCGCCCGGTGAAGTGGAATTATTCCAAGGTCGCTCTTATAAATCGTACCGCGGCATGGGTTCAATTGGCGCGATGCAAAAAGGCTCTAGTGACCGCTATTTTCAAGACAATAACGGCAATGCAGACAAGTTAGTGCCAGAAGGTATTGAAGGCCGCGTGCCTTACAAAGGCAGTGTATTGGCGGTGATTCACCAGCTAATGGGCGGCTTACGTGCTTCAATGGGTTACGTTGGCGCAGAAAATATTAGCCAAATGCGCGAAAAAGCCGAGTTTGTGCAAATAACCAGTGCAGGCATGCGCGAAAGCCATGTGCATGATGTGCAAATTACCAAAGAAGCACCTAATTACAGAATTGACTAAAAATAAGTGTTAAGTATTGACGTACTTAACACTCAAAATTGATTCATTTATTTAAATTTGGGCGAATGGTTTATTGATAAAGCCATTTGCCCTTAACTTTTAGCGTTGATAAAACATGTCTCACTCAAAAATCCTGATTCTTGATTTTGGCTCGCAAGTCACTCAGCTTATCGCTCGCCGTGTGCGCGAAGCGCATGTATATTGTGAAATTCATCCTTGCGATGTTTCAAATGATTTTGTGCGTAACTTTAAGGCAGATGGCATTATTCTGTCAGGCAGCCACGCCAGCGTGTACGAAGCGGAAACCGATACGGCGCCGCAAGCCGTGTTTGAGTTGGGCGTGCCTGTTTTGGGTATTTGCTATGGCATGCAAACCATGGCACAGCAATTAGGTGGCAAAGTAGAAGCTGGTGCTAAACGTGAATTTGGTTACGCTGAAATCCGCGCGCGTGGGCATTCTGCTTTATTTAAAGATATTCAAGATAGAACCAACCAGCAAGGCCACGGCTTGATTGACGTATGGATGAGCCACGGCGATAAAGTCACTGAATTGCCTCCAAATTTCAAAGTTATTGCCAGTAACGACACTACGCCGATTGCCGCGTTTGCCGATGAAACACGCCTTTTTTACGGCGTACAGTTTCATCCGGAAGTGACGCATACCAAACTGGGCCAAGCCATGCTGGAACGTTTTGTGTTAGATATTTGCCAAGTAAAACCCGATTGGATTATGGGTGATTATATTGCAGAAGCGGTGGCCAAAATTAAAGCGCAAGTGGGCAATGAAGAAGTGATTTTAGGCTTATCAGGCGGCGTCGATTCCTCCGTTGCAGCGGCATTAATTCACCGTGCCATTGGCGACCAGCTCACTTGCGTATTTGTAGACCACGGCCTGTTGCGCTTGAACGAAGGCGATATGGTGATGGAAATGTTTGCAGGACGGCTGCATGTTAACGTGATTCGCGTCGATGCCACAGCCCAATTTATGGGGCATTTAAATAATGTGAGCGAGCCTGAAGCCAAACGTAAAATCATTGGGCGCGAGTTTGTGGAAGTTTTTAAAACAGAAGCCGCAAAATTAAAAGCCGGCACGGGCGGCCATAAAGGCACCAAATGGCTTGCTCAAGGCACCATTTATCCCGATGTGATTGAATCTGGTGGGGCAAAATCTAAAAAAGCCGTGACGATTAAAAGCCATCATAATGTAGGCGGCTTGCCAGAAAAATTGGGCTTAAAATTATTAGAACCTTTACGCGATTTATTTAAAGATGAGGTGCGCGAATTAGGCGTGGCACTTGGTTTGCCGCATGATATGGTATATCGCCATCCATTCCCAGGGCCTGGTTTAGGTGTACGTATCTTGGGCGAAGTAAAAACTGAATTCGCCGATTTATTACGCCGTGCTGACGCAATTTTTATTGATGAATTGCGTAATACCATTGACGAAAAAACTGGTAAAAGCTGGTATGCCCTCACCAGCCAAGCTTTTGCAGTATTTTTACCGGTTAAGTCGGTTGGCGTGATGGGCGACGGGCGCACTTATGATTATGTGGTCGCTTTGCGTGCAGTTGTCACCTCAGACTTTATGACTGCGCATTGGGCAGAATTGCCTTATGCGCTGTTAGGCAAAGTATCGAATCGCATCATTAATGAAGTGCGTGGCATCAACCGCGTGGTGTACGATATTTCAGGTAAACCGCCTGCAACCATTGAATGGGAATAATTTTTTAATTTTATCAATAGCTTACGTTTTTTGATATGTTATGATGCGATGTATAAAGAAAGGGAGTTAATCATGAAATTCATGCAAATTTTAGTGTTAAGTATGTTAACGCTGCTGATTGCTGCCTGTGTGACTGATAAACACGCTTACAATCAGCAACCGCAAAGGATTTTTGCAGTGGTTAATGCCACCTATCCTGATGAAAAAAATACATTGATATTTATTGATGCGCCCACAGGGTTTGTTGCGCCACAATTTGCAAATGCTGCGGTTGAAAAAGGCGTGAACAATGGAAAAGTAGTGGCCATTGTCAGTAGCCTTGCGCTTAAAACGCGCACTGTCATTGTGGCTGGTGAAGATGAATCATTAACTGCAACAACATTGGCAAAAGCGCTAACCAATAACAAAGAAAAAATCAGTGGTGCAAAAGTGATTGTGGTGGGCGCCAAAGAAACGCGTCAACAATTAACCGACTTAGCTGCTTACAACGATGTCACCATTGCATTTATTGATACACCCATTTAATTAAAATTAAGCCTAAAAGCCAAGCTTAATGATTTTAAGCTTGGCTTAAACTTTTATGAGCCGCGGATTTGTTAAAGAAGATGATTTAGAGCACGCTGGTACTGACGTGCCAGAGCGGCCGGTGAGTCTGCATGCCAACTATGTCACGCCGAATGGTTATGCTCAGTTAGAAAAATTGGCGCATGCTTTAGAAAAAAAACGTTTAGATTTAAGTATTAAAAAAGACGATCAAGCAGCCATGCAGCAATTGGCGGTGGTTAATCGGGATTTACGCTATGTAGCGGCGCGCTTAGAAAGTGCGCTTATCACCCAACCAAATGTTGACAGTGAACAGATTGTATTTGGCGCAGTAGTTAGCGTGCAAGATGAAACTGGGAACAACCACATCTATGCAATTGTAGGTGAAGATGAAGCGGATATTAAAGCCAACAAAATCAGCTACACATCGCCTCTTGGGCAAGCCTTAATTGGACATAAAGTCGATGATGTGGTTATTTGGTTGCGCCCTGCTGGTAATCAGGAATTGATCATTACTGCTGTGCACTATGGCTAAACTATTCATAGTTAAGCCTATTTTTTGCACGATTTTTAAGCATTATTTGATCAAAAGTTTTATTCAATATTGATGATTTTTTGAGGTTAAGTATTTTGAACGTTATTGAAGCCATACAAACGCGCCGCTCGATTAAGCATTACGACACACATCACAAAATGACCCAAGCAGAAATTGAGTCATTACTAGCGCTCGCCATGCTTTCGCCTACTGCATTTAATATTCAACATTGGCGTTTTGTGGTGGTAACAGATCCTGTGTTACGTCAACAAATTCGTGCCGTTAGCTGGAATCAAGCGCAAGTGGAAGAAGCGTCTTTACTCATTGTGTTAACTGCCGATTTGCAAGCTTGGGCCAAACAGCCACAGCGTTATTGGCAAAATGCGCCACAAGCTGTGCAAGATTATCTGGTGCCTGCCATTGGGCATTATTATGAAAATAATGAACGTGTGCAACGTGATGAGGCAATGCGTAGCTGCGGCATTGTTGCGCAAACCATTATGCTGGCGGCAAAAGAGATGGGTTACGACACTTGTCCAATGGACGGTTTTGATTTTGATGCGGTGGGCCATTTATTAAACTTGCCCTCAGACCACATGCCCGCCATGTTTATTACGGTTGGCAAAGCAATTAAGCCTGCCCTGCCACGCGCAGGACAATTGGCGATGCGTGACGTGGTTATTTATAACAAATTTGAAGCTTAATCATCCGTAAGTCGCATCAATTCTCACATCAACATTCAACATAACATTCAATTTTTTAAGGTATTTCCGTGTTAATCAGCAACAATATCACCATGCAATTTGGCGCAAAGCCACTATTTGAAAACATTTCAGTCAAATTTGGCGATGGTAATCGCTATGGTTTAATCGGCGCCAACGGCTGTGGAAAATCTACCTATATGAAAATATTGGCTGGCGAATTAGTCCCCAGCGCGGGCAATATTTCAATCGATAGCCATGAACGTATGGCTTTTTTGCATCAAGACCAATTCGCTTACGAAGATCAACGCGTATTAGACGTCGTGATGATGGGTCACGAAGAGATGTGGGCGGCCAATACTGAAAAAAATGCTATCTACGCGAATTTAGAATCGACAGAAGATGATTACATGCGCGCGGCCGAACTAGAAGGCGTATTTGCCGAATATGACGGCTACACTGCAGAGGCACGCGCAGGCGAATTATTGCTTGGGGTGGGCATTCCTACTGAGCAGCATAATGGCTTAATGAGTGCGGTCGCGCCAGGCTGGAAATTGCGCGTATTGTTAGTACAAGCCTTATTTTCTAACCCAGATATTTTATTGTTAGATGAGCCTACCAATAACTTGGACATTAACACGATTCGCTGGCTGGAAGATGTGCTGAATAACCGCGATTGCACCATGGTGATTATTTCGCATGACCGCCACTTTTTAAACCAAGTATGTACGCACACTTGCGATATGGATTACGGCAAAATCGCCATGTATCCAGGTAATTATGACGATTACATGGAAGCGAGTACCGCAGCCCGCGCGCAGGCCACTAAAGATAACGATAAAGCCAAGCAAATGGTGGCCGAGTTACAAGACTTTGTGCGGCGTTTCTCTGCCAACGCTTCAAAAGCCAAACAAGCCACCAGCCGTGCCAAGAAGATTGATAAAATTAAAATTGAAGAATTTAAACCTTCCAGCCGTCAATATCCGTTTATTCGTTTTGAATATGATGAGCGCGAAAAGCTTTACCGTAACGCAGTAGAGCTAAAAAAAGTCAGCCACGGTTTTGATAAAATATTATTCAACGATGTTGAGCTAATGTTTGAAGCAGGCGAAAAAGTGGCCATTATTGGCGAAAACGGTATTGGTAAAACGACCTTTTTACGCTGCTTAGCCAGAGATTTAAGGCCAAAACATGGTGAAATAAAATGGGCAGAAAAAGCCACCATCGGCTATTTTGCGCAAGATCACGAATACGAATTTGAAAATGGTGAAGATTTATTTGAGTGGATGACACTGTATCGCCAAACAGGTGATGACGACCAAGTGGTACGCAGCATGTTGGGCCGTTTGTTATTTGGCGGTGACGATACTAAAAAATCCGTCAAAGTATTATCCGGCGGCGAAAAAGGTCGCATGTTATACGGCAAAATGATGCTTGCCCGCACCAATGTGATGCTAATGGATGAACCGACCAATCACATGGATATGGAATCGATTGAGGCGCTTAATATTGCTTTGGATAAATACAAGGGTACGCTATTTTTTGTGAGTCACGATCGCGAGTTTGTCAGCTCGATTGCGACTAGAATATTGGAAATCAAAGCCGACGGCATTATCGATTTTACCGGTAATTATGAAGATTACTTGGCGAGTCAGGGTGTCGAGTAAACTGTGTGCATTTGGCTTTTAGGTAAAGACTAGATAGCCTGCCAATACTACTCCAACAAGGCTTACTAAGCTTGACAGCAATATTGGCAAGTATTTGATTGCCTGATAAGGAATGTCTTGCGGCATCAGTGTTTTTAAAAAATGCTGATGATTATATTGTGCAAGCACCACCACTAAAACACCACTTAACACTAAAGCAGAGCCTAAATAATGTGCAAAGGCACTTTGTGAAACGGCTTTTTGTGCATATTGTGCGGTTAACAATTGTAAAAATAAACCAAATTTTGCCACCACAAAACCAATCGCAATAATTCCCAAACCAGAGCGCACCCAAGCCAGCAAGGTTCTTTCTGCCGCAAAAAATACACGCGGATCCGCAATAATAGGATTGGCGATAGTATTTTTTATATGTTCAGGCATAGTCGTTTCAGCGATTAAAATAACAACTTTATTGACTTAACACAAATTTAGCTAGCACTTTTAATTCCGCATCGCTCAAACCAGCAAAAGGCGGCATGGGTGTGGCACCCCATTTGTTCACACCACCTGCTTTAATATTTGCCATCACAGTTTCTATGGCTTTTGGATTTTTTCGATAGCGCTCTGCCACATCGTGATAAGAAGGGCCAAGCACTTTTTGCTTAATGGCGTGACAACTCAAACAAGTATTGTTAGCGAGCAAAGTTTTTACATCCATCACGTTTGCAGTTTTCACAGGCGCGGCTATTTTAGTTTTAACTTTTGTTGTCACTGCGGCCTTTTCGTTACCGTAAGTCGTGGCAAGATATTCGCTAATGACTTGAATATCCTGATTAGTTAATGGCGCGCCATAAGCATGTTGCATTTTAGTCACTTCTTTAGTCCATTGCGATAGATTCATGCCAGGCGGTTGCAAATTAATATAATCGGCAGAGTGACAAATACTGCATTTTTGTTGTGCGATTATATAGCCAGGGTGAATAGATTTTTTTAATTGCGCTGTTTCTGGCGGTAATGTCATTGTTTTAGGCGCAGCAAAAGCGTGGCTTGAAACCATTAATAACAGTGATATAACTGTGTTAATTAAGCTGTTTTTAATCATCATATTTCCTAAACAACACGAATTTTAGTGGTTTCAATGGCATTGCGAATATAGCCACCTGGGTTTCAGGTTGCCATCATTGGTTGTGTTTCACCTGTATGACTGGTTGCGCGAACCATTAATATCAACTCACCTTTTTGGCTGGGCTTATAATTGTATTGCCACCCGCGAAACGAATAACGACCTAAATCTTGACCCAGTTGAGTCAATTGCCAACTGGCGCCGTTATCAGTGGACAACTCCACTTTTTTAATGCCACTGCCGCCATCAAAAGCAATACCTTTTAAGCGTACAGTGTTGCCTAATTTAAGGCTTTGGTTTGCCTCGATATTAGTGACAAAAGCGCGTACTTTAAGTTTGGTAATCGCTTTGGTTTTTGATGGCACTGTACCTGCTGGCACACATAGACAATCGTTATCTGGCACGCGATAAGCCGTGTTCATAAAAAAGCTGTCATGACCTTCAAACGCAGTATTAAGCACCCTAATGTCACTTAAATGTTTCACCCAATAGGTGCCAAAATAACCTGGCACGATCAGCTTGATTGGATAGCCATTTAAAAACGGTAACTCTTCACCGTTCATTTCCCAAGCTAGCATCGGCTCGCCGTCCATGGCATGCTCTATGGCTAATGTTTTAATAAAGTCAGAAGTCGTTGGTAACACAGGCGCATCTAAGCCATTAAAAGCAACCAATGTAGCGCCTTGTTTCACGCCAGCAAGGGACAGCACGCTTTTAACTGTGACCCCTGCCCAACGCGCGTTCCCCATAGAGCCATTGCCCAGTTGTGCACCAAACACTCTAGGGGTAGAAAAGCCGCGACTGTTGCCAGAGCATTGATTTACCGCAACCATTTGTACTTTTTTCATGGCTTTTAAGGCGTTAAGTGATAGTGAAATAGGTTTATCCACATGGCCAGAGACAGTGAGTTGATACGTATTTGGGTCAATCGACATCGGCATATTGGCTAAGTGATAGCGTACGAAGAATGCGTCATTAGGCGTTAGCACGCTTTCATTAAACACTTCAAACGGCGTTTCTAAATGCGGCGGGCGTGAGGTAATACGCATCAATTTACGCTTTTGTGGATAAGCAATCATTTCGCGCTCACCATTGCCAAATGGCATGGTTTCCGAAACGGCTGCCCATGATCTATTTGACACCATAAGACTTAATAAACCAGCCCCCGCTCCCAGTAAAAACTGCCTGCGGTTTTTAATTGTTTCTTCTTTATTAACATTCATATCGACGTAACTCCTTTTGAACTAATAGCTTAAGCATATTTAATTGATCGCAATATCTTTTAATCGAGCATAAATCAAAGATAACAACACAAAAAACACGGTATGAGCAGCCGCGAAATAGGCCATGCCTGCCAAACTCAAGTGTCGGCTCCCAGCGATACCTTCCCCTGTCAGCGGCAATACAAGAAAAGCGTTTGCCAGCCATACGATGAGGGCATAAATCAGGCCTTTTATCCATGCATTACCTGCAAGCAAAGGTTCAAGCACAAAAGCATAAAACTCAGCCATAAGCAGCCCCACCAGCACATGAAAACCGAGCTTAAAGATAGCTGTATCAGGCGAGAGCAAGCCGGCACCAAGCCAAAATCTGGCTAATGCGCTGCTATTGAACTGGTCACCCAGCAGTTGCGTAATGAGTTTAAGTAACCCGCCGCGCGCGGTTTGCAACGGAATCCAGTCTGCCATTTGCAGCACGCCTGTATTGATTGCAATGGCGATCGCTCCTGCCACAAAAGCATAGATAAAACTAGGGGCATAATTGAAATCTGATCGAGTATGCATCATAGCGTTCCTTAAATTTTCTGGCATATCTGAAAGTTACTAGCGTTGCACTTGCAAAGCTGGGCCGATCTTGCCCTCATTGATAGCGGCAATTACCAGATAACGCCTAGGCGCATTTTCATTGCCTGTTACAGTCTTGCGTAGCGGCCCCACCGCCGTCACAATCGCCGCGCCCGCAGGGTTAGTCATGAAATTGGCAATGGGCTCAAGTGTGCCAGATCCATCGATATTTGCTGAAAGCGCCAGCACATAGGATTTCTTAGGTTTCAGCCCGGTCACAGCAGATTGTAACAAATCAATCAGACCCTGATTATTCAGCGTCACCGACGTCTGAGCACTGCTAGCATCTGTACTACATAGCGTTATATGCACAGCCTCTGCAGCCTCATCGATGGCAACCAAGTTATCGAGGCCACTGCCATTCTGCACTGCATTTGGGATATACACCATGCCCTGCGGCGATTGCCCAGTATCGATATTAGTGACCACCCGATTATTCAAAGTATCGATGACTGCCACGGCATTGGCGTTTTCTAGCCCAGCATAGATACGTGTACCATCACCAGATGGCCATATACCATGCGGCAATGGGCCAGTGGCAATGCTAGCGACCTGATGCGGATGCTCGTCGGTGCTGAATACTTTGACCATATTGAGTCCACCGATGGTGACATAGGCGAACTGGCCATGGCTGTTGTGGACGAAATTGACGTGATTAGTCAGTGGCCCGGTATCCAGCAATGCGATGGTATTAAATGGTGGCCTGGCATTAATTACTTGGGTCTTGCCTATGTCTTTCAAAGTCAACCAAACCTGCTTGCCGTCTGGTGTTGCCGCAATATCGGGGCAAAAGGGGGAGGCCTGTTTAACACGGCCAATAATAGCGTGGGACTGCATATTGATAACAACCGTTTCTGGAGAAAAGCTGGAGCAAACGTAACCGTAAGGCTTATCTGGCGAGAATATGGTCATGCCCGGCCCGTTGGGCACGGTAATGCGATTAATTGGCGCATAGGTCTTGCCATCTAACACCTGAATGTAATCTTCACCACGCACGGTCACCCATACTTCCTTACCATCAGGCGTAAACATAGCCTCGTGCGGTGAACGGCCGATATAGCTGGTGTGCTTGACCAGGTTGGTTTGCGTGTTGATAAATGACACTGAGTTTGAGCCTATAGACACCACTGCCAGCGTATTGTCCTTAGACGAGAAACCCATGCCATGAACCAATAGCTGGCCCTTATACAGCGGGCTTAAGTTGCCTGGAGTAGGATCACCCAGACGGATAACGCCGAGCAGCTTTTCAGTCAGTGGATCGACCACAGAAACGGTATTAGATGTTTGGTCGCTCAGGTAAACACGATCCTTGCTACTAATGGTTATGTCTGGCGCGCTGGCTGCAAGTGGCGCTTGGCCTGCATAAGCGCTGTTTGCAAATATGGGCAGTAGCGCTAACTTGAGCAATGTCGTGGCAAATAATTTATTCATGACGATGGCCTTTTGATGTGTTATTGGGGTGCGTGCCAACGAATTGCTGAAGACTCATTTGCATCACTGCGATTTCTGAGCCTTGGCTGACGATGATTTCCTGAGCCAGCCGCCGCAGTGCCGGGTCCTTTCCATAAAGCAGCTCAATCTTTGCCATATCCACTGCGCCCTGATGATGCGGAATCATCATGCTGGCAAAATCATGGTCAGGATTGCCGAGCATAGGGGCCTGTGCCATGCCTTGATTCATGATGGCCATCGATTGATCCATCAGGTCGGCAAACGAGATGCTGTTACTAACAACGAAAGGTTGCGCAGGTACTGTCATGGCGCCGTGTTTCATGCTGATGCTGGGGCAATCTGCATGCGCGGATATAGAGGGTGTTGTATCTTGTGCCTGGGCATTGCCAACCAATAATGCTGATAATGTGTAAAAGCTGATGAATCTAAACATGGATGATCCTTTTCTAAATGCATTAGGCACTTTTAAGTTGGTAAATTAAATGGATAAATAACTTTATGCAGCATACATTCAATCAGTGGATGTTTGACAACGTACTAGCAAACTTTTAAATAAGCCATGCCGTTACGCTCATATTGATAAACGCACCACCGATAATTAACCAGCTAAACAAAACCGCACCCAGCAACATAGGTTTAATACCAGCCTGTTTAATTGCCGAAAAATGCGTACCCAATCCTAAGCCTGCCATTGCCATCGCAAGCAATAAAGTGTCAATATTCACAGCGGTCGAGACTACGCTTTTAGATATAAAATCCAATGAATTAAGCCCAGCCACTGCGATAAAAATAACGGCAAACCATGGAATCGTAATGGGTGCTTTGCATGTGACTTCCGCGTGATTATGAGATGATTTAGTGCGTGCCACATAAAGTGATAACAGAATCAAAAATGGCGCTAACATCATCACGCGTACCATTTTGGCAATCACAGCCGTGTTAGTGGCAGCATCGCCCAATGGTTTTGCCGCTGCAACGACTTGCGGTACTTCATGCACGGTAGAGCCTGTAAAAACACCAAATGCTTCAGCACTAGTTGGAAAAAAATGCCAGCTTAAATTCCATTGAAATAATGCTGGGTATAACAACATACTGATTGTGCCAAATACCAGCACAGTAGAGACTGCAACAGACACTTGCTCAGCATGCCCTTTCACTACAGGCTCGGTCGCCATCACTGCGGCAGCACCGCAAATTGAGCTACCCGCGCCAATTAAAATAACGGTGTTTGTATCTAACTTAAAAACTTTATGGCCTATTACCCAAGCTAAGGCAAAGGTACTTGTCAGCACTAGTGCATCAATCAAAGCACCATTCGCACCTACATGTGCAATATCGGCAAACGTTAATCTAAAGCCGTAAAAAATAATGCCTAGTTGTAATAAGCGTTGCTTAGAAAACAATACCCCTTTTGCGCAGTGCGCTGCGATACTTGAATACAGCGTATTACCCAAGAATATACCGAGAATAATCGCGATACTGAGTGTGCCAATGGCATGATTTTGCAGCCAAGTGATTTGAGATAATAGCAGTGAGACTAATGCGATGTTTAGACTTAACCCAATACCTGGCAGATAATTTTTGATTAACATTTGCATAAGTGAGTTATTAAGAGACTTTGTTATTGATGGTTGTGATGCACTTTACAGGCATCGTGTAAATAAATAAAATAGATTATTTATGTATAATCTACCAATAAAACTGGTATGAGAATTTAATCGGAATATTTTATGATGGAGGATGGATATGCGCATTACATTAAGGCAACTACAAATATTCATCGCTATTGCGCAAAGCGGCAGTACAACCGCTGCAGCAGAAGTCATCGCCTTATCGCAATCAGCCATTAGTGCGTCAATAGCAGAATTAGAAAAAGCGTTAAACGTACAGCTATTTGATCGTATTGGTAAACGTTTAATGCTAAATGATCATGGGCGCGCGATGCTGCCACAGGCACTGGTTTTAATGGATAACGCCACAATTTTAGAGCTGTCATTCACGAAAAATCCCCCTAGCCAGCTAAAAATAGGTGCTAGTTTCACCATTGGTAATTATCTTTTGCCCGAATTATTAGCGCATTTCTGGCAGTCGCAGGGTGTTGAAATTGCTTACAAAATTCCAGCTACAGAAGTAACTGTTGCCAACACTGGCGAAATCATAGAAAAATTAGTCAACTTTGAAGTGGATATTGGTTTGATAGAGGGCGTATGCCATCGGTCAGAACTTCAAGTAACGTCATGGATAGAAGATGAGCTTTTATTAGTCGTGTCACCAAAACACCCGCTTGCACAAAAAATGAATAATCAAATTGTAGAGTTAAACGCATTGCACGCAGAAAATTGGTTGTTAAGAGAAGTTGGATCTGGCACGCGCGAAGCTTTGGAGCATGCGCTGTTACCACATATAAGGCAGCTTAAAAGTAGCATTCAATTTAATGACCATGAAGCAATAAAACAAGCTGCTGTTGCTGGACTAGGCATTGCCTGCCTGTCGAAATTTATGGTCAAAGATACCTTAGCAACTAATAAACTCATGGTTGTTCGCACCAATATCGGCACGATAAAACGCAAGTTTTCCATATTAACGCATCATCAAAAACAAATAACGGTAGGTATGCAGGGTTTTATCAACAACTTAACCCTTAATAATTCGTAAAAAAACCAGCTTACGCTGGCTTTTTTGCATGCTTTTGAGTGTTAACTAATCCTTCATTGAGCGTTTACGTTCATGCTCAAGCAAGTAACGTTTACGAATTCGGATTGTTTTTGGCGTAATTTCGACCAACTCATCATCATCAATAAACTCGACGGCCGATTCTAAAGTTAATGCGATTGGCGTGATCAAACGCACCGCTTCATCGGTGCCAGATGAACGCACGTTGGTTAATTGTTTACCTTTTATCGGGTTAACAATCAAATCGTTATCACGGCTGTGAATACCAATGACCATGCCTTCGTATAATTTATCACCAGGCACCGCAAACATTTTGCCACGATCTTGCAGTTTCCACAGCGCATACGCCACCGCTTCGCCATGTTCCGCTGAAATCAATACGCCGTTGCGACGACCTGGCATATCGGGTTTAACCGATGCATATTCATCAAAAATATGCGCCATTAAACCTGTACCGCGCGTCATGGTTAAAAATTCACCTTGAAAACCAATTAA